>JBGSWU010000190.1:0-14554 GCA_041751795.1 Thermomicrobiales bacterium
TACACGAAGAGTTACAGCGGCCTCTACTGCGTCGGCTGCGAGCAGTTCTACACGGAGGACGAACTCGTTGAGGGTCGCTGCCCGGAGCATGGGACGGTTCCGGAGTTGATCGAGGAGGAGAACGCCTTCTTCCGCCTTTCGCGCTACCAGCAGCAGTTGCACGACCTGATCGCCAGCGATGACCTGAAGGTCTACCCACGGGAGCGCAAGAACGAGGTCCTGCGCTTCATCGAGGCCGGGTTGGAGGACTTCTCAATCTCCCGTTCCCGCGAACGTGCCCACGGCTGGGGGATTCCCGTTCCCGGCGATGAGAGTCAGGTGATGTACGTCTGGGTCGATGCGCTTTCGAACTACATCACGGCACTCGACTACGCGACCGATGGCGACGATTTCCAGCGCTACTGGCTCGACTCGCGGGACCGGGTCCAGGTGATCGGCAAAGGCATCCTGCGCTTTCACGCGATCTACTGGCCAGCGATGCTCCTCTCGGCAGGGTTGCCGGTGCCGACGCATGTTGTCGTGCACGGCTACCTGACGATCGACGGCCAGAAGATGAGCAAGTCGCTCGGCAATGTCGTCGATCCGCTGGCCGTCGCGGGGGATTACAGGGCCGATCCGCTGCGCTACTACCTGTTGCGCGACATTTCACCATTCAACGACGGAGATTTCTCGGTCGAGAAACTGCTGAACCGCTACCGCGCCGACCTCGCGAACGACCTCGGCAACCTGCTCAACCGAACCGTCAGCATGATCCACCGTTACCGGGACGGCGTCGTACCGGGGATCGATCGGGCACTGTCCGACTCGATCGAAGATGAACTGGTCGAGGTGATCGGTGTTGCCTCGGCGCGGGTCGAACTGGCGATGGCGGAATACAACCCGCAGGAAGCCCTGGCCGCCATCTGGGAGATCGTCGGTCGTGCCAACGCCTACGTCGAGGTGACCGCTCCCTGGTCATTGGCGAAACTGGAAAAGGACGGCGCGCCAGCCGGACGACTCGACACCGTCCTGACAGCCCTCACGATCACCCTCGGGCGAATCGCCTTCCTATTAGAACCATTCCTCCCGGAAACCAGCCGCAAGATCACCGACCAACTGGGGAGTACCAGCATCGGCACTCCGCCCACCAAGGGGCAACGAGTCGCCGAGCCGAAGCCGATCTTCCCGCGCTTCGAGGATGCATAACTGCGACAGCCGGTTGACGGTGTGAGAAGTGGATGCCGTAGAACTTGGCAGCCCAATTCTTCTTATGCATCAGGAGGGAATCAAGTCGGGTGAGAGAAAACCAATCGTGAATCAGGTCGACTTGGTAGGGAGCTGAGCGGGTCTGTCACAGGGCCTTGGCGTCGCCTTGACCGGTTGGGGAGCAGGGCAGGTCTGCTAACGCCATGTGTAACACGTTGGCTGGGAGGGGAGCCGGGGGTCTGTCGCAGGGTCTGGGTGTCGAGTGGGCTGGGTGGGGAGCCGGGCGGGTCTGTCGCAGTCTGGGTGTCAAGTTGGCTAGGTGGGGAGTCGGGCGGGTCTGCCACGGGGTTTGGGTGTCGAGTTGGCCACAACGACCCGCCCCTACTTGTTGATCAATGGATTCTCTTCGTCGTACTGCCAATTGGATGGATTCGATCTGATGTATGCACGGACGCGTTCGAAATGAAGGTCGTCGCGGATGATCTGGTCGTGAAATGATCGCTGCCAGACTGGAACACCACGTCCACTGCGAACGTTGTTGACGCGTCGCGCTGCGTCCGACTTGAACGCGCCGACCACGGTTTGCAGCGATGAAGTCGGCGCAACATCATCTGTCAAGACGATGACGCCGTGAACATGGTTCGGCATGATGACGAATGCATCGAGCGAGACATACCGAAATCGTAGCGGGAGTTGCTGCCAGCAACCCTCAACGATTCGACCAAGTTGATTCAACTCCAGGACATCGTCAGATATCGCACCAAGAATCGGCTCACGATTGAACGTGCAAATTGTGACGAAGTACGTACCCGGGCGATCATAATCGTGCCGGTGAGACCTCGTCGCCTTCCGGCAACGGTATTCCTCCCGACGCATACCAACCTTCTTACCCACGGAAAGCGCGTCATCAAGTAGGGGCGGGTCGTTGTGGCCAACTCGACACCCAAACCCCGTGGCAGACCCGCCCGACTCCCCACCTAGCCAACTTGACACCCAGACTGCGACAGACCCGCCCGGTTCCCCACCCAGCCATCTCGACACCCAGACCCCGTGGCAGACCTGCCCGGTTCCCCGCCCGACCAACGTGCCATCCAGACCCGCCCAGTTCCCCACCCGGATCCCCATCAGGTCGATCTCTACGATCCGGATTGACCTGCCAGAACCTCAACGCCTGATAACTGTCACTCGACTGTAACTCCCAACAATCATGAACGCGCTTCGAACAACTCGATCGGATTCCCGGATGGGTCTTCGGCGAGGATCTGGCGACCTCCGGGGCCGCTGATGATCTCGTTGCGGAAGCCCGCGCTTGCTGCGCGCAGTCGTTCGACTATGCCGTCGATGTCATCGACTTCGATGACGATCCGATTCCAGCCACCTGGCTCAGGTGTGCGGCCATCCGGCATCGGGCGCCGAGCGGAGGTTCCCGGTCCGGCCAGCCAGAGCCGGAGGTCATCGTGGGCGACGATCACCATCGGCCCCATCCGCTGCTCGACCGTGAAGCCGAGGAGTTCGCAATAGAACGAAACGTTCGCCTCAACATCGTCAACCATATACCGGACAACTGCCATCGATGGATCTCCTGTTCCAGAATTCGGATGTTTGACCATGTCTGATCGTGCCAGTAGTATCCCGCGGATGTCGCATGGAATGTTGATGATATCTGGATCATGCGTTCTTACCCGTACGGTTGGCCGATACCGTAGTTGAATCGAACTTCTGGAAAGATGGAGCGTGAGATGACGGACGCCTCCGAGTTGTTGAACTCACTCCCCTGGCGACAAGCCGGCCCGTTTCGCGGTGGACGCAGCGTCGCCGCCGCCGGTGATCCCCAGCGAAACCAGACCTACTACTTTGGTGCCTGCGCAGGGGGTGTCTGGAAGACCACCGATGGAGCAACAACCTGGCAGAACGTGTCCGACGGCTTCTTCAAAACAGCGTCGGTCGGCGCGATCGCTGTCGCCGACTCGGACCCGAATGTCATCTACGCCGGAATGGGCGAATCATGTATCCGCGGCAACGTGTCCCATGGCGACGGCGTCTACCGTTCAGACGACGGCGGTACCACGTGGCAGCATCGTGGCCTGACGGATACACGCCACATCGCCCGAGTACGAGTGCACCCTCGCGATGAAAACCTGGTCTACGTCGCTGCTTTCGGCCACACATTCGGCCCCCATGAGGATCGCGGCGTCTTCCGCAGCCGCGACGGCGGGCAATCGTGGGAAAAGGTGCTCTACCGGAACGAGAACACCGGCGCATGCGATCTGATCATGGACGCCCAGAATCCGCGTGTCCTCTACGCCGCGCTTTGGGAAGCGCACCGCTCACCGTGGCAACTGGTCAGTGGGGGCGAAAGCAGCGGGATCTTCAAGACGGTCGATGGTGGTGACACCTGGACCGAGTTGACGAACAACCCAGGCTTGCCGGAGGGGCTGAAGGGGCGGATCGGGGTGGCGGTATCACCGGCCAATCCGCAACGTGTCTGGGCGGTGATCGAGGCGAAGGAAGGCGGGCTGTTCCGTTCCGACGACGGTGGCGCAACCTGGACCCGAACGAGCGATAACCCTGAACTGCGCCAGCGTCCGTGGTACTACATGCACCTGTTTGCCGACCCCGCCGACGCTGAGACGGTCTATGTCCTGAACCTCGGGATGTGGAAATCGACCGACGGCGGACACACCTTCATCGAGATTCCGACACCGCACGGCGACAACCACGACCTCTGGATCGACCCGAAGAATCCGCAGCGGATGATCGAAGCCAACGATGGCGGTGCCTGCGTCACCCTCGATGGCGGCGTCACCTGGACGAGCATCTACAACCAGCCAACCGCCCAGCTTTACCACGTCACGACCGACAACCAGTTCCCCTACCGGATCTACGGCGCGCAGCAGGACAACTCAACGATCTCGATCCCCAGCTATTCCGACCGCGGCGCGATCAGTGAAGACGACACCTGGCCAGTCGGCGGTGGTGAGAGTGGCTACATCGCGATTCGGCCCGACAACCCGAACATCATCTTCGCCGGTAGCTACGCCTCGCGAATGACCCGCTACGACCACAACAGCAAGCAGTCGGTCGATATCACCGTCTGGCCGGAGGACCCGATCGGTTATGGGGCTGAAGCGATGAAGTATCGCTTCCAGTGGACGTTCCCGATCGCGATCTCGCCACACGATCCCGATGTCCTCTACACGACCGGCAACCACGTCTTCCGTTCGACGACTGGTGGGCAGCAGTTCGAGGTCATCAGCCCGGACCTGACCCGCGGCGACCCGGAAACGCTGGGGCCATCCGGTGGTCCGATCACGAAGGACAACGTCAGCACCGAGTACTACGGCACGATCTTCGCCTTCGCCGAGTCACCGGTGAAGCAGGGTGTTCTCTGGGCTGGTTCTGACGATGGCCGGATCAATGTCTCCCAGGATGGCGGCGAATCGTGGACCGACATCACGCCGCCGATCCTGCCGGACTGGTCACTGATCAGCATCATTGAGCCGTCGTGGCACGATCCGGGAACTGCCTACGTTGCGGCAACACGTTATAAGTCCGACGATTTCACTCCGTACTTCCTGAAAACGCACGATTACGGCGCAACCTGGCAGCCCATCGTCAACGGCATTCGTGACAACGACTTCAGCCGAACGATCCGTGAGGACCCGCAGCGCAAGGGACTGCTTTACGCAGGCACGGAAACCGGAATCTATGTCTCATCCGATGACGGCGGACTTTGGCAACGAGTCGAGGGCAGGTTCCCGGTCGTCCCGATCCACGATCTCGTGGTCCACGATGACGCGCTCGTCGTTGGAACGCACGGACGCTCGTTCTGGGTGCTCGACGACCTCAGCCCGATCCGCGCCTGGTCGGACGATGCGCTGGCAGGGCGTGGATACCTCTTCCCGCTGCCAACGACTGTCCGCATCCTGCCGCCGCACCTCTTCCCATCTCCGAACACCGTCGGCTACAAGGTCTCGATCTCAACTGGTGGCAGCGATGTTCTGGGCGTCATCCGCAAGGACGACGACGGCGACACGACGCACGTCGAGTTGCTCAATGCTGGTGACAACGCGCCGATAGGTGTCGCGCTGACCTACCGCATAGGAGCGCCCGCGCCGAAAGAGGTCGCGCTGAGCTTCCTGACGGCTGACGGTGATCTCATCCGGCGCTACTCCAGCGAGGACAAGGACCACGAACGGCTGATGCGGCTGAGAACACAGCCCGGCATCCACCGCTTCGTCTGGAACATGCGCTATCCCGACGCGACGACACTCGAAAACACGGCCCTCTCGCTGTACTGGGGCGGCAGCACGATCGGGCCGGTTGCTGCGCCGGGCCGGTACCAGGCTCGGCTGGAGATCGACGGCCAGGAGTGGACGCAGGAGTTCGAGATCGTCCGCGACGCCCGCATCAGCGCGACCGATGACGATTTACGCGCCCAGTTCGACCTGTTGATCGAGGTGAGGGACAAGCTCGGACAGGTCCACGATCTCGTAAAGCACAGTCGCGGCTTGCGGGAACAGATTTCCGCATGGGAGGCGCGGCTGAAGGATGCGGGAAACGAGGATTTGGCGGCAGAAGCAGAACGTGTCCGCGAGCAGTTGCTGGAAGCCGAGAACAACCTGGTCGAATCGCGCTCTCGTGGCGCAGCCGATTCATTCAACTACCCGCCGAAAGTCAACAGCAAACTCGCCTCACTACAATCAACGATCTCCTACGGCGACTCGCGACCACCGGAACAAACGCGTGAGGTCTTTGCCATGCTGATCCAGCAGGCAGACGTGGGACTTGCAGCGTTGCAGCAGGTGATCGACCGGGAGGTCGCGCAACTCAACACGAAACTGGCGGAATCGAACGTCCCGGCCATCGGATAGGGCAAGTGCATTATCCACGCGTGACGATGAAGGCAAAAGAAGGCGGAGCGCAATGACTGACCAGAATCCCGACCAGCGTGCATCTGGTGAACGGATCATCAGCCTGCTGGCGATCGCGCGTGGGCTGGAGGACGAGGGGCAGTACAACGTCGCCAAGCTCTTCCTTGCAACCGCCTATGGCGAGGGGAAACGGGCGACATTCGATCGCCCACGTCCCGGCAGCGGATTGTACGATGCCATCGACGCGATGATCGCGGAATTACACGATGCTGGCCCCGGCGTACCAGTCGACGCGATGACGCAGGCACTCGCAACGCTGCGTGCCGGTGGATTCCCGACCGGGGAGGAGATTCCCGCGACGTTCGCCTGCCGGCATTGCGGCCACATCATGCTCGGCGACCTGCCAGACGTCTGCCCAACCTGCCGGGCGCGGCGGCTGACCTTCCAGCCGTTCCCGCCAGTCTGGTACAACGTACCGCTCTCGCCCGCCGAGCTACTCAGCACACTGTCGACGAACCTGCGTGACATTCAGGCGATCAGCGCCGACGTCAACGAGACGCGGGCCGACCTCGGCGCATGGCCATTCCGAGCTATCCTCGCCCACCTGCTTGGTTCGCAAGCGTTACTCGCTGGCCGCGCGATCCGAATGCTGGACGAGGTCGAGCCAGTCTTCACGTCGGTCGATCCGAACGACATTGGAACGAACGTCGACGATACGCCGACAACGATCGCCGGAATGCTTGAGGATCTAGCCAGTGAGCGCCAGGCGATCATCGCGCGATTCAGCAGCATTGACCCAGACGCCTGGAACCGCGGCGGAACCCACCCCGAGTTTGGCTGGATGACCGCGAACCAGCAACTCGCCTACGTCGTTCGACACGAGCAGTGGCATCTGGCGGAATTGGAAGCACGAGGCAGGGAATCGGGAACTGGGAATCGGGAACCGGGATTGTTCTGGTCGTGAGAAAAACATACCGATCCCGATTCAACCGGCTTCACCATCCCCGAATCCCTATTCCCGAACCCCCACTTCAATAACACCGTCGATCACTCGCACCGGATAGGTCGCAATCGGCTTTTCAGCAGGAGGAATCTCAACCTCTCCGCTACGAATATCGAATACAGTGGCATGAGCCGGGCATTCGATCTCGTAACCATCGAGGCGGCCACCCGAGAGATAGTAGTCGTCATGTGTGCAGACATCGCAGACAGCGAAGAACTCACCGTTGACGTGACAGACGGCGATTGGATCATCGCCAACGAAGACCTGACGCACCGTGCCGGGTGCGATTTCTTCAGTACGAGCGACCGGGACAAAACGCGCCATGAATCCAAATCCTTGCATCGTTCGTTGTGAGTGTGTGAGACACGCCGGTTGTCCCAGAGACAACCGTGCAGCGTCTTCATGCGCTAAGGATACGGTACGTCGACTGCCCGACGGGGTCCGACAAGCAGCATGGTTTGTGAACGACAGTCGAGCACAACATGGATGTAAGGGTTGGTCTAACAAACTGAGACGAGTACAATGTCCATCCCTCCCACGGGCCAGGGAGTCAAACTATGAAACTTGTCATGTATCAATAATGGAATACACCGAGGTAACCGTATGGCTGCTGGGGTAGCGTGGGCCATACGGAGGGAAGGAAGTCTTTTGAATCTTCTGCGACAGGGTACGTCGCGTGGCGTACTACTGACGATCGTCCTACTTGTCCTGCTAGCTTGGCCGTTCAGCCTGCCTGTTAGCGCCCAAACCGAATCAACAACGTCCGAGACACCACAGGAAGTTGCACTCGTTACGACGCAACAGGTGGACGGGCGCATCGCTGCAATCTGGGACCGGACCGACGGCGCACTCCTGCGTGGTGAGCGGTCGGGTTCGCTCGTCTGGGGAGAAGAACCGCTGGCGATCGCCACTGAACACTACCGTGAAAGCGAAGGCGGGCTTCGCAACATGGTCTACTACGACAAAGGCCGCCTCGATATCCTCAACTTCCCAGACATGCCGGAAGATTCCGAATGGTTGGTCAGCAGTGCCGCGCTGGTGCGCGAGATGCTAAGTGGCGACGTCCAGTTCGGGATTGAAGAGAGCGTTCGCCGGGGTCAGGTCACGATTCCGGTCGTCGGCGACATGAACCAACCTGAAGCACTAACCTACGCAACGCTCGCGAAACTGGCAGCCATTGAAGATCCCGAACCAAAACCACTACTGCCGGATGCCATGTTCGAGTCCGACTTCGGCAGCGAACCAACGAGTTCGATCGGCACACCAATCAGAGCGCTCGTCAAGGCTCGCGGCACGATCGAGCCGGACGGTGTGACGTACGAAGACCCGGCGACGGCGATCACCGTTGGAGCGTACGACGAGGCGACCCGTCGTAACATCGCCGCCCCGTTCGCGGATTGGGTCAAGAGCCTGCCGTATCCCGACCTGTATCTGCTTGGCCACCCGTTGAGCGAGCCATACTGGATCGACACGATCGTCAATGGCGAATCGAAGCGCATCCTGTTCCAAGCATTCGAGCGCCGTGTCCTGACCTACACGCCGGACGCTGCAGATGACGCACGCGTTGATTCGACCAACGTCGGTATCCACTACCGGCTGTGGCGGAACCTTGCCCAGCCAGCGAATACCGCCCTCGTCCCGCTCGCCAGCGCCGTGCCGTTCGGTGAGGAAATCGTCAACGCAGCGACCGCCAACCTGGTCGACCCGTACCTGCTGGCCGCAATCTCACTCGCGGCGTCCGAAGGCGATCCGCTGGCAACGCTGCCGAACGGTGGTAAGGGAATCCTCGGCCTGCGGCCCGACGCTGCGATCGCGCTCGGTGTCAAACCGGACCCACAGGTCGAGGTGACATCGGCATCCAGCAACGGTACGACGAATCAGGGGCAACCGACACCGACACCGGAACCAACATCTACGCCAACGACGACTGATACGACCCAGTCCACCACCGAAACGGATGATTCCGACATGGCGATCATGCCGGAAGGAATCGTCATGCAGCCGCGTTGGGTCAGCGATGTGATGGCTGATCCGGCCCATAACGCCGCATTCGCCGCCCGTGAGGTCGCTCGCTGGGCGCCTGAATCGCTCGACTTCGGCACCATCGCCGCTGACTACTATAGCGGTGGCCAGCCAGTGGCCGATGTCGAGGCGCAGCAGGCGTTCGTCAACCGTGTCGTCGAGATTCATGCTCAGCTAACCGAACAGTTCCCAATGAGCATCATTCCAGCGATTGGCGCTGTCGATGGTCAGCATCTCGGTACCGGCCACGCCGCCTACTACTCCCCCAGCTACGATCGTGCCTGGTGGGAGCGGACGCTGCGACTCTACGAAACCTGGAACGTCATCAAGCCAGGCTGGGTCGATGATCCAAATGGCTACTACTGCGTCCGACCCGGCTATGTCCCTGGACACCGGCTGCAACTGGTCGCGAACGGCAAGACGGTCACCTGCACGATA
This sequence comes from Thermomicrobiales bacterium, assembly GCA_041751795.1. Lineage (GTDB taxonomy): Bacteria > Chloroflexota > Chloroflexia > Thermomicrobiales > CFX8 > JBBECJ01. The sequence continues at coordinate 9,523 of JBGSWU010000190.1, forward strand.
GGGGACATGGTCGCCGATCCACACCTCTCGTCGTGGCTGGCGCACTGGGTGATCGAGATGAATTACCCGCTGTTCGAGGCGCTTGGACTGGACCGTAACAATTCGGTCGAGGTCTATCACATCGAGGCAGAGCCAGTGCCACCAGTGCCAGTGCCGCCGGTCGAACCGACGCCTGAGCCAACTCCGGAGCCAACACCGACGCCGACTCCATCGCCGACGCCACAACCGTCGCCAACACCGAGCCCAACGCCGGAGCCGAGTCCGACACCATCGCCAACACCAGCACCGCAACCGTCGCCGACGCCAGAGCCGACACCATCACCGCCACCGGCGCCGGCACCGGCACCATCGCCGTCACCAACGCCGCCTGCGACGAGCACACCGGCGCCAGAGAATACGCCTGTTCCGACACCGGAGCCAACGGCGACATCAATCCCGGCAACGGCGGTGCCGGAATCTGAACCGGAAACAGCGACACCGACGCCGACATCGTCGAGCATCGTCAACCCCGGTATGCCAGACCCATCGACACCCACGCCGGGCGAAGATAGCTGAGATAGCATCCAGTTAACAGAATGAACAACGCCGTGGTTGCAGCCACGGCGTTGTTCATTCTCGAAAGCCTGGTTATTGCTCTCCGGTTGCACGCCGGAAGAACGCCAGGAAGTTCCCGCCGAGGATGCCGCGCACCTCATCGTCGCTGTAGCCACGTCCTACGAGCCCGGCGGTGATCTGGTTCCACTCGGTGTACCCGGTCATCGTCCCGAATGGCACGCCGAACTGTAGGCCATGTTCCTCGCGGAAGCCGCGCCGCATGAACTCGGCTCGCACGCCGTCGCGCAAGACACCCGGCACATCGGCGCTCCAGGCGCCCCAGTCGGTACCGATCCCAACACGACCAACACCGACGATCCCGGCGGCATGTTCGATGTGATCGAGCATCGTCTCGATTCCGGAATTCCCATCGCGGCTGAAGAAGAACGGCACCCCATAAATGCCGACATAACCGTCGCGCTCGGCCAACGCCTTTAGCTGGTCATCAGTCTTGGCGCGTGGATGCTCGTAGAGCGCGCGACAGCCGGTGTGAGAAAACGCAATCGGACGTTCGGAAACCTGGAGCGCGTCCATCGTCGTCCCATCGCCGCAATGGGAGACATCGACGACGATCCCGAGGTCGTTCATCCGCGCCACCGCCTGAACACCGAGTTGGGTCAGCCCACCCTGAACGCGTTCAGTGCAGCCATCTCCCCACAGGTTGCGGCTGTTGTAGGTCAGTTGAATCATCCGGACGCCAAAGTCATACAGCGTGTCGAGGTAGGCCAGGTCACTGCCAATCAGGTCGGTTTCCTGGAGGGCGAAGAGGACGCCAAGTTTCCCCTCCTGATGCGCGAGCTCGAAGTCATCGGCACTCAGGCACTGCATCAGGTAGTCCGCAACCTGGAAACGGCGCATCCGCCTGCCGATATCGCGAACGACGGCCTCACGCTGTGATAGCCGCGGGTCGAGACCGCCGAGCGTCAGCGCAACGACGCTCACCCCTGTCTCGCGCCAGTAACCGGCGATCCGCTCCTGCTCCTCCGGATCGCGCTCCATCTCGCGGGTCCGCCGCGCGAAGATACGGTCGATGACGGTCCCCGACGGCTCCCCCGCCGCCAGCCACTCGGACGTCAGTCGCTCTTCTTCCGGCGTCATCACGATCGGCTCGCTTCTCGGAAAATAGTCAAAGACAAACGACTCCCGATGCAACCGCTCGGCCCGTTCCCGCTGCTCCATTGAGGTTTCGATCATCACCATCCCCTTCATCCCATTCGACACCGACCATCGTAACCGGAGACGATGGGAGTCGCCTGACAATTCTCGTCTTGTCCGAGAACCGTGCTTCCACGCATTGGCGGAAGTTTCCAGGATCAAGTTCATGGCACACTGAACAGATGGAGACCCAATGAGCGAAACTGCTGCTCGACTGCCTGCTGTGGATGTGTTCGCGATGAACTTACGCCAGTTGAAATGGTTGACAATTCTTTCGCCGCTCGTCTTCTTCGGGTTGATCGGTATCGGGCGAGAGTTTCTGTTTCCCTCGCTATCCGTCAGTTGGCCGGGATACGTGCTGTTTGCTGGCATCGTCCTGATCGCCGCGCTCTTCTTCTCGGAAGCGGTCTTCAACATCATCGACCGTACCCAGGAGCGACTGGAAGTATCCAACCGCGAATTGCTGGCGCTCCATGAAGCCGGGCTCGACATCATTGGCGAACTGGAACTCGAAACCGTGCTACAAAAGGTCGTCGATGCAGCGCGGTTGCTGGTCGGCGCGCGCTATGGAGCACTCTCATATCTGCGTGAAGACAGCAACAGAATCGAAGCGTTTCTGACATCCGGGATCACGCCAGAAGAACGTGCGGCTATCGGCCCAATTCCGGAGGGGCATGGCCTGCTCGCCGTCGTGTTGCAGCAGGGGGAACGGCTACGACTGGAAGATCTGACCAGCGATCCCGGCTCTGTCGGCTTCCCTCCACATCACGCTCCGATGTACTCACTGCTGGCGGTCCCGATCATCGCATCCGGCCACATCCTCGGCAATCTCTATCTGACGGAAAAGGAAGGTTCTCCAACCTTCAATGCGGACGACGAAGAGTCGCTGGAACGCTTCGCGACCCAGGCGGCACTCGCAATCGAGAATGCCCGGTTGCACCGCCAGGTGAAAGCACTGGCGATGGCAGAAGAACGAGAACGTATCGCAAGGGAGATCCACGACAGCGTTTCCCAGGTGCTTGGTTACGTCAATACGAAGGCTCAGGCTGCCGAGGAACTGATTCGCTCAGGCCAATCAGAAAAGGCAGGTATCCAGATCGGCCAACTCGGCGCTGCCGCCCGTGATGCGTACGCCGATGTTCGCGAACATATCCTTGGATTGCGAACGACAGGGACAGTCGATCGCAATTTTTTGGACACGCTGACCGAATACCTGACACGTTGGAAAGAACAGAGCGGTGTCGCCGCGACACTCGTAACCGATCCAATCGATGGATTCGCACCAAAACTCTCATCAACCGCAGAATTACAATTGCTACGGATTATCCAGGAAGGACTGTCTAACGTCCGCAAGCATGCCGGTGCGACCGTCGTAACCGTTCATTTGACGGAGTCGAATGGCTGGATCGAGGCTCAGATCGAAGATAATGGAGCCGGGTTCGACCCTACGGCCACGAACCGAGGCGAATACCCACGGTTCGGTCTGTCCACGATGCGTGAGCGTGCCGAGGCAGTCGGAGGTTCGCTGGAGATCGAATCTGTAGACGGACGTGGGACACGCGTGATCGCACGGATGCGCGAAGACCCCACCTTTGCGACGAATCGGCCCGTGCACATCGGAGGAACTGATGCGCGTCCTGATCGCTGACGACCACGCTCTCTTCCGCGACGGCCTGCGGAGCCTGCTCGAGGCACGCGGAATCGACATCGTTGCCGAGGCACGTAACGGGAGCGAGGCGGTCAACCTGGCCCGGCAGCACTCGCCGGAGATCGTCCTGATGGACCTGACAATGCCGGAAATGACCGGGCTGGAGGCCACGCGCCTGATCAGTGCCGATCTGCCGGACGTGAAGGTCGTCGTCCTGACGGCCTCCGAAGATGACGCCGATTTGTTCGAGGCCATCAAGTCCGGCGCACAGGGATTCCTGCCGAAAGACATCGAGTCATCGCGGTTGTTCTCGATGCTCGAAGGTGTCATGCGTGGAGAACCTGGCCTCACCCCCGGCCTTGCTCGTAAGTTGCTCGGGGAGTTCGCTCACCCCGCCCCGGCACGCCAGGAGCAGGCGCAGACCCTGCTGACCGACCGCGAACGCGAAGTGCTGGAACTGCTCGTTGAAGGCGTGACATCAAACCACGATCTTGCTGACCGACTGTTCATCAGTGAGAACACGGTGAAGTACCACCTGCGGAACATTCTCACGAAGCTTCACGTGCAGAATCGCGCACAAGTCATCTCGTATGCGGTACGAAACAGGCTGGTTGATCCAACGTAGCATCATACGAGCGATGTGGGATGAACGCTCCATCTGAATCGCCCTATGTCCTGTCCCCGAAGCATGCCGTCGTCCCACTTCCTACCCCACGCCACCCCACCCTGTCGGGTGGGAGCGGAACTATCCCTTTTCGTCCTCTCAAACAACCCTCCCGGATGTGACCGAATGTCGCATCTGGACGGATAGTTGTCATGTGAACGGCAACACTGGGGATACGACTGAGATTCCAATCACGAACGCTTTCACGAGTCTGCCTGATGCAGGTTCCGCGACAAGTATCTCAATTCGATAGGGGACACGCGATGACGCGCATGACGACGTACATCCTGACCGCGGTTTCAGCACTGTTATTCATTGTTCTGGCGTGGGCATTCGCCGATGGACTGTTCGCGCTCGACAACCTGTTTTCGGGTACGTACTACACCGAGTACACCGCCATCAGCTTCATCCTGCTTGGCTTGATTATCGCCGCCGGCTACCTCCAGGCGAAACGCCTGCCGGAACATGGCGTCGCGACCAAGCCTGGGAATGAAACACGAATGGCCGGACAGACTGACGACCCAGCACTCTGGAAGGTGCTGATGGGTAACACGTATCTGGCGATCTTCTGGATGCCGATTCGCTTTTTCGTTGGCCTCCAGTGGCTACAGGCTGGCGAACACAAGCTCCGTGACAGCGCCTGGATGGACGGCGGCACAGCGCTGCAAGGCTATTGGGAACGAGCTGTCGCCATTCCAGAACCACCCGGTCGGGCCGCCATCACCTACAGTTGGTACCGCGATTTCCTGCAGTACATGCTCGACAACGAGTGGTACAGCGGGTTCGCGAAGGTCATCGCTGTTGGCGAGTTCATGGTCGGTATGGGACTAATCGTTGGTGGGCTGGTTGGGATTGCCGCCTTCTTCGGAACGCTGATGAACTTCAGCTTCATGCTGGCTGGTACAACCAGCAGTAACCCGGTCCTGTTTGGGCTGACCGTCTTCCTCGTCCTGGCATGGAAGGTGGCTGGC
>JBGSWU010000191.1:0-9144 GCA_041751795.1 Thermomicrobiales bacterium
AAAGGAGTTCTCCCCGTTCAATGACCCCGCGTACCACGTGGAGGTTGGCGAATTACTGCGAGTGGAAACCCTGTGTGCGTCGAGTGGGTCGATTCGCGAGTCAGCAAAAGCGGCGACGAACGATGAACTGTACGCGAAGACCGGTTGGGTTCTCGGTATGCCGATGACTGGCCCGATCTTCGTACATGGCGCTGAACCGGGCGATGCACTAGCCGTGTATATCGATGCAATCGAGCTCGACGATTATGGCTGGACAGTTGCGCAACCAGGTCGCGGTGCCTGTGGCGAACTGATCACCGAAGCCGAAGTACGCGTGATGCGGATCGAGGACGGCGAGATCGATTTCGGCTTTGGACTTCGGTTGCCGCTAACACCGATGATCGGTGCGATAGGCACCGCGCCTGAAGATCAGGCGATTGGGTCTGGTATCCCGGAGGCGCACGGCGGTAATCTCGATTGCACGTTGATTCGGCCCAAGTCAACGCTCTACCTGCCGGTAAACGTTCCTGGTGCATTGCTTGGCCTTGGTGACTTGCATGCAGCCCAGGGTGACGGGGAAGTCGGGATGGCCGGATTGGAGGCAAACGGTGCAGTCGTGATGAAGCTTGGCCTCATGAAACAGACAAAGATACCACTGCCGATGATCGACACTGGCGATGTCATCTCAGTGCTCGTTTCACATGCTGACCTCGATGTCGCAGCCCGACAGTCAGTCCAGGCGATGGCGCAGTGGATTGCGGCGGATACCGATTTGGGCATCAATGATGCGAACATGCTCGTTAGTCTCGTTGGTGATGTACGAATCGCGCAAATCGTCGATCCATTGATGACGGCTCGATTGGACATGCCGAAGGGTGTTCTGGCACAAATAGGCATAACGTTGCCTGACTTCTCTTAATCGCTTGGGCGGTGACGCCGACCTGCACCTAATGGTTGACGACTGATGAATAACAAACACGGCCGGCAGCCAACATTGAATGATGTCGCGTCACAAGCAGGCGTGTCTCGACAGACCGTTTCTCGCGTGGTCAACAATAAAGGGGAAATCTCCGAGCCAACTCGCCAGCGAGTGCAAATGGTCATTGACGAACTGGGTTACCATCCGAACTCACTCGCCCGGAGCCTGGTGACACGCCGTAATCTCGTCATCGGTCTCACGTTGCCAAATATCGATCAGCCGTACTTCCCCCAAATTGCTCGTGGAGTCGAAGATGCCGCCGCCGCGGTTGGCTATAGTGTCTTCCTTTGTAACGCGTCAGGGGACCCAGATCGCGAGTTGCAGTCACTCGAGCGGCTGCGTGGCCACCGTGTTGCCGGAATCATCAGTTTTAACTCCAGACTGGACGATGTGACTATTGACCGTGTGGTTGGGGGACTGTTCCCGATCGTGATGATCAATCGTGAACTACCGAGTGCTGACGGGACGATCATCTGGATGGGATACGAATCCGGTGCGAAGCTCGCGACTGAACACGTGATTGGAATCGGGCGGCAGCGAATTGTCTTCCTCGGGACCGATCTCAATAGCAACGTAGACGCTGAAAAACGATGCGGCTACGAGCGTGCGCTAGAGGACGCTGGTATTCCACTTGATACCGAGTTGATCCTGAGGACAGCATGGAAACTCGGTCGTGATGCAAATGCTCTGGTAGAAGGCGGCCAATCGACGATCCGTGCGGCAATTGCGGCTGCCAAATCGTTCGATGCGATCGTCGCATCGAACGATTTGGCAGCCATCGGTGCGATGCGCGAGTTGATCGGCTGCGGAGTTCGAGTCCCTGACGATGTCGCGATCGTTGGTTTCGGCAACGCGAGCGTGACCAGTATCGTGACACCTTCACTCTCCACTGTCACAATGCCACTCTACGAAATGGGAATAACAGCGTTAGAAACGTTGCTCGATCGCATCACCACCGATGAGTGGCATCCGCGACGTACAGAACGTGCGCCTGAGTTGATTGTCCGGGGGTCATCGTCCCTGATAGATCGCACCGTCACAGATCCCGGACACTATTCGTCCACAGTTACACTCTCCGCAGATCAGCGTTGATTATTTGACATCAACCTGTATCGCGCCAGATTAATTGCAGGGCAGGCGACCACTCAGGCGCGCGCGTGCGATTCCATCTGGTAGAAGAGCATGTCAACGTCGCCGGGGGAATGGCCGAACCCGGTAAGCATGACGGCGATTTCGCTTCGATGCTGGGTGCTGTGGTTGCTGACGTGCTGCATCATCTGCCAGAGTGGCAGGCCGAATTCGTTGCCATCCGGCATCGTTGTGGAGATGAAACGGCCTGCATCCTCATCGGTGAGGTGAGCATTGAATGCGCAGGTTCGTTCGACGTTCTCGCTCCAGAATGCGCGCAGTGACGCAACGTCGGGGTAGTCGTCGAGTTCGAAGGTCTGGCTGTAGGCTTCCCATCCACCGAGCGAGCCGTCCCACCACATCAGATAGCGACGATGAACTGATAGCAGGTGGAGGAGCGTTGCGCGGATGGATCCGTGCGGGATCGGCCCCTGTGCGTCGAGTTGTTCCGCCGACAGACCAGTGGCAGCGTCGAAGATCTTTGCTGTCGCCCACTCATCGTAGCCGTAATTCATTCGCATCGCATCTGCCAGCATCAGTCCTCTTTCATCGCCTTAATTCGTGGCGGGCTTTTCCCCACTGTTCGAGGATATCAGAGAAAGAGGGCGATATCGGTCCTCATTTTACCAATGGATGGTGAATTCCCGATTGACGTTGCTGGCGGCCTGGCCTAAACCAACTCCCCGGCTGCGTGCTGCTGTCGTAGCTCGGGGATGACGCGCTGCGCAAGATCGTCAAAGAGCGGTGGGAGGCTGCTAAACGGCGTGTTGAACAGGAACGTCCGAACGCCAATGCGTGCGTAGTTGCGTACGTGCTCGCGGAAAGTGTCGATCGATTCGAGCGGCTTGTTGTAGGCAGAGATGACGAAACGGATCTCGGCTAGATCGCGGCCAATCTCGTGGCAATAGGCTCTCAGCCGCTCGGCGTTTACAGCATAGGCGTCCGGGGCTTCGCCACCGTCCCAGAAGTCAGCATACCGTGCGACGTGGCGCAGCATCCGTCGGCCTGCCGTTCCGATCAGGATCGGGATATGGCCGTTGACTGGTTTAGGTTCGAACGGGGCGTCGTCCAGCGAGTAATAGTCGCCATTGAAGGTGGTCCGGTCCTGTGTTTCGAGCAACCGGAACATTTCCAATGCCTCCCCGAAGCGGTCCACCCGCTCGCCGGGAGACGGGAAGTCGATGCCGTACGCCTGGTGCTCGCGCTCGTTCCAACCGGCACCCATCCCGAGAATCAGCCTACCCTTCGAGATGTGATCGATGGTGACGGCTTGTTTGGCGAGGACAGCCGGGTTGCGGTGTGTATTGCCGGTCACCATCAGCCCGAGTTGAACGCGGGATGTCTTTGCCGCCATCGCCGCGAGCAGTGTCCACCCTTCCAACGTCTGATCCATCTCGTCCCCGCCCAGTGAGAAGAAGTGATCGAAGGCCCAGGCCGAGTCCCAGCCGGTTTCTTCGGCGAACTGCCAATGTTCCTCAATCTGCGACAGTGGCCGCCGGTGCTGGCCAGTGACAATGCCGAAATGAAGTTGGTCGGTCGCACGCTGCTGGCCTGTCATCCGTCGTCTCCGTCCACTGTCGTGTCGATCGCTTCCCTGCCTACAGGATACGCGCTCGCATGATAGGCTGGCGATACTGTCGCGGCTGTCCATCCGTTGAAGCAGGAGGCAGGATGCACTACTTTGCCCTCTTCTACGATGTGATCGATGATTATGTCGCCCAGCGTGCCTTGTATCGCGATCAGCACCTGAAACACGCGAACGCTGCGTACGAGCGTGGGGAGATCGTGCTGGCTGGTGCGCTGGCCGACCCGGTTGATCGTGCGCTGATCGTCTTCCGTGGAGCCGATGCGTCGGTCGCTGAAGCATTTGCCCAGCACCATCCGTATGTGCTCAATGGGCTTGTTACCCGATGGGAAGTGCGCCCGTGGACGGTCGTCATCGGCGGTGATCCATGATCGCTCGCGTTTGGAAAGCGAGAATGACGCTCGATGACGCGCCCAAATACGCGGAGCACCTGAGAACCGTGGTCGTGCCGAGTCTGCAACGCCTCGATGGCTACCGGGGATTGAAGCTGCTGCAACGTCAGGATGGCGACGAGGGCGAGGCCGTCGTTGTTACATGGTGGGCGACGATCGACGCAATCAGGGGTTTCGCCGGAGCCGATATTGGTAGTGTCGTTGTCACCGATGAGGCTGCTGGATTGTTGACGAGCTTCGACAATCGTGTCCTCCACTTCGATGTCGTGCTGGACGACAGTGTGGTCGACGGCCAGTGAACTGGCAGTGGTTCCAGTCCCGACGCTGATCGACAGGAGATGCGAGCGTTGGATGAGCTCCTGCGGCTGACCACCGAACGCGCGATCAGCTACCTAGCTGAAATCAACCATCGTGCTGTCCCACCTTCCGAAGATGCCGTGGCACGGTTGGTAGAACTTGGCGGCCCGCTTCCGGACGGGCCGATGGATCCTGCTGATGTCGTCAGATTGCTTGACGACGTTGGCTCTCCAGCGACGACGGCCACGGCGGGCGGGCGGTACTTCGGCTTTGTCATTGGCGGGTCGTTGCCTGCGGCGTTGGCAGCGAACTGGCTGGCAAGTGCCTGGGACAACGATGCTGGAATGTCGAGTGTGTCGCCGGTTGGTGCCGCAATCGAGGAGATTGCACGTGGCTGGCTGCTGGATGTTCTGGGATTGCCAACGTCGTCTGGCGTCGGCTTTGTCACTGGTGGGACAATGGCAAATCTCGCGTGCCTGGCCGCCGCTCGGAACGCCGTACTTGGTAGACATGGCTGGGATGTCGAGGCAGACGGGCTGTTTGGTGCGCCGAACGTGACGGTCGTTGTCGGCGACGAGGTGCATATCTCGGTCCTCAAGGCGCTTGGGCTACTTGGTTTCGGTCGGGAGCGGGTGATTCGCGTCCCAGTCGATGCCCAAGGACGGATGTTGGTCGATCGCTTCCCGTCGTTGTCGGGGCCGGCGATCGTGTGTACGCAGGCCGGGAATGTCAATACTGGTGCGATCGATCCGGTCGGTGAGACCGCCGATCACATCCGTGAGACCGGGGCGTGGCTTCATGTCGACGGTGCCTTTGGCCTCTGGGCAGCAGTGGCACCTGGACGGGCCGCTCTGGTGGCAGGTGTCGAAGACGCTGACTCATGGGCGACTGATGCCCACAAGTGGCTGAACGTTCCCTATGACAGTGGCATAGCGATCGTTCGAGATGTCGAAGCGTTGCGACTGGCGATGGCGGCAAGCGCTGCCTATCTCGTTGCAAGCGACAGACGTGAGCCGGATCAGTACACGCCGGAAATGTCTCGCCGAGCGCGGGGTGTCGATGTCTGGGCCGCGTTGCGATCGCTTGGTCGATCGGGCCTGGCCGATCTGATCGAGCGCTGTTGTTCCCACGCCGCTCGGTTCGCGGACGGCCTGCGCGCAGCGGGCTTCGAGATTCTCAACGATGTCGAACTCAACCAGGTTCTCGTTTCCTTCGGGGATGACGAGATGACCCGCCGTGTTATCGCCGGAATCCAGGCAGACGGTACCTGCTGGTGTGGCGGTACGAAATGGCATGGTCGCGCGGCGATGCGGATCAGCGTTTCATCCTGGGCAACGACCGGCGACGATGTCGAGCGCAGCCTGGCAGCGATGATCGCTATCGCCGAGCGCGTCGGGAACCCGTAACCGTTTTTGTGATGCCCAACCGTGAATGCCAGCAAGCGATTCTGGCTAACCGACCGGGACCGCAGACGGAATCGCACCAAGCTGTTGCATCAGGCCGAGGTCATCGTTGATCCCATCGTGGCGGATGATCTGTCCGTTGCTCAGCGTCAGGATGTGGATGCCGGTGACGCGAACGGTGCGGCCAGTCGCCGGAATACCGAAGAAGTCGCCTCCGTGCGTTCCGGTCATCGTCGTTCTGGCGACGACCTTATCCCCCTCGGCGAGCATGTCCTCGATATCCCAGCGCATGTCTGGAAAGGCGCTCATGAAGAGATTGACGACTGCCATGTGCCCGTCACGACTATGTTGCATTCCTGGCGGGTTGGTGGGCTCGAAAAAGTCCTCCGCGAAGATCTCATCCGTCACCTGTCGCCGCGCCTCGGTATCCGGCTGACTCAGGTCGTTCTCGAACAAACGCTGAACGATCAGACGATGTGCATCGGTAGACATCACGTTCGCCTCCAACCGTTGTCAGCCATCGACGGCGATATCAACTAAATTAGCAAGGTAACTTGAATAAAATAGTAAGGCTTCTTGAATAGATTGTCAGGAGGGTGTTCGATCATGGTTGAGCCAGAACGTCGGATGATCGGCGAGTTGTTACGCAATCCGAACGCGGCGCGAATTCGCTATGTCGAGCAGCGTTTCGCTGACGCAGGCAATCCAGACATTCGACAACCGCACCTTCCAATCCTCGAATACATCGATTGCGAACATGGGTCACGCATTGCCTACCTCGCCCGCCACGCCAATATCAGCGTGCAGGCGATGGGTGAACTGGTCGACTACCTCTCTGAGCGTGAATACGTCGAGCGGGTCGTCGATCCAGACGATGGGCGGGCCAGATTGGTGCGGCTGACGGAACGTGGTCTGGATCTCTACCGGTTGGCGGTGAGTGTCATCACCGATCTGGAATCGACCTGGTCCGGCTACATCGGCGCTGACCGATTTCAGCAGCTCAAGTGTCTGCTGGCGGACCTCAACGACGCACTTTCCGCTGACGACGCCAACCGGCGTTGACGAGTGCAAAATACACACGGTTTTTCGACGCCTGGAAATATCTTCGTAAGTATTACGCTGTACTGTTATGTTCATGGTTTCGCCTTTGGGCGGTCTGCCTGTGCGTGGCGTGGATATTGCCCGACATGCAGCAAACGGAGCCATGCGTGAGACACTGTGGTTTGCCGAGCCTTCGGTAAGCGAACAGCAACGGTAACCACCAGTCCGGAAGGAATACAGATGTTCTTCAATCGATCCAAGTCGAATATGGTCTCGCCCGACACGGCGCTGCCTGGTCGCCAGACGCTCTCCTATGACGTTCCTGAGCGGCACACCGTGCTTGGTACGCCGATCCAGCCGCCGTTCCCGGAGGGCATGGACGTCGCCTACTTCGGCCTTGGCTGTTTCTGGGGGGCCGAGCGGCTCTTCTGGAAGCTTGATGGCGTATATACGACGGCAGTCGGGTACCAGGGTGGGTTCACGCCGAATCCAACCTATCACGAAGTCTGCACCGGTCGGACGGGACACACCGAAGCGGTCCTCGTCGTCTTCAATCCAGCGAAGATCTCGTACGAGACGCTGCTGCAGATCTTCTTCGAGGCCCACGATCCAACCCAGGGCATGCGCCAGGGGAACGACGTCGGCAGCCAGTATCGCTCGGCGATCTACACGACCAGTGAGGCGCAGCAGCACATCGCCGAGGCGACCAAGGAGATGTACAACGCTGAACTGAGGGCGTCGCGGCATGGCGAGATCACGACTGAACTTACCCCGGCTGGCCCGTTCTACTATGCCGAGGAATATCATCAGCAGTATCTCGACAAGGTTCCGAACGGCTACTGCAACCTGGCCGGTACCGGCGTGACCTGCCCGATCCCAGCCGCGGTCAGTGGCGGCTCCGGAACCGACACGGACACTGGTCTCAAGCCGCTGCCAGCCAGCGAAGATGACTGGAAGCGCATCCTCTCACGCGAGGAATACGCGGTACTGCGTCAGGCTGGTACCGAGCGGCCGTTCACCGGCGAGTACGTCGACACCGAGGATGATGGCACTTACCGCTGTCGTGCCTGCGGCAACGTGCTGTTCGAGAGCGACACCAAGTATCACTCCGGCTGTGGCTGGCCGAGTTTCACTGAAACCGTTTCGCCCGACGCCGTTGAACTGATCGAGGATCGCTCACACGGTATGGTCCGCACGGAAGTGCGCTGTGCGCGCTGCCACTCGCATCTCGGCCATGTCTTCAACGACGGACCGATCGATCGCGGCGGCCAGCGCTACTGCATGAACAGCGTCTCGCTGGCGCTCGAAGAGAAGTAGAGCGTCGGGAATCGGGAATCGGGATTCGGGGCCGGGCATGGTGCTCGGCCCGTTGCAACGTGCGCTCCGAGTACCGTTTGGTGCCGAACACACTCGCCCTGTCATCCTGAGCCGCAGCGAAGGATCTCTCTGCGTTGGACCAACCGGGCGGCCAGATCAGGGGAGATCCTTCGCCGCGGCTCAGGATGACAGGAGGGGGCTGGCTCGTCCTTCGTGACCGGTCATCGCAGTCGATACAGGTTGGCGCTGCCCTCAACCGTGCGACTCAACGAACGTAATCGAGTTCCTCATCCAAAAGAAGGATCGGAGACTCGACCGTCGAGAAGCGCACGTGCCAGTACGATTCATGCTGGTCGTTCCGACCGAGAAGGTGGCCGGTTGTTCCGAAGTGTTCCGAGCGTGGATTGATGACACGCACCTTCATCCCGGACCGCAGGCTGACTTCCTGATCGTCACTGCTGCCCTCAATCTCGTTGATAGAGCCGTTGAAACTCACGGTATTCGCTCCTGTTCAATGTCGTTGCCTATTCGGCTGCGGTTTCCGATGTGGCTTGCTGGCGAATCTCGACTGGAGTTGCTCGTCGCCCACGACCTCGTGCGGGTACGTCGATGACGCTGAGGTCGACTTGCGCTCGTGGGACGACTTTCCAGAATCGTGGCATGAGCATGTCCCATTGTGCCAGGACATTCCAGGCTCTGGCACTGCCGGTTAGCAGTGCATGACGCTCGATGAGTCGACGCAACTCGGCTTCGTCGGCGGGTGACGATACACGCTGTAGTTCGACGAGTTCGAGAGGACACCGGCGTTGGAACTCCTCAGCCTGATCGAGAACGTAGGCTGTTCCGTTCGTCATCCCGGCTGCAAAGTTCCGGCCAGTTGGGCCGAGAATGACGACGGTGCCGCCGGTCATGTATTCGCAGCCGTGATCGCCGACGCCTTCCACTACGGCGATGCCGCCGGAATTCCGCACTGCGAACCGTTCGCCCGCGCGGCCATTGGCGTAGAGCGCTCCGCCGATCGCG
>JBGSWU010000192.1:0-3538 GCA_041751795.1 Thermomicrobiales bacterium
CCGGAATCGTCGAAGCACACGAAGACACGAAGGTCTACAGCGGCCCAACGCCTGTCAACTCCGGTGCTTGTGTCATTCAGCGCAGCTGGCTGGAGTCGGCAATCGGAGATGTCCCGATCTCGTCTAAGGGCGAGTACTACCTGACGACGCTCGTTGAACTCGCAGCACGTGCCGGACTGCCAGACGAGCGTGACCCGGTGCTGCTCGTCACGGCTCCTGAGGAAGTTGCTCTTGGCATCAACGATCGCGTCGAGTTGGCCAACGCCGAGCAAGGTATACGCCGCCGCATCAACGAGCGGCACATGCGTGCTGGCGTGACGCTCGTCGATCCGGATGCAACCTATATCGACGCGGATGTGTCGATCGGAGCGGACACCCGGATCGATCCAGGCACGATGCTCCTTGGGAAAACGACGATCGGCAACCAGTGTCGAATCGGTCCGAACAGCGTCATCGAGGATTCACAGATCGATGACAACGTCGTCGTCCGGTCGTCGTGGATCGAATCGTCGGTCGTCGGTGCGGGCGTCGACATTGGGCCGTTCGCCCACCTCCGCCCCGGCGCAAGCATCGCGCCGAACGTCCACATCGGTAACTACGTCGAGATCAAGAACGCTCGGATCGGCTCCGGGACCCAGATCGGGCATGTGTCGTACATCGGTGATGCCGACCTCGGCGAGCGCGTCAACGTCGGGGCAGGGTCGATTACCTGCAACTTCGACGGCGTTGCCAAACACCACACGACGATCGGCAACGATGTCTTCATAGGAAGCGACAGCATGCTTGTCGCTCCGTTGACGCTTGGCGATGGGAGCCGCACCGGTGCGGGCGCAGTCGTCACGAAGAACGTCCCTGCCGGAAAGACGGTTGTGGGAATACCAGCGCGTATCATCGGATCGGCAACAAAATCCGCCGACGGTGGGAACAAGTAGAAACAGGGTAGATGGACGGACGACTTCAGGTTTTCGCAGGCAACGGCAATCTAAAGCTGGCCGAGGACATCATGGCAACGCTCGAAGCGCCTCTTGGCCGGGCGGTCGTTGATTGCTGGCGCAACGGAGAAACGCGCGTCAAGCTCGACGAAAACGTGCGTGGTTCGGACGTCTTCATCATCCAGACGCTGGCAGAGCCGGTCAACCATCACCTTGTCGAACTCCTGATCATGATCGACGCTGTCCGCCGATCGTCGGCAGCGCGGATCACCGCCGTCATCCCCTACTTCGCTTACGCCAAGCAGGAAAAGAAAACGGGCGGTCGCGAACCGATCAGCGCGAAACTCGTAGCAAATCTGCTGGTGACGGCAGGCGTCGATCGCGTCTTGACGCTGGACCTGCACGCACCCGCCATCGAAGGGTTCTTCGACATCCCTGTTGACCACTTGCGAGCGACGCCGCTGCTGGCGTCTGCGTTCCGGAGGATGGCTCTGGACGACATCGTCGCCGTTAGTCCGGACGCAGGTGGCGTCGGGCGGGCCGAGGACTTTCGGGTCCGTTCCGGCGGCTCGCTGGCGATCATCTCGAAGAAACGTCCCGCGCCGGACGAAGCCGAAGTCATCGAGATGGTCGGAGATGTCGCCGGGAAGACTGCCGTGATCGTCGACGACATGATCTCAACCGGCGGAACGCTCGTTCAAGCGGCAGACATGCTGATCGAACGCGGAGCAGCCCGGGTCTACGCTGCGGCAGTCCACGGCATCTTTGCCGGAGATGCACCCGATCTGATCGCGAAGTCATCAATCGAGAAAGTCATCGTCACCGATACGCTGCCGCTACACAAAGCCGCACAGAACGGCAGCATCGAGATCCTGACGGTTGCGCCGTTGCTGGCCGAAGCCATCACGCGCATCCACAAGGATCTCTCGATCAGCGCGCTGTTCCATTAGGTTTCACAGCGCGACCGCGCCTACACTGGAGAGTGTGATTGAGTACCACCGCCATCATTGAGTTGATCATCGCCGCTGTCGCCGTCGGGATCGTCGCCATTTCGACCTGGGCGGAAATGAGCCTCTCAGCCGGCACCCGCGTTGACATTCGTCGACTCCTCGACAATCGCCTGTCCCGCGAAGATGCGCTGGCGTTCGAGAGCACCCAGCGACTGCGTTCATCGCTCCTCCTGATTGAGGTCCTGGGCGCAGGCGTTGCCGTCTGGACGATCGCCGTGGCAATGCGCGAGATCACGACCGACGACGGTCTTTGGTACGGTCTTCTCACCGGCACCGCCATCCTGATCGTTTTCGGCAACCTGCTGCCGCGCATCTTTGCCGACACCGAACAATCCAGCGAGCCATCCCGCGAGATGAAGGTCGCGAAGGTGCTCGCATTCATTTTCGCGCCGGTCATCCGACCAGTCGAAATTGCCAGCGACCTGCTGACTCGTGGCAAGAGCCGGGCAGGAGACGCCGTTCCATTTGAAATGACTGCCAGCGATTCGAATGGAAACGGTCACTCGTCTTCCGACCGCGACCGAAGCGATCAGCATGACATCGAAGAAGACGAGCACGAGATGATTACCGGCGTCCTCCACCTCGATGAAGCGATGGCTCGCGACATCATGGTGCCGCGGATCGACATCGTCGCCGTCTCGAAAGACGTGCTCATATCCGAAGCCGTCGATGTCGCGATCCAGCATGGTCACTCGCGGATTCCCGTGTATGGCGTGAACATCGACAACGTCCTTGGCGTCGCCTATGCCAAGGATATGCTGCGTTACGTCAACGAGCAGCATGAAGGCATGACGATTGAGCCGCTCGTCCGGCCCGCCTACATCGTGCCGGAATCGAAACGCATCAACGACCTGCTCGAAGAACTACAGCAGGCGAAGGTCCACCTGGCGGTCGTCGTCGACGAGTTCGGCGGGACAGCCGGTGTCGTCACGATTGAAGACATTCTCGAAGAGATCGTTGGCGAGATTCAGGACGAGTACGACTCCGAAACGCCGCAGATCGAGATCATCTCCGAGACCGAAGCGATCGTTGACGGACGACTCAGCATCGACGACCTGTCGGACGAGATCGAGATCAACTGGCCAGAGCCAGCCAGCGGCACGCTCGGCGGCTACCTGCAGCGACGGCTGGGGCGCATTCCTGCCGAAGGCGAATCCGTTGATCTTCCCGGCATCCGGATGACGGTGCTACTGGTCGAGAATCGCCGCGTGCGCCAGGTGCGCATCGAACAGTTCGACGCGCACGAGACAGCCGAAGCAGTTGAAGGCGAAGCCCGCCCGGCACCCATTGCCAGCAAGTTCTAGCCGAGCAGCCGGGGACGCCGGGTCAAAGGCGACAGAGCCGCCGTCGCCGTGGCAGATCGAATGGCACGCACAGCTGCCGTCAACGATGACACGCGCTCGGGAACTGGCCGAATTCGGTGCGCCACCCGGCACGGTCGTCGTGGCTGACTACCAGAGCGATGGGCGTGGGACGCGTGGCCGAACCTGGCTCGCGCCACCTGGCACCTGCCTGATGTTCACGCTCGTCGCGCGACCCAACTTTCCGGTCGCGTCGCTGACGGGAATCCCGCTTCGTGTCAGCGAGTCGATCGCC
>JBGSWU010000193.1:0-7673 GCA_041751795.1 Thermomicrobiales bacterium
GTCCTCATGGGTGAAGCGCATCCACTCGGCAATGAAGTAGGCGTTGTTGAGGATCGAGTGGTGCGACAGCGTCGCGCCCTTCGGGAAGCCGGTCGTCCCGGAGGTGTACTGGATGTTGATCGCGTCGTCGAACTGCTGTTCAGCCTGAATCGAGACCAGTTCCTCTGGCTCAATCGCTTCGCCGCGCTCCAGTACGGTGTTCCAATCGAAGGCACCGGCGACTTTCTGGTCGCCGAACGCGATCACCGTCCGCAAGTCGGGCAGTTTTGCTGCCTTGAGTTTCCCTGGTTCACTCGTTGCCATTTCCGGGCAGACCTCGGTCAGCAGGTCGGCATAGCGGCTAGACTTGAATGGCGGGCCGATGATGATCGTCGAGCAGCCGGATTGCTGGAGTGCATATTCGAGTTCGTGCGTCCGGTACGCGGGATTGATGTTGACGAGGATTGCCCCAATCTTGGGTGTCGCGAACTGGGCGACGATCCATTCGGCGTGGTTTGGCGACCAGATCCCGACCCGGTCGCCCTTCTTGACCCCGAGAGCGACGAGTCCGCGCGCGAAGCGATTGCATTCCGACTGGAGTTCACGATAGGTCCAGCGGATCGACTGATGGCGCGAGACGAGCGCCTCGTGCTCGGGAAGTTGCTCGACGACGCGGTCGAACATGTCGCCGATCGTGGCACCGATCAGCGGCACGTCACTGGCACCGTGGACGTAGGAAGCCGAAGTGTCCGAAAGGCTGAGTCCCAGCGCTGGTGGTGCGGAGGCAGTGATCGTCACGTCAGGCTCCTTTTGTCAATCGATGTCTGGTTCCCCGGAGTACGGCACCGTCGCCCAGTCTTCGCAATCATGAAGTTTGCTGTTGCGATAATACGACTATCATCACCGAAAATCGTTTGACATGCGAGTCCCGTTTCAGAATCTGAGTCGCAGGATGCGGAAGGTGATCGATGTCTCGGCGAACGACGGCATTGACACAGGTGTGGCTGCTGATGGTCGCTATCGGCGTCGTTCCAGGCTGTGCGAATCTGGCGTTGGGGGATTCCGAGCAGCGGATCGACCTCGTCGATGCCTGGCTCCGCGATGAGAATTTCAGCGGGTCGGTGCTGGTGGCGCATCACGACATTATCCTCCTCGACCGTGGGTACGGTCTGGCCGACCGTTCGAACGATGTTCCAAACACGCCGGAAACGATCTACCCCATCGCCTCGATCACCAAGCCAATCACTGCGACGGCCATCCTGCGGCTTGCGGACGAGGGACGGCTCGACCTTGACGATCCGGTCGCGACGTACCTGCCCGATTTTCCTGACGGGAACCGGATAACGATTCATCACCTGTTGACACATCGTTCCGGCCTTCCGCGAGATCTGTCCGAACATGCGCAGGTCAGTGACGGCGCCACCGTCGCGGAAGCGCTCGCTGCGTACCCAAGGTTTCCGCTGGCGTTCGATCCAGGGGCATCGTTTGCCTACAGCAATCTGGGATACGAGGTCCTGAGTTCCATCAT
This sequence comes from Thermomicrobiales bacterium, assembly GCA_041751795.1. Classification (GTDB taxonomy): domain Bacteria; phylum Chloroflexota; class Chloroflexia; order Thermomicrobiales; family CFX8; genus JBBECJ01. The sequence continues at coordinate 1,508 of JBGSWU010000193.1, forward strand.
CGAACTCGCGTCGGGGATCTCCTATGAGAACTACATCCAGGCGACGTTCTTCGGCCCCATCGGGATGACACAGACCGGTGTTGCCGTTGAGCCGTTGCGACGGGACGGGGTTGCAATCGGGTATATCGGAGATCGTGACGGTTCACGGTTGGCCCCGCCGTTGTGGGCTTCGTGGTGGAAGGGAGCCGGTGGGGTGTATTCGACAACGGGCGATCTGCTTCGGTGGGAGCAGGCGCTTCGAGGTGGCGACATCCTGAGCGCATCGAGTCATGCAGCGATGCTGACGGAGCAGGGTGGCGGCTACGGGTACGGGTGGTTCATCGGCAGCAACCCGGAGATGTACTGGCACGATGGGGATCTGCAGGGCTTCCATTCCTGGCTCGTACGCGACTCCCGGCGTGGCTTGACAGTCATTGCGCTCAGTAACGACGATCGATCGGCTGCACTCGGAGACGATCTCGTCAGCCTGTATCTGGACGGCGATCGCTTGCAGAACTCGCGGGTATTCGACGCCTTGCTGCTAGTCGCGGTGGAGCTGATTGTGACCGTCGCCGCGTGGGCGCTTTCGACGGTGCTGAGATTCCGGCGCGGAACGCTCGTCTGGGCCAGACCACGGCGACGGCGGGTGGTCCTTCAGGTTCTGCTTCCACTTGCACTTGCACTCCTCGTCGTCTCGGCGGTTGCGGAACCGTACCGTGTTGCCGGTTCGTGGCGGGAGGCATTGCTGATTGTTCCAGCCTGGTCGCGTGTTCTGTTGGCAACTGGCGCGTTCCTGGTACTCTCGATCCTGGTGATGATGCAGTCGTTCATTGCCCGATCGAGTTCGGTGCCCAGGTAGATCGACTGGAATGCTATGGTCCCGGTGGTCATCCGTTACGCTCTGGAAGTTGCCCCGGCTTCCTCACGCTCCACCGCCGCTTCCAGCAGTCCGAGTTCGGCTGCCTTGCGGGTTGCTTCGAGGCGAGAGCGGCAGTCGAGTTTGGCGAGAATGCCTTGTACATGCATTTCGACGGTGCGTGGGCTGATGAAGAGTTGTTGACCGATTTCCCTGCTGGTTCGGCCAACAGCGACATGCCGTAGCACGTCCAGTTCCCGGCGTGATAACCCGGCATTGGCGATCTGCCCGGCTGCCCGGCGGCCCAGACGTTGCTCCACCTGCTCACCGAGTGCCTTCAGATCCCGCGCGATGTGTGCAGCAAGTGGTCGTGCACCGAGTTTGCGTGCCGTGCGGTAGGCGGCGGTTAACTGTGCGATACCGGCATCGCGCTGTCCTGCGAGGACGAGCGCATTCCCAGTTCTTCGCTCGGTCTGGGCGCGGTCGAACGGGAGTTGGGCGTCGCGGATCAACTCAAGTGCCTGTTTGAACTGGGTGACGGCCTGTTCGACATTGCCGTCGAGCAGGCAGGTTTCACCGAGTGCGTGTGCGAGTGCCGCGAGTGCTTCGGGTTGGCCAGTGCTAGCGGCAATCGTCGCAAGTGCTGCGGTGCAGGCTCTCGCTTCGTGTTCGGCACCATGTTCGGCGCAGAACGTCACCGCCCAGCGGAAGACAGGTATGACGTAGTGGAGATCTTCCATGCGTTCCCACCGACCGAGGATGTCTCGGCAGCGAATAATGGCTGCATCGTAGGAAGCATTCAGTTCGTCGATGATCGCCAGCCCCCAGATTGTGTAAACCTCCATCGGCGCTAACTCGATCCTCTGGGACAGCGATGCGGCTTCAATCAGGAGTGGACGGGCACTGCGTACGTCACCGCGCGACGCGTAGATCACCCCGAGGGTCCCGCTCGCGGCAGCACGGGCATGCGGTGGACTGCTGGACATGGCAAGGACATCTCGACACACGGATATAGCGCGCTCCCACTCCCCGGTTTGTCGGAGAACGACTGAGAGACAGCCCAGGCAGACTGAGCCAGTCGATTCGGCAGAATGCAGTTGACAGTAGTCGAACGCCCGGAGATACGTTTCTTTGGCACTGGCGTAGTCACCTGCGTGTTCGAGGGCGTCTGCCAGCAACTGATAGATCGCAGCTGTCGGTCCTGCCAGGTTGTGTTTCAGCGCGATCGCAAGGCCAGATTTGACGAGTTCCAGCCCGGTCGCCGTATCGCCCATGCGAACGCGGACATTGCCTTCCATCCCGAGAATGCCAGCCCGTAAGTCTGCGCGTCCGGCTCGTGTTGCCTCCACGCGCGCCACTTCAAGGAGCGCCAGCGCTGCGTGGGAACTGGAGGCAGCCCGGAGGTGCGCCGCCGCCAGAAGTCGCTCATTCGCGGCGTCACCGGGTTGACCTGCTGCAGCGAAGGAGTCGGCTGCTGCGTTCCTGGCCGCCAACGCCTGCTTCCATTCGCCTCGTAACTCGTGGACGCCAGCCAGCCGTCGCTCGGCCTCGGCGAATCGGGCGGTTTTCCCGGTCTGAGCGTGGGCGTCGGCCACTTCCCGCCACGCGCGTGCTGCCTCTGCCAGATCGCCGGATAGTTCCGCACACGTGCCCAGCCGTTCGAGGAGGTCGTATCGACCTGGCTCATCCTCACCCTCCGGCCAGAGATCGAGCGCTCGCCGGAATGCCGCCCCGGCATCACGGTAGGCGTGAATCGTGCACGATAACCTGGCAGCGGCGGCGAGTGCGCGGCGTGCTCGGTCCTGTTCTCTTCCGGCCAGCCAGTGCTCCGCGATGACAGCAGGTGGTGCGCCGGTCGCCTCCAGCAGTTCGGCGATTTCCCGGTGGAGGGCGCGACGGCGCGTCCATGCCACGTCCAGATAACAGGCATCTCGCGTCAGGGCGTGGCGGAATGCTGCGCGGCCAGCCTCGATCTCGATCAGAAGCCCACGATCCAGAAGGAGTGCGAGACCGGCGCCATCGTCTCCCGCCAGCGTTTCGACCAGGTGGAGGTCGAACTCCTGCCCGACGACAGCGGCGATATCGAGGACACGACGTGTTGGTTCCGGGAATCCTTCGACCTGCAAACTGACGACATCGCGCACGCTTTCCGGCAATGGCAACGCATCGGATGATGAAAGGACAAGTCCGGATGCACTCATGTGCAAACGGTCGCCGGTTGCGAGCGCGGAAACGAGTTCTTCCACAAAGAACGGAACTCCCTCGGTCCGGTCGTAGAGTGCGGCGACGAGCGCAGGGCTGGGGGCAGCATCGAGGACACGGGCAGCGAGTTGGGCGGTTTGCGACTGGTCGAGGGACTCGATCGACAGTTCTCGCAAACGCCCGGAGCGGCGCAGTTCCGCGCGTAACCGCCGTACTGGGTGCCCGCGTGGGATCTCATCGCTTCGGTAAGCGCCGACGATCAGCATAGGCTCCCATTCCAGCGCTCCGGCCAACGCCGGGAGGAGTTCCAAGGTGGCGTGATCGGCCCAGTGCAGATCGTCGAGGAAGATCGCAACTGGCTGTTTGCGGGCTATTGCCGCTAATGTCGCGCGCATCGCTTCAAAGAGGGCCGAGCGGTCGCCGTCTGGCGGGGGTGTTCCCAGTTCGGGCAGCATCAGCGCGAGATGTCGAGCGGCTGGCTCGTCGTTGACGAGGGTGTCCGGGCGGTCTTTCGCATACGTGCGCAGGATCGAGATCAGCGGCCCATAGGGGGGCGTCACTCCCTGATAGGATCGCCCTTCGAGAAGCACCAGGCCAGCGTCGAGGATCGCTCGCCTCGCGAGGCTCGTTTTCCCAATACCGGACTCGCCGTTCATCAGGATAAACGAGCCTCGCCCTTCCCAGGCTCCGGCTGCGGCGGCGGCCAGTTCGGCACGCTCATGGTCGCGGCCAATCAGGGTTGGTGGGTGTGTCGTCAATTCCATTGATCCCTGCCACTCATGACGACCAGGTTTCGTCGAACATCTGCGCGGTCACGTTTCGTGGGCAGTCATTGTCGCTTCCAATGACCGCGCGTGTCTATGGGATGACTGCACGTGTCGAGGGTCTGCGTTGCGCGATTGAACGGGTTGATCCTCGCCAACGGGTCCGACACGATCGTCGGACCCGTTGGCGAGGTCTCGGTCACTGCTGGAAGATCCCGACTTGAACCAGATGGCACTGGTTCGATTCCAGCGTTCGATCGGCCTTGGCCTTTGCTGGGAACGCTGCCGGCACGCTTGGGTCGGTGCAACCAGCCCGATAGGAGCGGATCATTTCTCGCTCCATCAGGCGCGGATTGCGACGACCTCCAGATATTCGGCTGGCACGGCCATCGTGCCGTCGGTTGCGCGGTTGTGGCGTTCAACGACCTCGATGAGGTCGTTCGCCAGTGCTGCCTGGCCTTCGGCGTCGAGTGCGGCGAATGCCGTCGCAGTTGGACCGTAGTACTCGCGCCAGAACGTCAGCCAGTGTTCGGCGGAGCGATAGCGAAAGACGAAATCCCGTCGCGTGGTCTTGAGTTCAGAAATCCCGTCACCGAAGAGTTCGCGAAGTCGATCCTCGCGGCCCCAGAGCATTGGCGATGCGACACCTGCCGGAGGCGGAACATGACGTCCGTTGGCACGGAAGACCTCACCAATCCATCCCTCTGGTGTCCAGTTCGCCAGCCCGATCGTCCCACCTGGACGACAGACCCGCAGCAGTTCGCTTGCTGCCTGCTCCTGATTCGGGGCGAACATCACCCCGAACGTTGACAGGACGACGTCAAACTCAGCGTCGTCAAATGGCAACGCTTCGGCATCTCCCTCGACGAAGTTGACGTGCAGCCGCTCGGCGGCGGCGCGTTCCCTCCCACGCTCCAGCAAGGCCGGAACATAGTCGGCGGCGGTAACATCGCAGAAGCGTCGGGCTGCGGCGACGGCTGCATTCCCAGCTCCAGCCGCCACGTCGAGCACGCGCTGCCCGGCACGCAGGTCGACTGCCTCGCAAATCGTTTCACCGACGAGGGTGATCGTTGCCCCAACCTGGGCGAAGTCTCCGGTGGACCACATCCGCTGTTGTCGACCTTTGACGGCAGCGAGATCTGGTGTAGATACAACGGTCATTGTTGCTCTCCTGGCTCTGTTTCATGAATGAACGCTCCGACTGGCGCCACTCGTATCCTAGGAGCCAGACGATGCTGGAACATACGCAGACCTACGGTATGTTGTTAGCGCAACTACGGTATTCACTAGCAATGGAGGAAACGACACCCGGCGAAGTCCTTCACCGGGTGTCGTTCGTGTCGATATACATGCTGGTGGGTTAACGCGGAGATTGGCTGGGGGCGTCAATCGGCTCATTGGAGAGGCGCTCGATTGTGCTGTTCAGTCTCCGGGTGCGTGTTTCCGGACGCTTGGCCTCGATGATCCATTGGATGTACTCACGGCGATGGCCTGCCCTCAACCGCTCGAAGCGCTCGCGTGCATGTGGATTGTCATCAAGCAGCGCCTGCAAGTCGTCAGGCACGACAGCATCCCTGCGTAACCCGCGCGCGTACTCATAGCGAACGGTGATTGTCTGCGCCCACCAGCCGGAAACGCCGTGTTCCTGCTCGAGAAAGCGTGCGATCGCCGGGTGGCCCTTCGTTGGCGCATCCCAGGTGTCGAGGATCGCGTTCCATTCGTCAGTCGCCTTGCCGGTCTTCTCGATGACCGTCTCGTCGCTGATCCCCTGCGGCCCCGCGCTTTTCGTCGCCATACCTGCCCTCATTTCGTGTACGTACATATTCTGGCAGGCACGAGGTGGCTAGGCCACTTCTCAGTCCAGAGACGGTCGGTGCTGCGCCCACGGGAAGGCTTCCTCATAGGCGGCGGCAGCGCGCAGGACGGTTGCGTCCCCGCGCCAGCGGCCAACGAACTGGAGCGCGACCGGTAAGCCGTCCGCGCTGAAGCCGCACGGAACGGTTGCCGCTGGCTGGCCAGTCAGGTTGAACGGGTAGGTGAAGGCGGTCCAGCCTAGGTAGGCCATTCTTCGTCCAGCGATTTCCGGTGGAAAGTCGAGTTCGACCGGGAATGCCGTTACTGGCAATTGCGGGGTGACGAGCAGGTCGTAATTCGACATAAACTGCTGCATCGCGTTGTGATACTCGTCGCGGCGCTGGAGGGCGCGGATCACGTCAGTCGCCTTCATCTTGAGTCCGCGTTCGATGATCTCGACCCGACCCGGATCGAGCTTGTCGCGCACCTGGTCAAGGTCGTCCTGATGACCGGACGCCTGGGTCGGTTCCCAGAGTCCGTCGAGAATGTCGAGTGGATCGTTCAATTTGGG
>JBGSWU010000194.1:0-2653 GCA_041751795.1 Thermomicrobiales bacterium
GCTGGAGCAAACCATCGTCGCGCCTTCCGTGGTATTTGTGTTTATGACTGTGGTCTCGACAATCGCATATCGGGTCCTCGAACAACGCTTCAAGACATCCGCTACACCATCTATCGATAACCAGAGCTACAACGGTAACGACGAAGAGGGAGCAGGGAGCAGATGAGTATTCTCGTTGGTAAGGACACTCGGTTGCTCGTCCAGGGCATTACAGGTCGCGAGGCGAGCTTCCACACTGGGCAGATGGTCGAGTATGGGACCAACGTCGTCGCCGGTGTAACACCGGGACGTGGCGGCACGTCGGTGCATGGCGCGCCAGTCTTCAACACCGTCGCCGAAGCAGACGAGCAAACGGGCGCCAACACGTCGATCATCTTCGTCCCAGCCGCCTTCGCCCCTGACGCGATCCTTGAAGCGGTCGACAACGGCATCGAGCTGGTCATTTGCATCTCGGAGAACGTCCCGGCGCTCGACATGGTGCGGGTGTACGCGCACGTCAAGTCCAAGGGCGCGCGACTGATCGGCCCCAACTGCCCGGGCCTGATCACACCCGGCGAGGCGAAGGTCGGTATCATGCCCGGCTACATCCACCAGCGGGGTCGCGTCGGGCTCGTTTCCCGCTCCGGCACGCTCACCTACGAAGTCGTCTGGGCACTGACGCAGGCAGGGCTCGGCCAGACATCCGCCGTCGGCATCGGTGGAGACCCGATCATCGGCACCTCGTTCATCGACGTGCTGGAATTGTTCCAGAATGACCCCGAGACCGAAGGTATCGTCCTCCTCGGCGAGATCGGCGGGACCGACGAAGACCAGGCTGCCGCCTACATCAAGGAGCACGTCACCAAGCCGGTCGTCGGCTTCATCGCCGGTCGCACGGCGCCCCCCGGCAAGCGGATGGGCCACGCCGGCGCGATCATCTCCGGCGGAACCGGCACAGCAGCCGAAAAGATCTCCGCCCTGAACGACGCCGGTGTCGAAGTAGCCGACAGCCCCGCCAAGGTCGCCGATATCATGGCAGGGAAGTTGTAGCCGCTACGATGGTGAGAACCTAGCCATTGGCGGCCAGTTCCTTGAGAAGGTTGTTGGCGTTATCGACCCACAAATCAACCGTCCGGTCATCATGATGCCGGATCGACCAATCAACCTGTCTAACGATCAGGTGCGCCAAATACAGTGACACTGCGCCCGAAGTAGAAGTATCCGTCAGATATCGCCAGAGCGTCCGCCGTACATCGTTGTTTCGGCGGGCATAGAACAAGAGTGTCACGACATCGAACGTGCGATCCCCAGGCATTGCGCCGTCCCAGTCAACGACACCGCTGATCCGACCATCGTCGGCGAGGATGTTGACCGGATTGAAATCGAAGTGAACGATGTCGTTCGTTGGGTAGACAGTGTCGGAGCACCTGGTCGCGAGCGCCTGCGCCTCCGCTAGCAACGTCCGCGTCGCCCGCGAGTATTCGTTGAGCGATGTCAGCACACAGAAGCCATCACAGCCGTCAATAACCGAACTAGCGATCAGTTGTCGCCAGTCGCCCGTAGTAAGGGGGCAAGTGCCGCGCTGAAGGGCATTGAGTTCGAGCAACGGAAAAAGATACGTGAGTGACACCGTCCCAATCGGCTGCCCCGGCATTGCCTCCTGCAGGCTGTAGTGGATATTCCCGACGACGCCATCGAAGGGATATCGAGGAACAGGATAGCCCCGGTCGCGCAAATGCTCGCAGAACAGGCGCGCGCGATGCACACGCTCGTGCATTGCTGCATCGTTGCTCCACTTGAGGATGAAGTGCTCTCCGGTCACGTCATGCACGGCGATGGCGCCCTGCTCACCATCTGGATAGCGTTCGCCCAAGGTGAGTCGCAATCCGTGTCGCGCATTGATAGCGCTGACGACCGCATTGTTCATCCTGCCCCACCTCTCAGACCAACATCTTTCACCTTAGGATGGGTCAGATTCAACGATGAATCGCACTGATTCATCGAGTCAAATCATGTTCAAGTGTACGTACTCCTGACATACAGTCAACGAGTCTGTATTCTTGATGCATCGAGCATGTGAGTCACAGGCTCAAGAGATATCGACGACAGGACGTCGCCGGGTAGGCGAGTGTGACCCGGTGACGATCCCAGCGAATAGCATGCATGAACGATCGTTCACGGCGTCTCAACGTGGTGATCTGGGTGCTGGCTGGCCTGCTTCTGGCCGGGCCACTGCTGTTCCCATCTCCGACAACACAGGCGGAGGAGGGTTCGTTCTTCTTCTGGGAAACCGGGTTCTGGGTCGATCCGCTGTTCCGGGATTATCTGGAAAGCAACGGCGGGCTGATGACCTTCGGCTACCCGATCTCCCGCGTCTTCTATCAGGATGGACTCCATCGCCAGTACTTCGAACGCGCCATCTTCGAACACCATGAGAACGAGACCGGTGACTGGCGGGTCATGCTCGTCCGGCTGGGCGCGCTGAACACGACCGCCCGCCGCCAGGACCCAACCGACATCCCCTTCGTGTTCCGAGGCCCAGACCCGGCACTCGACGATGGCGGTATCTACTTTCCTGAAACCGGCCACGCGCTGAGCGCGACGTTCCGCGACTACTGGGAGCGTAATGGCGGCATCCAGTCCTTCGGCTATCCCCTTTCGGACGAGTTCATGG
>JBGSWU010000195.1:0-15407 GCA_041751795.1 Thermomicrobiales bacterium
CCCTGTTTCAGCGTCGTTCGCATGCCCGACGACGCGGATGTCGGACGTAGCAGCGAGGAGACGGATCAACCCGTCTCGGACAACCGCATGGTCATTGATCAGCACAACGCGGATTAGCGACCCGTTTGAATGACCTTGGCCCGAATCCGGAGTAGTCGGCTCGCTCGGCAATATTGTGACCTCGCGAGGGACATGACAGATCAGCGACGTTCCACCGCCCGGTCGCAGGATGACATCGACGTTGCCGCCAACGAGCCGTGCCCTCTCGCGCATGCTCGTCAATCCGAATCCACCACTGGCCGTTGCAGGACGCGTTTTGCTGACATCAATGCCTCGTCCGTTATCGTCGACTCGCAACAGGATCGAATCAGGATGGTATTCGAGAGACACGATGACCTGGCTGGCATTGCTGTGTTTGCGGACGTTCGAGAGCGCTTCTTGTGCAATCCGGACGAGTGCGGTTTCGAGGGGCGGCGGGAGTGGAGATGACGGACCACGCAACTCGATCGACGCATCAATCCCACGCCGCAACAGTTCACGCAAATGGATGCCGATGGCCTCGGCGAGAGTTCGGCCTTCCAGTTCACCTGGCTGAAGGTTCCAGATGCTGCGCCTGATTTCCTGCAACGCCTGCCGGGCGGTTTCCTGCATCCGGTCGGCATCGATCGCCAGATCAGGTGCGTATTGTCCGAGTTGAATGGAGTGCAGCGAGAGATCGAGCGACAACGCCGCCAGGGACTGGGCTAGCGTATCGTGAATCTCGCGCGCGATTCGCTGCCGTTCCTCCAGTGCGCCGAGTTCCTGCATGTCGATCTGTGACGCGAGCAGTCGAGCAAGGATCATCAACGTATTGATGTCAGGCTGGCTCTTTTGTTGTCGCTGTCGATCGAGTGCGCACAATGTGCCATAGGTGCTGCCGTTTGCCAGGATAATTGGAACCCCGATGTATGACCGCATTCCGAAGACAGTAACAGCCGGGATCTCCTGGAAATCGTCGATTGACTCGACGTCGTTGACGATCATTGGCTCGACCGAGCCAATCACCCGGCGTCAGAAATTGTGGTTCAGCGGTGTCGACATCCCTTCGAGGTTGGGCACATCAGGGGGACGCTGAAGCTGGGTGAATGTGTGGCGGTCGGCTTCGACCCGATTCACCATCAGCACTTCCATGTCGAGAATGTTGCGCATTAACGTCAACGTCGCGTCAATGGCTTCTCGCAGCGTCGGGAATGATCGTGCGGCGTGCTGGGAAACCGCCTCCAGCGCCGAATTCACGTTCGAGAACATTAATTCTTCATCGTCACCGGCCATCCGAAACCATCCAGTCCCACGACTACGGTAACGCCACGGCTGTAGCAGCCGGGCGGCGCGCTATGCGGATAAACCTGATGCCGATATTGTAACAGCGCGTCAAGATGGTTCAGTTGATTTGCGCGAGTGACTTGATAACAGATGACGCGAGAGTCTCAGCCGTACGATTTTCTGAAGTCAGAAGCTATCCCTGTTCGATCTTGGGGATTCCGACCGAGCATTGTTGATTTGTTTTGGTTTGCGGGTACCTGTTCATTGAACGCTCAATCGTCGTTGCTGGGTTTGATTCCAGGACCATTTGGCTCGTAGACTCGCACAGTCGATTCGGGCGACGGAACGAGGAGGTCAAGTGGATGACGAGATGATCGCGGACCTGACGGCGCGCTACGGTACTGTGTATAGCGGCGCTGTGGCGGACGTTCTCGACAAGCGTGGCTATCGAAATCAGATCGTTGATGGCGCAATCCAGGGTGTAACTCTGGAAACGCGCGTCGCTGGCCCGGCGTTCACCTGCAAGGGTGCCCCAGCCACCGACCTGGAGCCGGACGACTGGGACGAACGCAAGCAATTCCTCGGCAGCATTACGTCGGGCTCCATCGTCGTCGTAGACACCAGCGGGGATCACCGGGCAGCCCACTGGGGTGAACTGATGAGTACTGCTGCCCGTGGGCGTGGCGCGACTGGAGTGGTGATCGACGGCGCAACCCGCGACGTGACCCAGATGCTCTCGATGGGATTTCCAGCGTTTGTCCGATATCGCTCTCCAGCGAGTTCAATTCGACGCTGGCGAATCAGTGGTTGGAACCATCCGGTCGTTATCGGTGGGGTAACGGTCCGGCCCGGTGATTTCGTCATCGGAGACGCCGACGGTGTCGTTATCGTCCCGGCGGAACTGGCGGTCGAGGTGCTGGAGGAGGTCGAATCATTGGCGGTATCTGAAACAAACATGCGACAGGAACTTCTCGAAGGCGGCACGTTCAGCGAGGTTTTCGATCGGTATCACGTTGGTTGATCGCAATAGTTCGCAGCATCGGCTCGTTGCGGCACTTGGATACGTGTTTACGCCAGTCGTACCGCTGATCATCCTGACGTCGGATCTGAAGCGAGATGCATTCATGAAGCGGCACGCTGGGCAGGCGATGGTCTGGTCGCTTGGATTCATCCTCGCTTTCGCGCTGGTGATCGTCGCAGCGATCTGGATGCTGAGGACCGACGTCCTCTTTCTCTGCCTGTTCCCCTTCGTGTTTCACCTGCCGTTTCTGCCTGGTGCTCTGTGGGGATGGAGTGTGTACCGTGGTGGCGACCCGCGTCCGCCGCTCATCGCTCCGCTTGCGACGCGGTTGTTCCCGATTGGCTGACGCGCAGGCGTCCGAGCATGTCGAGCGCCAGCAGTAGTGTCGTCGCCGTCTGCTCGCGGTTGATGACGTCCTGCGCTTCAAGCGCATGGACGACAGCATCGTTGAACTGCCGTTGCTGAGCGAGCGCCATCTCCATGTGACGACGTAAGCCGACGTCCCGTACGAGTCCGAGCATTCGAAGGCCGAACGATGTCATCCGACCGGGTTCGTCAACAGGCGCTCCGGCTCGTTCCCGGGCTGCATCAATACGTCCTTCGAGGATCGCAGGGGGCGGAGCATGGAGGACTCGTTGCATGTCCCAACCCTCGCGATGATCGAAACCACGGAGCAGAGCCTCTACAGCTGCGGCCCCGCTTCGATCTGGCCAGCTGTCGTCGCGCAGTGTGTGCAGTTCGTGCCGCAGTCGCTCGTGCTCAGCAGGCACGAAACTGGTTCTCCATTCATGTCCATCGAGATGTTTCAGCGCAAACCGGATACGGTTCCGATGGAGAAACTGGTGGTAGGCGTCGCCTTGATCGAGCGTCACTCCTTCATGATGGACGGCGTGCAATGTTGGTAGGAATCGAACCCTCCACCCTTCGGCGCGCAGGCGAAACGAGAGATCGACATCCTCGTAGTAGACTGGTGAAAATGCCTCGTCAAACCCGCCGATATCCTGAACGGCGCTCATCCGCAATCCCATCGCTCCGCCAGTGACGAAGTCGACATCTTTCGGTGCGAGATTCACTTCGTTCAACGTCAATCCGTAGGCGATATGGGATGTCGTCATCAACGGGCGCTTGACGATCCCTCCGGCATGCTGAATATGATCCGAATCGGGATAGCGCAGCAGTGCCCCCGCTGCTCCGAGACGTTCGTCGGAACGAAATGCATGGATCAACGCTTTGCCGAAGCCACGATCGATTTCCACATCAGGGTTCATCACCAACGCGATGTCAGTCTCGACGACGGCCAGCCCGGCGTTCGCGCCACCCGCGAATCCGAGGTTTGCATGCTGCGGCTGGACGTTCACTCGCGGATATGCGTGGAGTTCCTGAAGTGAGTCATCAGTCGACGTGTTATCGACGACGATGATCTCCACCGGGGCAGGCTGGGTGTGTTCCAGTGCCTGGACGCAAGCCTCGATATAGCCTGCACCGTTATAGTTGACGATGACTGCCGTCCAGCCGGGAACGTCCATGTAGCGTTGCCTCCCCACCCGTGCTTCACGACGCGCAATGATAGCCGCAAATGACGGGGACAAGCATGAACGAACTGCGACCAAGCGTGCTGCTGATCGCATCTGACACCGTTGGTGGTCGGATGGCAGGCTCAGGGATTCGCTATTGGAACCTTGCGCGTGTCATTGGTGCTCAGCAGCCCGTTACCCTCGCGACGCCTAACGAGACAGACGTCGAACCGCCATCCGGGGTATCAATTTTCCCGTGCACCGGCAGTGCGGACGAACGCGGTCGGGCACTCGCAGCCCTGGTTGCCAACCACGATGTGGTCATTGCCCAGCACCTTCCGCATTTGTACACCGACGCCGACGTTTTAAACGCCCGTGCTTTGGTCGTAGATCTATACGCGCCATGGATCCTTGAAAAGCTCGAGTACTCGCGCATCGATCCAGAGCGTGGCGAACTTGATCGCAAAGATGATGTCACGATTCTCAACCGGTTGCTCTCGCTCGGTGATTTCTTCCTGTGTGCATCAGAACGGCAACGTGATTTCTGGCTTGGCGCGCTGGCAACTGCTGGAAGGCTCGACCTTGCCCACGCGCAGGCCGATCCCGATCTACGGACGTTGATTGACATCGTGCCGTTCGGACTTCCACCGGATAAGCCGATCCGGACCGGACCGGGGCCGCGTGGGACATACGACGCGATCGGCGATGGCGACATCGTCGCCCTTTGGAATGGCGGGCTGTGGAACTGGCTAGACCCACTGACGGCGATTCGGGCGACGGCGGCAATTGTCCGTCGAGAACCGCGGTTCAAACTCGTGTTCATGGGTACACGAAGCCCTGGAGCGCAGGTCGCCGAGATGGACATCGTTGAAGCGGCACGGGCGACAGCGAACGATTTGAACCTGCTGGATACGCATGTCTTCTTCAACGACTGGGTTCCGTATGACGAACGACAGAACTGGTTGCTCGAATCAGACTTGACGCTCTCGCTGCATGTTTCAACCGTCGAAGCACGCTATGCGTATCGAACGCGAATGCTGGACAGTATCTGGTGTGGTGTACCGAGTGTCGTCACTGACGGTGACGTCCTCGCCGACCTTGTCATCCAGCATGACATCGGCGAAGTCGCACCACCGGGTGATGTCTCAGCCGTCGCTACTGCGATTGAACGAGCGATCGATCGCGATCGGGCGCGGGGGGTGCGAGCAAACCTGGCGTCGATGGCTCGCTCGTACACCTGGGAGGCCGTGTCCGGCCCACTGCTGCGCTATTGTGCGAATCCGTGGAAACTGGGCGCCAGCCGGGGTGGCGACAGCGCCGGTGCCTACCTTCACCAACTGGAACGGTTGTACAGCGAAACGGCTGGATATGCGCGTCACCTCGAGCAGGTGATCGGTGAAAAGGATCAGGCGCTCGCAGAAATGAATCGGGCCGCGTCCCACCCGCCGAAGCGGGTGATGACGCGGCCCGATCTGGGGCCGCTATTTCGTCGTAATCGAAGAGGTTAGGAATCTGATTCCGAATCGTTATCCGTCGATTCCTCGGCGGATGCGTCGACGCCCTCGGCACCTTCGGTACCACCAGCCTCGGCAGCCGCTTCAAGATCCTCGTCGGAGACTTCGACTTCCTCTTCCTCACGGGCAAGTGTCGGTGCGCTGAGCTTGACAATCATCTCTTCGCCGTCCGTCAGAATCTCGACGCCCTCCTGGACTTCGAGTTCGTTCACATAGATCGCCTGATCGATCTCAGTGAATCCTGAGACATCGACTTCGAACGATGCCGGCAGTGAATCTGGCAGACCACGAATGTCGATTGTCTCACGAGCGACGGTCAACAGACCATCGGTGTTTTCCGGTACGCCAACGATCATGACAGGGACGCTGGCATTCATCACGATCTGCATGTTCGGCGCATAGAACTCGACGTGCTGTGGCAAACGAGCCAGCCGGTCGATCGTGACCGTTCGCATGTAGACCGGGTATGTTCCGCCATCAACGGAGAGGTTGATCAGCAGATTCGATCCGTACGCGTGGTACATCCGATCGAGTTCTTTCATGTCTACGGTGACAGAAATCGGATCGGAAACAATCGGTCCGTACACGACACCTGGCAATTGCCCTGCCTTGCGCAGGCGCTTGGTTTCCTTGCCAAGAATCGTACGAATGCTCGCATCAATCGTATGCCGTTCGGCCATCAGTCAGTCGACCTTCCTGGGGTTATGCAATGACGACGTGACGCGCCGAGGGCGCGCATTGACGCCGGCACTGAAATCGTGACCGGCCAACGTACAACCGTACCAAAATCCCGGGTATGCGCCAAGCCGGTCGACTATGTCAGATGTACCGATGAACTAACCCAAACGGGACCAACAGTATATGGCCCACCTTCACGCCAATATCTATGCTGACAGTAATGATATCGATAACGATCGGGACCGGCGGACAGGCAAACCGATCCGGCTGAAAGGGTACACGTATGGCGGCCGAGTCAATACTTTCGTCTCAGAATTATCAGCATGTGGAAAGTTATGTGGCGTTGGACGACCTGGCCGACTTGTTGCGCGAAACTGTTCAGCGTCTCCAGCCATCTGCCCACGAGATCTCTGAAGCGTGGTCAGATGCTCAGGTGACGATGCAGCAACTACGAGTGATGACGATTTTGTATCACGAGGGGCCAACACGAGTTTCCGATCTGGCGAAACGACTTGGCGTGTCGACGCCGACAATCACCGGCATTCTCGACCGGCTCGTCAAGCAGCGGATCACTTACAGGATGAATGACGCTCGCGACCGCCGTGTCGTCCTCAACAACCTGACCCACGATGGTCGTGATCTCGTCGAGCGATTGATGCCCGCACAGGGTGACTCCGCGGTCCTCGCGTTGGCACGGCTGTCTCCGGAGGAGCGTTACGCGCTGAAGGAAGCTCTCACAGCGCTCCTACGAGCGATGCCGAAACATCGTCCGTAGCCCGAAAACATCAAGGCAATTGGAACAGGGGAGGGCGACCGGCCTTCCCCTGTTGCTTTTATGCAGGTGTTCGAAGAATTCCAGCGACAATCGATCCGACATAGGTGATGTTGATGGCATCACCGACTCGTACACCGATTGGAAGCGCGTCTTCGCTGAGTTGTGCCTGATGAATCGTGTCTCGATCGTCATCGTGACTGAAGTAAACGACGGCATATGGCTCACCGTGGATCGTGTAGCGCCTAATCCCCTCGATTGTGCCTGCGATCTCCATCGGAAATAGCCTTAATCGCTTGCGGGTTCGGGCGAGCGTTCATGCATACCTGCGGAGTCTTCGTCGTCATCCCCGGCGAGTAATTCTTCCTCCCGCTTGCGCACGTAGAGGTAGAACCCGACGACCATGAACAGGAACGGGACGACCAGCAGGCAGGCAAATGCGGCGATTAGCCCACCCTGATCGTCGGACGAGCGCAACGCGATCGCCAGCATCAGAACGGCGGTCAGGATGAGCAGTGCGATGACTGCGAGGAGCGCTGTTGGTGTAACGCAACCTATGGGTTCTCGGCGAGTCGGTGATGCGTCGCTACCGACGGCTGATTCGACTTCGCGCAAACGAACGTATCCAATACGACCGTCGCCGAGGGCAATCTTGACGAAGTCGGCTGGGAGTTCCTCGTCTGTGTCGACGACAGTGATGTTTGTTCCAGCGTCCAGTATCTCAACGAGTGGTGCGCCCGGATCGGGTGTAAAGTATACGCGCAGCCCTTCGGACGCATGGTACGCGTCAACGAGCTGATGTCCACACGCCGAGCAGAAATGGTTTGTTCGAGGATTCATTGCTCCGCATGATCCGCAGTAGATCACGCCAACTCGATCGGCCACCAGTTACCTGTCCCTGTCCCCACGCCACTCCGACCATCGAGTATATCCAAATAGTGTCGATTTCCCGTGGCGCAACGATCCTTCAGGCCGCAGTGCGGTACAATTTACTGGTCCAGAAGGATTGACGTCTTCTTGTGCGCTATTAAACAGTCATCCGCTGAACGACGGAAGACGATGTGATCTTCCGGTGTGACAACGATTACTTTAAAACGAATCTCAGACGAAGGGGGGTGGTACGGGCATGAAGGTAGAACTTCGCGATAGCGAGAGTTTCGAGGGCCTGTTGCGCAGGTTCACGAAGGAAATGCAGAAGTCGGGTAAGCTGCGTGAATTCCGCAGCAAGCGCCGCTTCGTCAGCAAGAGCGAGCAGCGACGAGCCAAGATCCGCAAGGCAGAGCACAAGCGCCGCCGCAAGGAGGCCACTGGCCGGTAGGCCAACCTCCGAATCAATACGATGATGAAAAAGACGCGGGATTCGACCCGCGTCTTCTTCTGTTCGCGTGTCTCTGTCGATCCGCCGTCGTTCTGATTACGGTGTATTGACGGAGGAAAGGCGTAGTCGGCCGAGGTTCGGTGCCGCACTACCACCGCTGACCTGGTAGTCGAGCACAGCATTGAGCGGTTTCGTCTGGCCAGGCAGGTTCAATGTCGCGATCTCCAGCCGTCCCCCCGGCGGGCAACAGATACCATCGCTCACACCTGTGCGAAACGTGATTGCAATTGCGTCGTGGGTCGCATCGACGAACCAGTTCCTGCCATGCTCGCCGATGGACAACGGACCGAGCACCCGCGACGAAGCGCTGGTTGGAACCAGTTTCTGTGGCACAAGCAGCCGCACCCGGAATGCCGTCGCTGGGACGTTGCCGGCGTTTGTCAGCAGCAACTGGAAACGGATCGTGTTGGCGGATTCGTCATCAATGGCTACCGCTTCGAGACGGACGTCCGTTCGCCGAGTCGGTGTTTCGTCATGCTTGTAGATCCCAATTGGAGGCGCAAGCAAGAAAAGACCGGCGACGACTGGAACCAGAGCGATGATCCACGGTCCAACGATTGCTGCCAAACCGAACATCATCAACGACGACATCGTCGCTGAAAGTAGGCGCAAGGGTGAACGGATTCGCCGTCGATACACCGTAGTTGCTATCGGGTTTCAGGACGAGCAGCGAGCATCAGCATCGCCGTCGCGACCTCTTTGCGGCTGAAAAACGTCCGAATCTCTCGCCAGAGCTCGGGGTTGTCGCGACCGAGCTGTTTCAGTTCGTCCGAGAAGATCATGTCGCCACTGGCCATCAGCGCCGTCATCAACTCGGTACTCAATTGCTCGGAAAGGTAGAACGGCTCCAGGTCTTCGAATCGTGAGCGATAGTGGCGCTTAAGTTCGTCGATTTGCTCCTTATGAAGGAACCCGCTCTCGGTGCTGCCGAACATTTCAACCCAGTCGACGCACTCGAGCAGCGCACCGAGCATTTCGACCTGTTCGCCTTGCTGGATTCGTCCGAAGAGGTCCTGAACTGCATCTAGCTGGTAGACGAGGCCATCAGGCGTGCTTGGCCATTCGTCGTTTTCTTCACGGTAGGATCGGCTACCTGAGTCGATACCCGGTCCGCTCATCCAGCTCTCCTCACAACTGGCTCGATCCCGAGCCACCATTCCAGCAGGAATCGCCCACCACCGAGTGTTGCGATCAGCATCAAGGCTAACAGGAGTGAGACCGTCGCTGGTCCTGCCAGGTCAGCTGTGGAGATTGCGCGCCCTTCCCGACGACCGAATAGCAGCACAAACGAAAGCATCAAGCCGGTGACAGCGGCGACTGCTGAGATCATCAAAATGAACGTCAATGGAAGTCTCAGGACACTCCATCCAGTCAATACAATCGCGGAAACGGCAGCTTCCACCACCACTAGTACCGCCAGATCGCGCGTCCCATTCAATGGGCTGCGTCGAATTCTGGCGTGACCAGCGAAGCCAACCTGGGCGATGAGCATCCAGATGAAGACAGCGAGTGCAGTGCCAGTCATCATCCCGGTCGCGAGCCGATAGATATTGCGCGGCTGGTACGCGTGAAAATAGCCAATATCCTGCAGCGTTGAGTTGACGCCATCAACACCCAGAGCGACGACAAACAGCCCCAGGAGCGCCGTGACTGCGACCGACGGCACGTTTCCGTGTCGCCAGCGACCACGTGCGATCAGGTAGCCAATCGCGACGGCGAAGCCTCCGTAGATGCCGGTCATGCGGGCATCGAACGGCAACCGATGATCCCCGAAATAGAAACTGTGGGTTGGTTGTTGGGCGCATAAGCCGTGGAGCGCCGCGAGAGCCTTGTTCTCGATCGAACCAGGCACGATGAGAAACCCAGCAACGGTGACTGCGAAGACGGCGCCAAACATAAACGACCAACGGACGCCGCTGCGGGCATCCTCGGGCGATTTCATCCGTTGTACATTCAGTGAAGTGTCCACGCTATTGTTATTACACAGGTTTATGCAGGATGTCCGAGCCTGACTATAGCAGACGATGTGGCCCATAGTTGAACAGGACTTCCGGGTGGTTTGGTCGTACGTACATTGAGTGATACCTTTTCGCGGCAAGGGTGATGTGGGGTCGAAGCCGCCGGCAAGCAGGCATTCTGGATGCTGGCGTCATGGGTCTGTGGATGCTTATCGAACAACATATGTCGCGCCGATCGCTGTTGAAGCTTGCGGGAGCGACGGCAGCAGTTGCGATGTTGAACGTCACCTCGTGGCGACTTGCAGGTTTCGCTGCCGACGCCATCAGGAGCGAATGGACCTTTACTGAAGGTCTTCCCGTCAGCGGTGTGTTTGAGACACCGGTTCTGACACCCGATACTCGGTTTGACTCGATTGATCTCTCATGGATCGGTGATACTCGTCGTGGTGAGGGGCTGCAGTTCGAGCTTCGCACGCAGCTTAAGGACGGTAGCTGGTCGGACTGGACGACGTTGCACGTCGACGGTCACGACGGCGTTGCCGCAGACGATCGTGGCTACGTCGCACCAGTGCTTCGAACCGGAACATCGCTTCAGGGGAGAGTGACAATCTCAGATGGTGCCAGTATTCGCGAATTGTTGATTGGAACGCTCGACACAGGCAGCAATAACGGTCCACAGCCGATGGCCGCAGGTGACCTCATCGATGGATTCATCATTCCCAGGTCAGGTTGGGGCGCCGACGAAACATTACGCTTCATAGATCGCAAGCCGACGAAGCCTCAGATATGGCCACCGGAGTACCAGACGATCGAGAAGATCATCCTCCACCATACGGCGACAGACAATGACCCGCCTGACGTTGGTGCGGCACTTCGGTCGGTGTACTTCTATCACGCGGTCACTCGCGAGTGGGGTGACATTGGCTACAACTTCCTTATTGACGCAGCAGGGAACGTTTACGAAGGACGCTTCGGCGGCCCGAACGTCGTCGCTGGTCATGCACTCAGGTATAACCCCGGCTCCATTGGTATCTCGCTGATTGGAAACTTCGATACGGCGAAGCCGCCTCAGAAGATGCTTGATGCCGTCGCTCGTCTCGTCCGGGTGCGCGCTGGCCATGTCGACGTAACGGCGGCGTCTGATTTTATCGATCTGATTGGTCTGGCAAATCTCTGCGGGCATGGAGATGTGCTGGCGACGTCATGCCCTGGTGATAATTGTCGTCCGTTGCTCCCATCGATCCGGGGACAAATCGCTGGGACGGGCCCAATCTACATCGCTCCTGCGATTCGAAGCGAGTGGCTGGATCTGCTCGATTGCCAGATCGGTCCGTCAACGGTCCACCAAGGGAACTTGCTCGAAGTTCGCGTTGTCGTTCGCAATGCTGGGTCGGTGCCGCTCAAGACGTCCGGCGCGCCACCAAAGTTCATTTATGGCGAACAGCAGACATATGAGACGGCTGGTTTCCCAAAGATCCAGGATGCGTATCGTTTCGCGCTCGACTTTGACGGCAACACCGGTCCTGTGAACCCATTTCGCTGGGGATTCGGTTCTACGCTTTATCCGGGTGACGAGCGCGAAATCGTTGGCTACGTCCGGATGGCCGACATTGACACGCGGCGGTTCACTGTCAGCATCGTCAAGGAGTATGTCCAGTATCTGATGCAGGACGGCTTCCCGCGAAACGTGACGGTTCTCCCCCCGCCAGTGTCGCCGGTTGCAGCATCCCGTGAACCTGAAACGCGATACTTTCCAGAAACGGGGCATAACGTCCCTTCCGTGTTCGACCGCTATTGGACAGAACAGGGTGGCCTCCGTCGCTTCGGCTATCCATTGACCGAAGCAATCGAGGAAGTCTCGGAAACCGACGGTGGCGTGTACTTGACGCAGTATTTCGAGCGAGCGCGTTTTGAACTACATCCGAAGTACGCAGGCACCGAGTATCACGTCCAGCTTGGACTCGTGGGTGTAGAGACAACGCTCGATCGGCAAACCGAGGCGGCCTTCAAACCGATCAAGCCGGTTGCCTCCACGCCAGATCGCTTTTACTTCCCTGAAACGCAACACACGCTCGGGGGAGTGTTCAAGCGTGTCTGGGAGGAGCGCGGCGGCCTGGCGATTTTCGGTTATCCGGTTTCAGAAGAGTTCCAGGAACTTTCGGAGACTGACGGCGTCGTTCACACCGTCCAGTATTTCGAGCGCAACCGCTTCGAATACCATCCTGATTACGCTGGTACCGATGATGAGGTTATGCTCGGCCATCTCGCTCGTGAGATCCTGATTCGCCGGGGCTGGCTCAAACGTCCGCAACCCTGATTTTCCATCGCGGGTACAATCCCGTGCTGGGGAGGGAATTGTGACGACCACCAATGAAGAACTACACGAAGCGGATTCACTGACTGACAATCTACAGGAGCGTGCACGACAGGCCACCGTCCCGCCATATGCTGCGAAGCATCGAAGTCGCGTCTTCCTCAGAGTCGCGATCGTCGCCTTTTCGGCGTTTCTGACGTTGCTGTTGATCGTGCGCCGGAACCCGCGAATGGAGCGTGACGTCGTCGCGACGATTCGCGTCCAGCGCTTCCGTCATCCGCTGGCGACGGCGGGAATGCGACTCGTCTCGTGGTTCGGGTTCCGTCCTCAGTCGCTGGCATTGCCGATGACGGCTGTCGCAGGGACGTGGGTAATCGGGTTTCGACGTGAGGCGCGGTACCTGTGCTTCGCTTGGCTTGGTTCGTTGGTTTCATACACCACGAAGCGTTTTGTCCGCCGCCCTCGCCCATCTGGAGAAGGAATCATCGTCCAGATCGCGAACCTCCGCGACACCAGTTTCCCAAGTGGTCACACGCTGCATTACACGGCATTCTGGGGGTTCTTTGCGTACCTCTGCTTCACGGAAATTCGTGGGCGATGGCTGCGCTGGGTCCCAGTCTCGGGCATCGGATCGATGATCAGCCTTGTCGGGCCTTCGCGCATATACCTCGGTCACCACTGGTTAACCGATGTCCTGGCGAGCTACTGCCTTGGGATCGGATACCTTGCGACGCTGATCGGACTGCATCGTCGCAATCTCGGTGACGAGACGCCTTGGCGACCCCGGGACGACCGGTAGCTCATCACTAGTGAGAATCGTCAATCTCGTGCGTAGGGACTGATCTCAGTTCGGTCCGCGACCCGCCGGTCGCCGCGTTGGTAAACGGACGTTAAACGGGCCGCATATACCTGCACCCGTGTAGATCTTGCACCGGTGATGGACAGTCGGCTTGCGGGCCGCGGACATGCCTCAGACATATCGCTACGTGATAACGCCTTCAGGTTGACACTGATCGCGCTGAACTTGCAGCGCGATCAGTGTCAACCTAGGTCATGAACCGTTGAAGGTTCGGCATGATGACGGAGCCGGTCAGCGCGGTTATGGCTCTTCGCCGTAGCGCCACGTGTAGTAGTGGCGACCAACGTTCCCCATCTCGACCTGCCACTCAGGTCGATTGATCGGCGTGTAGGTGAGGATGCGGCGTTCGAACGCCTGGACGAGAACCCAGGTTGGCTGACCTGCCAGGTTGCTGCGCACCCAGTACGGCTCGGCAAGCGGCAATCCGACGCTCATGTGCCAATCGGTCGGCAGCGACTGGAGGTAGACGTCGAAGACTGCTGCGATATTGTGTCCGAGCGTTGTCTCGT
The DNA here is from genome assembly GCA_041751795.1 of Thermomicrobiales bacterium. GTDB lineage: Bacteria > Chloroflexota > Chloroflexia > Thermomicrobiales > CFX8 > JBBECJ01. The sequence continues at coordinate 13,820 of JBGSWU010000195.1, forward strand.
AGCTGCCATACTTCGCCATCGACCCTAGGGACGGATTTGTTCCAACCGATCCGTCTTTCCAGAGCACTTCTGTGATTGCCTGGCCGGGTCGCGCCGGAACCGATCGATCCGTTTCAATCGAAGCAATATCGTGCAAGCTGGCGTACGTCGGCGCGTCAGGATTGAATGCCAGCGGATCGCCGGTAAGTGGGACGTTGGCAGGCTCGGCGTTGACGAACTGGGTATCACCGACCTGCGCCTTGCCGTAGATCATGTCGCGGACGAGTAATCCGGCTGTGACCATTGTTGATGCGCCCGTGCGGTCGTTGACTTCCATGCGCGCCTTGTCGAAGTAGTTGACCTGGCGGGATCCGTCGGTTTCCTCAGCGTATGGTTCGCCTGCAGATTCCCACGTGTCCGGCCCCCATAGCCACGATCGTTGGGCCTGCAACTGAGACACGGGACCGTCTGCGTCCCACCAGAGGTTCTGAACAAGCGGATGTGAGCGCTGTAGCCCTGACGGCAGAAGTTCTACCGGTGCGACGGGTGTCGCAGGCGGTGCGGGTGTCGGCGTAGGCGTGGGTGGCGCTGGTGGTGTTGGTGACGGCGATGGAGTGGGCGACGGTGCAGGCGTCGGAATAGCCGGGCCACTGCTGTTCGCGAGTTCATCGTTGCCGTTCGTTGTCGTAAAACTCCATTGCTTCACGAATGGTTGGCCATTGGCCGTTCCCTCGATGCGAACGTAATAAGTCGTGTTGAGTTTGAGGGGTGAAGTGGCGGTGAGCAGTACCGTCTCGCGTGACAGCCAGCCGGTACCGATTTCGGAGAATGATGAGACTGCCTGTCCACCCGTTGAAAGTGTCGCAGAACTGTAGGTCAGATCGCCGGGGCCGAAGTACTTCAGAGATATTGGATACCCAACCGGGTACTGCGCGGCTGGAAACGGATTCGGAGCTTCGCCATCGAACCGTAGGCCGACACCGGTCGTGCCGTTCGGTGGCCAGGCCGCCCATTCAGGCGTTGTGTTCTCGATCCACTTTGGAGTGCCAAGGTCGATAATCTCGAACTTCACGTTCCCCTGATTGATCGCCGCGAGACCGATGTGGCTGTAGCGCGGGTCGAGAAGTGTCAGCCGGTGGCCGACCGTTGCCATGAACCACTTCGTTGACCAGACCATCGAGCCTGAAACACCGGCATTTTCGTTGACCCAGCCATCGTAGCCGGCGGCAATCGCACGATCCTGAAAGTCAGCACCAGTAAAGCCGGGCATGCCGGGAGTCTCGTAATGGAGCCCCATGCCAGAAAGCGACGGATCACCGAAGTTCAGCCGGTAGTACTCCACATGCGCCTCAGCTGCCTTCTGAAGTGCCGGATCGATGGTAAGCGGCGGAATGCCGAGCCAACTTCGGTAGGTATTGATCATCGTCAGCGTTTCGACGATTTCGGGATCATGTTCCTGGAGGGCGACCGCAGGTGTAGACCATTGGCCCGTGCTGCCCAACAAACTTGCCACCACAAGGATGGCTGCAAGGATCGAACGCACGTTCACAATTTCGACCTCTTTGATAAATCCATGCTAACCTCGGCAACCGAGTTTCGTGATACCCCG
>JBGSWU010000196.1:0-7713 GCA_041751795.1 Thermomicrobiales bacterium
GACATCGTCGCGCATTTCCTTGGTCGGCAAGCGGCCCGCAGCCAGTTGGCTGAGTTGACTGGACGGGAGCGCGATGTATTGGCGCTGATGGCCGAGGGGCGTTCGAATCGGGCGCTCGCGAGGCAGTTGAGCGTGACCGAAAAGACGATTGAAACGCATATCGCCAGTATCTTCTCCAAGCTCGATCTTCTCCCCGAGCCTGACGACCATCGACGGGTTCTGGCTGTACGTGCCTGGATGGTCGTTCAAGGTGAGCAGGCGTCAGGAACCAGCATGCGATCGTAAGTCTCGCCAAGCGATTCTGCTTCAATACAGACGAACGGCAGTACAAACAGGTGGCTTATCTGTCCCTACGATCATCTTGCGCGTTGATCTCGCCCCTCAGACAACACAAAACCATCACAGCCTGATGACAAGCCCCAGACCGACGAAAGGCGGATGATAGAATCCGTGAGTTGACGACACTCGTTTGCAGGCGCGCCGTTGGCGTGCACCCTCCTCCAGATTGTGTCTTGATTCAGGGAGTCACTGACGATGGCGAAACCGTTTTACTATGGCGGACAGGCGGTCATGGAAGGCGTCATGATGCGCGGCCGCACCTCGATGGCCGTTGCAGTCCGACAGCCCGACGGCGGGATCTGCATTTACGAAGAAACCCTGCAGCCCGGCCCAGTCATCATGAAAGTCCGCAACTGGCCCTTCGTGCGCGGCGTCTTTGTTCTTTGGGACACGCTATTGCTGGGTATGCGCGCGCTGATTTTCTCTGCCAATGTCGGTCTTCAGGAGGTCGAGGGCGAGGAACCGGCACGGGTCGGCAAGGATGGCAAGCCAGAAGAGCCGTCGATGCTGACCGGGCCGCTGCTCTGGGCAACGGTCGGGTTTTCGCTGTTGTTTTCGATCGGCCTTTTCTTCATCTTGCCGCTGGTTGCGGTCGACGTGATGGAACGCTGGATCAATTCACACCTCGTCGTCAACGTCATTGAGGGGGTCCTGCGGCTTGCGCTGCTGGTTGGCTACATGTGGGCGATCTCGCTGATGCCGGATATCCGCCGCGTCTTCGGCTACCACGGTGCTGAGCATATGACGATCAACGCTTACGAAGCCCAGTTTCCGACGACGGTTGAGAATGTTCGCAAACAGCCGTTGACCCATATCCGCTGTGGGACTGGATTCCTGCTGATCGTCGTCCTGCTGTCGGTGATCGTGTTCATCATGATCGGCCGACCAGCCTGGTACTGGCTCTACGGTTCACGGATCGTCCTCGTGCCGTTCATCGCGGCAGTCGCCTACGAGATCATCCGGATCGGCGCGGCTCGTGCTGAGAACCCGATCATGCGCGCCATTCTCGCGCCGGGGCTTCTGCTCCAGGGTGTCACGACGCGAACGCCGGATGACGGCATGCTTGAAGTCGCGATCGCTGCCTTCAAGCGCGTTCTGGCGACTGATGCCGTTATCGCTGAGGCAGAACTCGACCCAAGCATCATCGCCGTCGACACGATGGGCAGGCCGCTCGTTCCGGCCCTAGAACCGATCCCGGTCGCTGCCGACGGCATCCTGACCTAGGTCGTGCTACGTGATGAGGTGTCGATGAAGTCCGATCCCGGCGACGAGTTGTCGATGCCGTCTCATTCGGCACCTGGCACCCGCTACCCGGCAGAGGACGCGCCGCTCACCGTCCGCGAGCTTTGGGGTGAGGCACCGATTGAAGAGGTCTATCGTATCCGCGATGAGGTGTTTGTCGATGAGCAGGCACTGACCGACGATGCCCGGACCGACCCTGACGATCACCGCAGTTTCCACTATCTAGCGTATCTGGGTTCCGAGCCGGTCGGCACCGGACGGCTGACGATGTTCGGTCGTGAGTCGCAGGTCGCCTGGGTCGCCGTCCGCCCACAGTGGCGGCAGCACGGGATCGGCAAGGCGCTGATGCTCTCGATCATCGAGCGAGCCAGGATGGAATCGTCAACCCATATCGTCCTCAACGCCCAGACTCATGCGCTCGGCTTCTACAGCGCACTCGGCTTCAATATCGTCGGTGGTGAGTTCTTCATGAGCGGCATCGGTCATCAGGTCATGATCAAGCGGCTGGATTAAACCCGTCCCCCTAACCCCCTCTCCTGCGAAGGGACGGGGCACGATCCTGACGTGGTAATGTGACGCATATTGTTGAAAGCCCCCTCTCCGCTCAGGGGCGGGGGCTGGGGGAGGGGTTTCACTTGCCGACACTCAAGTATCTCGAAGAGCAGGACGCCGACGATCGCGTTCGGGCGGCCTACGACGACATCAAGGCCGGCTTTGGCAATGGCCAGGTGCCGAATGCCTACAAGGTGCTCGGGAACAATCCGACCATCCTGGAGGCGGCGGTCGAGCATCGCCATCGCGTTATGGACGAGGGAACGCTCGATCCGACGTTGAAAGAGTTTCTTGCCTGGGCGACGGTCACGTTGCTCAACAACCAGTTCGGGGTCGAAACGCACACGGCCCGCCTGAAGCGACTTGGCTTCACCGACGAACAGGTGATTGAGGCGCTCGGCGTCCTCCAGTATTTCGCCGGTATCTCGGTCGTCATTAACGGCCTGGGGATGGCGCAGGACTCCAACGAGAGCGTCAAGCGCTACCTGCGCGGCGAGGGATAGCGCGAACCCTCGAATATGCCCGGACGGTGTGCTGCGGAATGGGTGTGCTTTGCGCTGTTCGGGGCAGGAGACGGATACGCCGATGTCGACACCACTCCCGCCGATCCAGCCAATAACACTCGATGGCGATGTCGTGACGCTCCTCGACCAGACGTTGCTGCCGGTCGAAGAGCGGCGGATCGAGATCGACACGGTTGAGGCGATGTGGGAAGCGATCCGTTCGCTACGGGTACGGGGTGCGCCAGCAATTGGGATTGCGGCAGCGTTCGGTCTGGACATCGCCGCGCGAGCTTCGACTGCAACCAGCCGGGACGAGTTCCTGGCTGATCTCGAACGTGCCAGAGCATACCTGGCAACGTCGCGGCCAACGGCGGTGAACTTGTTCTGGGCGTTAGATCGGGTTATCCGACGAGCCGTGGCTGATGGAGCGTCGGATGTTGCCTGCCTCCGCGCCAGGGTACGTGCCGAGGCGTTGGCGCTGCTCGACGAGGATCTGGCGGCCGGCCGAGCCATCGGCGAGCACGGTGCCGCGCTGTTGCGGGAAGGGGCGATTCTCACCCATTGCAACGCTGGTGGGTTGGCGACGTCGGGCTATGGCACGGCGCTGGCTCCGATCTACGTTGCCCACGAGCGGGGACTGAAGCTGCATGTCTACGCCGACGAAACGCGCCCGTTGTTGCAGGGTGCGCGGCTGACGAGTTGGGAACTCGCGCGTGCTGGTGTGTCGGTGACGGTGATTGCCGACAGCATGGCGGCGTCGGTCATGGCAAAGGGCGAGATCCAGGCGGTCATCGTCGGTGCCGACCGCGTTGCTGCCAACGGCGATGTCGCCAACAAGATCGGCACGCTTGGGGTCGCGATCCTGGCCCGAAACTACGGCATTCCGTTCTACGTGGCTGTACCGATTTCAACGATTGACTTCGCGACGCCGACCGGTGCCGACATTCCGATCGAGGAACGCGCGCCGCGCGAACTCACGCACTTCAACGACCAGCGGATCGTTCCCGAGGCGAGCGATGTCTACAATCCTGCCTTCGACGTGACGCCTGCGGACTATGTCACTGCCTTCATCACTGAATCAGGAGTGGTCTTCCCTCCATTCGAGGCCGGATTGGCCGCGTTGCTCGGTCAAGCATCCTCCTGAGACTCGGGAGATCAGGCAGCGTTTCCTGAATTGACAGCCAGTAACGCATTCCGCGAACTTACCGAACTGTTGCATCTCGCCGCGTAACGCCATAGACTGTGGTATGTCCGGTATGCGTGGAAGGTTGCAACGATATGGCTCTCTCTGCTTCCCCGACCGTTGAACGCGTCCGCAGTCATTTGTGCGCCAAGGGGATCTTCGGCGATGTCGCTGAACTCTGCGAGATGCGCGGAGACTGCGTCTTCGTCGTCACTTGCCCCGACTGTGGTCACGCTTTCACGCTCGACGAAGATGATTACGAAGAACTCCTCCACTGGAGCCGAACCTCCGGCGAGAGTTGTGGAATTACTCAGATCTAACAGGCAGGATTCGGGAACCGGGCAGCGCGGTAGCAAACGCAAGCGGCGTCTGAGATCCCGTATCCAACATTCCGCGCTACGGCAGTCGTCGTACCAGCATGTCCCGGAACGACACCGTCACCGGTTGCGATGCGTCGTGGCTGTAACTCGCCAGTGCGAGCAGACCCGTGCTGCTCTTGCCGCCTGTTGTAGCGACCTCCGTGCCGTTGACGATGTACGTCATGTTGTTGCCGAAGGCGTCCAGGCGTAGCTGGGTCCAGTCACTGGCAGCGACGGGTGTGCCAAGCGTCCATGTGCCAAGTTCGGCTTTCGATGAGCTACTGTCCGGGTTGATCGTCTGGATAAAGGCGGTCGCCTGCCTCGCTTGGCCGTTCTCGTAGATCAGGCAGAAGTTGGTTGAACGCAGCGGGAACGTCTTCGCCGTCGGGTGTCGCTCGGTGCGAATGACGATGCATGCGGTCGTGTCACCGCCGCTGGTGTTGCGAACCTGAACGCGGTAGCTGCCATCTCCGAGCGTGACATTACTGATCGCGTAAAGGTCAGCCCCCCGGACCGTTCGGATTCGATAATCCTCGTAGGTCGGGTAAGCGGAATTGCCGGAATTGTCGGTGACGACCGGCCAATTAGTCAGATTCGATTGATACAGCGCGTTCGGGTCGGGTGTCGGCGTTGGCGAAGGTGTTTGTCCGCCGTCGTTTCCGTGACGCCATTCGTAGTAGTGCAGGCCGACGTTGCCGGCCTCGACCTGCCAGCCATCTGGGTTGTCCGGCGTAAACGTCAAACAGCGGCGCTCGAAGCACTGCAGCAGGACATCGCGCGATTGCCCTCCGACATTCACGTAGGTCCAGTACGCCTCGGTGATCGGGAATCCTGTTGCATAGAACGGGTTCTCGAACAGGTTCTCGGTTGTAAGCGATCCATTCTCCACGACGAGACCAGTCGAGTTCATGAACGTCCAGAACGGAGATGCGACGACGTGGCTCGTTTCCTCGACATAGTGAGCGGCTGTCACACCGCGGCTGTCCATCGCAACATCGTCGATGACGTTGATGAACGCGTTGTCGGAATCGCCAGTATGCTGGGCGCTGGCGCGCGCGGTGCTCGGCGCACCGACCGGATGCGGCGATGCGTCGATCAGATCCGCCAACAGGGCATAGGTGATCGGATCATCCTGATTCGGATCGCCCGCGACGTTGACCCAGGCTGGTTCATGGGACATGAATGCGTCGTCGCCCATCTGCATTTGACCCGAGATGAGTTCGACGACGAGCAACCCATTGGTCACATACCAGGGTGAGGATTGGTCGCCGTCTGGTCGCGTGACTTCCATTCGCGACTTATCGAAGTATTTGACGGACCGTTGGCCGCCGGGGGATTCGGCGTACGACTCGGTCGTCTCGATTGCGTTTTCCTGGGGACCCCACATCCAGGTCCGATCGACATTGCGATCGTTGACCGGTTTATCGGTTCTCGTCCAGGTGCGTGAGAAGGCGTCAGACGATCCCGTCTGTGCGCCGACCCACGGAATAGCGACCAGTGTCGCCACGATCGCCACGATCGCGGCGATCTGGAGGATTCGTCTCATTACAACACTCCCAATTACCCCGGGTGACTTCGATCAACGCGAATCATCGTGTGGCGAAAAGGGTACATGACGATAGCTGACTGATGGGATACCTTCTCATCCTGGCGCCCGATCGTCCGGCCTGATCTCGATCGCAGGTAGTTCGTCAGCGTGGGCGACTGCCAGCCGGATCCCTGCATCGTAGTCATAGAGTGGCCGCAGCAAAGGTCGCAGGAAGGGTGGTGGGCCGCACTGATCCGAATAGTCGCGCATTGCCAGCATCAATTCCCGGCGACGCTCGGGATCCCGGACTGGATGTGCGGTGGCCGGGATGCGGCGACGCCCGATCTGGATCGTGACGCGCGGGTCGGCACTCAGGTTCTTGTACCAGAGCGTCCGCGTTCCCCAACCCGCAAAGATGACATAATAATCATCCATCGGTAAGTAACTGATGAGCGTCGATCGCCGGAGACCGCTTCGCCGCCCGGTCGTCGTGAGCTTCGCGACATGTCGTCGGTTGAACAACTGGCCCAGCCAGCCGCGATACAGGTGGACTGGCGCGCCCAGAAGCCAGCGCCGGAACCGATCTGGCCGTGGGCGCGTAAACGTCGGTTTGCTCACAAGGTTGTCATCGCGAGCGTCTAACCCTCGTTCAGCGCGTCTGCCGTGTCGTCGGGTTCGGGGGCGGCTTCTTCGCTTGCAATCGGCAGGAAGCCGAGGGCCAGCGACTGCTCGACGATGTCGCGCTTGATGAAGCGTTCGGCGATTGAAAGTGTTTCGCGTAGCGGGTGGTCAGGCGCGACGTTGGCGATCATCTCCCGTACCTGTCGCATCAGGTCGATCGTCTTGTTGAAGGTCAGGACGAGGTCACCTTCGGAGAGGGCGATCTTTTCAGCGATCGACGACATGGTCGCGCCGTTGCACCAGGCCCGCATCGCTCCGTAGAAGCCAGCATTGTGGCCGTTTGAGATGAACAGCCCGTTGCCGCGTTCGGTCGCGAGGATCTGGTGCTCCATGTCTTCCAGGCGTCGTCGCAACAGGACGAGTTGGTTCGGCAGGTCGAAGGAGTTGGCGAAGCGGGAGTCGCGGTCGAAGGCGAACCATGAGAAGACTTCGGCGAGGTCCGCTGGCTGCAACTGATCGACCATTCCCCGGTCGATCATCTCGCAGATGACGAGGCCATTCGTATCGAAAACGTCGGCCAGCAGATCGGCCTTGGCGGTCGGATAGCCGCGATGCAGGTAGTTGAAGCGGTGGAGGACGTTGCGAATGCCGCCGATGATGCCACGGATGCGCTCTTCCTCCGCAAGCGTCTCGGCACGAAGTTGTTGCTCGACTCTGCCGCGTTCCCGTTCGAGGGCGGTGACCCGGCGCAGGTTGTTTTGATGCTCTTTGCGGCGCGGGCAGGTGTGGCAGGGATGGTTGGCGCGCATCTCGATCAGTTCCTCGGTTTGCGCCTGAACTGCCTCGAGTTCTTCGATCTGCTGTTTACGAGCAATCTCATTCCGTCGTTCCAGTTCAGCGCGGTATGCCGCGATCTGAGCGTCGAGATCCGGTAGCGGAAGATTGCGGACGGCTTCATTAACCGCTTCAACCAGCGCCGAGTCGACGATCGTCGTCGCGTCGTCGACTGGGTCGCTGATCGTCGTCAACTGTTCAGGGATGGGAACGCTGAGATTGTTGGCGGGAAGGTAATCGACCAGCCGGTATTCAGGAACGAGGGTGATGGTCTTATCGAACAAGAACAGGCCGACACCTCCGGAGCGACCCTTACCGAGATAGACGCCCCAGCCTTCGTCCCGGACGTGTGCGACGATCCCCGGCTCGGCGTTCCGGAAGACCCGGCGGATCGCCTGGCGGCCCGGCTCAGGCCAGGGGCGGGCGTCAGCGCGGATATCCAGCAATCGCACTTCGCTGCGGACGTTGCGTTCTTTGCTACGCAGGGCATCGACCGAGTGGTTCAGACCGCGATAATCATCGAGTAGTTCATCACCGGCATCCAACCCGATC
>JBGSWU010000197.1:0-3724 GCA_041751795.1 Thermomicrobiales bacterium
GAGATTCCGGTTCCGCTCGATTTGGTTCCCCCTGTCGGCGATGCTCCGTATCGGAACCAAGGTGGAAAGTTCTACATCATCAATAATGAAGATGGTGCTCTAGCAATCTACTGGAAGTGTGTTCACCTGGGATGTACCGTCCCGTGGAACGACGAAGCGGACCAGTTTATCTGCCCATGTCATGGATCGGTTTACAATCGCGTTGGTGAACGGGTGGCTGGTCCTGCACCGCGACCGCTGGATCTGTTTCCGATGACGATTGACGGCAACAACCTCATCGTGAACACCGACCCAGAGGGAGCGATCATCCGGTCGTCATACGAAGAGTCGCAGTCACTGAAGCTAACCTAGCGGTTATCGTGCGAGCTTGGCTCGTCATGGTTCGCTGTAACCGGTTCTGATGTCTGGCACGATATAGACGAGTTTCGTATCGGTTGATTAGGAAGAGACGAGGGCGAGTGGGAGCGTCGCAAAAACTGGCGACCGTCGTCGCAATCGGGTTGGTGGTGGTCGCGACATTCTCGGTCGTCTATCTGTTCAACGAGCCAAACCGCCGGAGCACCGCGGCCGAAGATAAACTCGAAGAATCCGCACACCGCGGTGTTGAAACTTATGTCGCGAACTGTCTTGTCTGCCACGGGGAAGACGGCCTTGCAGCAGGTCGTCAGGGTATCCCGCTAAACACAGAACAGAATCAGGTTGAAGGCGCTCTCTGGGACCTGCGCGAGCCGGTCATTCGGCGGGCGATCGAGCGGGGTCGCGGCGAGATTATGCCGGCCTGGTCGATCGAAGAAGACGGTCCGCTGAATGATGAGCAGATCTCTGACCTCGTGAACATGATCCAACTTGGATACTGGGATGAAGTGCTCGAAGAAACTCTGGCTGCCAATGAGGGACAGGTTCCGACGCCTCCAGCGCTGCCAACACCAGAAGGTGGCCCACCCGATGATCCGGACGCAGCTGCTGGACAGCAACTGGCTGCATCAAACGGTTGCACAGCCTGTCATTCCATCGATGGAACTGCCGGAACAGGGCCGACGTGGCAGGGATTGTTCGGTAGCGAGGTGCCGCTCGATGATGGCTCGACCGTGACAGCTGATGAAGCGTATATAACGGAATCAATTCTCCAGCCGACGGCCAAGATTCACGAGGGATATGGTCCAATCATGCCGTCATTCGAAGGGCGCCTGACCGAAGATCAAGTGAATCAGATCATTGCGTACATTGAGACGTTGGCGGAGTAACCTGCACGAATTCCAGCGGAGAGGACGACCCAGATGTTTTATCGCGCTACCGAGGCGATCGAATTATTGCTCGTGTTTCCGCTGATGATTATTGGCATCCTGCTGACCCATCTGGTCCAGCGCTGGGCAGATAAGAGCGCCGGCGAGGAGTAGTCTCCGAGTAACACTGAGTATGATGGGGCCGATAACGGCCCCATCGGCGTTTTCTGACGACTGCTTCCTGGGGAAACCGACGGCTCAAATGCACGATGGCTTCTGCGAGGAATCGTGGTGGATCTGGAGTGGCTTGTTAAAGTGATTCCTGCACCGTGGGCTCGTAGGTTGATGCGTCGTCCGGAGAAATGTTATCCCTGCGAGCGTTGTCAACCTTCTACACGGCGCCCAAAACGGTACTTCGCCAGTGAGCAGAAGATGATTTAAACGCGTCGATGGATATCGATGCTGGGGCGAATTGAGTTATCCGTGGGCTGTAATCCAGGCGCGCCAGATCAGGCCGACTGCGGCTGCTGACGCTATTCCCAAGACAAGAGGTTCGCGGTTCGGTGTGCCGCGGGATGCAGAGACGTATCCGGCTCCGGTGAAGACAATCAGGCTGACGCCGTACAGGTAATGGAAACTGCTGGCGGGACGACCGTCGTCGAAATAGAGGATCAGCCCGACAATCGCTTGAAGGACTGAGACGCCGATCGTTAGCACGTAGGTCGAGCGAAAGGCACCGTCGATAGCCCGTCCGGTGGCCATGGTGAACAGCGCCCAGATGGCCAGTCCACCTGAAAGCAACAGAAGAGTAGTGTAGAGAGCTGAATGAACTGCAACCACGCGTCGATTCCTCCCAGATACGTCATGGAGCATCCTCGTGAATGCGCCATCGCTAAAGGCTGTCTGGCAGGATAAAGGCACGCGGATCAGCCAGAATCAGGCTATCAACATCTGACGGCCGAGGCAAGGAACCCTGACACGATTGGAACATGGACCCCGTATGGCGAAACGTACGTATCTCTGGTGTGATCACTGTCGACGCTCTTTCGACTATCCGGATGCGCCCGACGGGCAGTGCCCGATCTGTGCTCGGCAAATGCGGGAACTGGGCTGGCTGACCGCATTTGTTCGTGGTGTCATGGCGCAGGAATTGGTCGCATCTGGATTACCTACCCGACACCGAACGTTGATTCGATTGATCTGGACGGCTAACGGCATGGGCGAGCGATACTTTAAAGCGCTTGCACCACCCGTCACCTACAGCAAGTTTGAAGCGCGGGTAACTGATTACGTTTGCGAAGCGGCCAACGAAGGATGGGTTCGCTTCGTTCTTCCGCCGAGCCCGATTGGTGCTGCCGATGACGCGTACCGGATGGAGATCGACGACGAGGAACGATTTATCGTCGAGATGGCGGCGCTGTTCAGTAGCGACGAATCGGATTCATCCTGACGAATCTGCGACTTCGGTCAGGTTCCCTTCCTCCGACAGTCTTCCGTAAACGTAAATGAACACGTCGCGTGCTATCGCCGCGATCGGTACGACGATGATGACGCCAAGCAGTCCGAAGACAGCGCCTCCGACAACGAGGAGGATCATGATGATTGCAGGATTCAAATCGACGGCATCTCCCTGGATCTTCGGAACGAGGAACGTGTTTTCTACCTGTTGAATAACAACAAACAAGATGAGAACGGCCCAGATCTTCCCAGGATCCGTTGCGAGAACGACGATGACCCCAACCGTTCCAGATATCCACGGGCCGAGAATTGGAACCATCTCGAAGATGCCCGCGAGGACGGCAAGTGCAACGGCGTTTTGAACGTCGAGAAAGTACAACCCGAAGAATGTGACGATGCCAACGACAAACCCAAGGAGGAGTTGACCGCGAACATAGGCAGCGAGAATACGATCGGCGATGCCGATGACGTTGCGAACGTCCGCTTGAATCTCTTTCGGCCAGAGGTTGTAGAAGAAGTTCATCCCCCGGCGCTGATCCTTGAGGATATAGAATGTCCACAACGGAAGCAGCGCGAGCCCGGCGATGAATCCGAATACGCGCCGCACTGTACCGAACGTCGCCATCACAGCTGATCTTGCGGCTCCTGCTACAACATCGCCGATCTCATCGATGTGCGACTCGATGTTGACGCGAACGTCCTTTGGAATCGTTTCCTCGTACCAGCGATTCCAGTAGTCACTTTCCTCACGAACGGTGTCGGCGAACTCTGGTAGTCCCTCGACGAGTTCTACCGTCTCGTTCACGAGTCGCGGACCGATCGTTGCTACCAAGGAAACCAGCATGCCGATGGCAGCCAGATAGACGATCAACACCGCGATCACACGGCGACTACGGCCTATCCAGCCGCGATTCGGTATCGCGATCTGAACGCGATTGACGACCGGGGTGAGCAAGTAGGAAATGACCAGGCCGATAATGAACGGCAACAGGGCACCACGTGACGACCAGATGAGCCATGCGATGGCGAGAACGGCGGCGATG
>JBGSWU010000198.1:0-5257 GCA_041751795.1 Thermomicrobiales bacterium
CGGACCAAGCGACGACTGGAGCACCGGCCTGCTGCGTGCTGCTGAAGCCGAAGCGCGAGACGCGTTTAATGACGCGAAACCATCGACGCATCCGCATATCGCGGCGTGGCGTGAAACGTTCAGCCGCTTCGGCGCCAAGCCAAGCAGGTTTCCATGCTCGGTCGAAGCGCTGCTCGGACGCGTGTTGAAGGGACAGGAACTGCCACCGATCAACCGGATCGTTGATGCGTACAACGCTGTCAGCATTCGACACGTCATACCAATCGGTGGAGAAGACCTCGACCAACTCGCGAGCGACGCAACCCTGCGTTTCGCGACAGGCGATGAACCATTCTCATTGATCAGCGCTGGCGAGGAAGTCATCGAGTATCCCGAGGCTGGCGAGGTCGTCTGGGCAGACGATGCTGGAGCCACCTGTCGTCGTTGGAATTGGCGTCAGTGCCGTCGAACCCAATTGACGGAAGCCACCAGTAATGCCTATTTCGTCTTCGACAGTGTTTCACCATTCACACACGACGCGCTGAATGCCGCTGGTGACGAACTGGTGCGACTGTTGGAGCAGTCTTCACCGGGAGTGAGGATCGAGCGGAAACTGGTTTCCGCTCACGATCAAGGATGATCGCTACTACGCCACTCTGGCTGGCTTGTTTAACGGATGTCCATGAACCGGAAGGAACACAACGATGTCGACCCCTGAACGTCCAACGCAACATCCGTTCAACATGTATACCCATATCCACCAGCAACCAGAGGTGTTCGCGAACGCGGTTCGTCGAAACGACAATGCCGTCGATGCCTTCGCGAAGCGCGTCGCGACTCTCGACCGACTCTATATCGTTGGGATCGGCACATCGTGGCACGCAGCGCTGATGGCCGAACATTTCATGCGCGAGTACGGCGGTGGAATGCCAGCACAGGCCGTCCATTCATTCGACTTCGTCCTCTACGGTACTCCACTCACCGAACGGGATGCCGTTGTCGTCATCTCCCACACCGGAAGCAAGAGTTTCAGCGTTGATGTTCTCGAAAGGTTGAAGAAAACCGATGCGCCGTTCGCGTTCATTACTGGTGAATCAGGTGCGGCAAAGAATGATGGTCTCGAGCATCTGTTCGTCACTGTCCCCGCCGAAGGCTCCGCGACCTACACGTTCTCGTACACCAGCGCGTTAGCCGTTCTCGCCCACCTCGCCGGCAGGATTGGCGAGCATCGATCGGGGGCGGCGACGATGGATTCGTCGCTACTATTGAACGATGTCCCAACCGCACTGACGTCTGCGCTCGGCACCGAGTTGCAGATGCACGACCTCGCCAGAACGTACGTCAACGCCCGCCACATCTGGCTATCTGGTGGAGGACCGTCAGGTGTCACAGCGATGGAAGTCGCACTCAAGATCAAGGAAGCGGCCTACTTGATGGCCGAGGGCATCCCAACCGAGCAAATGCTCCATGGCCCATTTCAGGCATCCGATCCACAGGACCTGATGGTCCTCGTTGCGCCAGATGGCCCTGCCCTGCCTCGGACAACTGACCTCGCTGCTGAGTCGAAGGAGATTGGGCTCGACGTCGTCGTTGTGTCGGACGGAACCTACGCTGGACCCGCCGACACCGTCGTCACTGTGCCGTCGCTACCTGAATCGTGTGCTGCCATTGCAGCGTTGATCCCGCTCCACTTCTTCGCGTACTGGCTGGCAATCGAGCGTGGCACGAATCCGGACCGCTTCCGTCTTGATGACGAACGATTCGCCAGGGCGTTTGCGCTGACTAAACTCTAAGTGTCGCTGCAACTCGAATGGGTCTCAGGACGTGCTCGCCGACTCGGCGGGCAGTGCCGCGCCTATTCGTGAGGACGTGTCGCGCCATCGTGCATGCTGAATTTCATCCCCTCGTGCGATGCGACGAAGCCGAGCGATTCGTAAAATCGATGCGCATCGGGTCGGCGTTTATCCGTCGTGAGTTGAACCATCCGGCATCGACGCTGCCTCGCGCGGTCAATGGACCAGTCGAGTAGCATGCGACCCACACCCTTGCCACGATGGCTGCTGGCAACCCGAACGCCTTCGATCTGAGCGCGCTCGCCACCCATATGTGTCAGGCCGGGAATGAACGTCAGTTGCAGCACGCCGACAACTGCGCCAGCGTCGTCGGCGACGATCAGCTCGTTGCGCGGATCGCTGTCGATGGCGTCAAATGCTGTTGTGTACGCATCCGGGAGCGGTTCGTGTGCTGCTTCGCGCGCTCCTCCAAGTGCGTCATCCGCTAACAGGCCGACGATCGTCGAAAGGTCACCGCGAACCGCCGTTCGAATTCGAAGGTGTTCCACAGCGGCTTTTACTCCTTTTCTCTGAATCAAGGATCTATTGCCGATCTTCGCAGATCCGCTCGGTGTTCATCGGGTCACCAGTCTGCATTGGGATATCGATGTACTTGTCTGATGGATGGTCTGCGAGCATCTGTCTGCAACGCGATGGATGATTCGCGGGAAGCCGCGACATTCAATTCACCTGTTGGTTCCTTAGCACAATGTGAAACGATTGATATGGCACATCATTAGATCACTGGTGGGCATGATGGTTGTTCTTGAGCGATCGCATGCCGCTGATGCAGGGGGTTTCATGGTCTCAATCGCGCAGATGCTGACGTCGCGGACACGCTTCGTCCAGGTACTTACGCTCGGATTCGCATCGCTGCTGCTCTTGCTTGCCTTTGTACAGAATAACGCTGGGGCGGTCGCTCCGGATGGTGAGCCGTTCGAGCGAACCTGGGCGCGGTCTGACAAGCCTGTTGCTGACCTTCAAGTCAGTCGCACCTGGATGTGGGGACCGGATGCGAACACATCCGGCATGTTCGAGGAGTACGCCGAAGGACATAACAATGGCCGTTTCGTTCAGTACTACGATAAGTCGCGGATGGAGATTACGACTGACGGCAGCATCCCGTTTGACAGTGTCTGGTACGTCACCAACGGACTGCTCGTCAATGAATTGATGACCGGTCAACTTCAACTCGGCGACGACACGTTCGAACCTCAGATCCCGGCATCGATCAATGTCGCGGGCGATCCGGAAGGCTCGACTGGACCGACCTATGCAGCGCTGGCGGGGCTGCGTGACGCCGACCCGCACCCAACCGGTGAGATGATCGACGCCTTCGTGGACCGTTTCGGCAATGTCGGCAGCAATCCACTGTTCGCGAGCGAATCGGTCATGGCTGCTGAATACGTACCGCAGACCAACCACACCATTGCCTCGGTCTTCTGGGACTTCATGAACTCCGATGGTCTGGTCTGGCAGGATGGTCAATACATCGTCGACGATCTCTTTCTGAACCCGTTCTACGCGACCGGCTACCCGGTGATTGAGGCGTACTGGACGACGGTTGACCTCGCCGGCGTGCCGACTGATGTGCTCCTTCAGTGCTTCGAGCGCCGCTGCCTCACGTATACCCCGACCAATCCAGATGGCTGGAAGGTGGAAGCTGGCAACGTTGGCTTGCATTACTACGAGTGGCGTTACGAGCAGGTCCCGACGGAGACGACCCCAACTCCAACAGCGACGCAGCCGTCACCGACCGCGACTCCAACAACGCCGACATCAACGCCGAGCGTTGAGCCAACGACGTCACTCCCGGACGGCGTGACCGCGACCGGTGACATGGAAATCGAAGGCATCACCAGCGCAGGCGTCATCATCCGAAACATGCAGATCGCGGGCGATATCCAGATGGAAGGCTGGCAACTGCGTGACGATGGTGGGCGCGTCTATACGTTCCCGAGCGTCGTCGTTCGTGAGGGGTTCTACGTCACCGTCAGCAATTGTGCTGGCGAGGACATCATCGAGAACAAGTACGCCATTCTCTACTGGGGCGAATGCATTGAGCCGTATCCACAGGGCAAGTTCTACCTGTACGACAGCACCGGTGCCTTTGTCGATTCACACCCCGACTAAGCATCGCAGATGACACGGGAGGCGCGGATTAGCGCCTCCCGTTGATTGTCGTTACTGCATCACAGTCTCAAGCATTCGGAGCATGTTGCCACCGAGGATGCCGCGAATCTGTCCCTCATCGTAGCCACGGCTCATGAGTTCCGTCGTGACTGCTGGCATCCTCGTGATGTTTTCGAACCCAGCCGGATAGTCGATCGGATCGCTGAATTCGGAACCGGGATCAACCCGCAGGTAATCGACGAAGTCCGGTCCGAGGACGACATGGTCAACGCCAACGAGATTCGCGATGTAGTCAAGGTGGTCGATCATTTTGTCCAGATTGGCCTCCTTCGGGTCATCGGTGATGAAGGCCGCGACGCCATTGATGCCGATCACTCCGCCGTTGTCGGCCAGGGCACGGATCTGCTCATCGTCGAGATTGCGCCGGTGCCCGCACAATGCTTTGGCATTGGAATGGGACGCGATGATCGGTGCGTTGGAGATTTCGATCATGTCCCAGAACGACTTGACCGAAAGGTGCGAGACATCCAGCAGAATGCCAAGCCGGTTCGCTTCGGCGACCATCTCTCGCCCCAACTCGGTTAACCCACCAGCAGCACGCTCTTCGCCGACACCTTCCGCCAGCAGATTGCGCTGATTCCAGGTGAATCCGAATATCCGGACGCCGAGTTCGTAGAACACCCGGAGTGACTCGATCCCATCCTGAACCGGTTCGCCGCCCTCTATTGCCAGGACGAACGCGATCTGTCCTGCATCCTGCGCAGCGCCAATCTCGCTCATCGTTCGGCAGAGCCTGACATCGGGTGTTTCGGAGATGTCGTTCAACGCCGCGCCAAGCATCAACGTTGCCCGGCGGAGCGCTCGGTCAGGCTTGTGCTCTTCTTCGGTGTATAGCGTCGTCACAACGACATTGACGCCACCCGCCCGCCAGGCCGGGACATGCAGCCGCGATAGGACGGTCGTTTCTCCCTTCAAGCGTCGGCGAACGACATCACAAAAGACATCAGAATGTGCATCGATGACGACTGCGTCACCGTGCAGTGCGAATGCTCGATCATCCATCCAGGCGCTCCTCCCATGTCGTTTCGACTGGTACATACCATGCGGGTCATGACGCCCACGTCATCGCCGACCATCGTCAGTTACGGGGCCTGGCGCTCCAGTTGCAGAAAGCCGGTCGAACTGCCGCGATGCCCAGCAAACCCGGTGATTGCGTACCCACTGGCGAAGGCGGATTCGAGGGTTGCACGAACTCGATACCGCCAGATGAGGGCATCTTCTGGATCACGGGCGAGCAAGTCGTCGATGTCGGC
>JBGSWU010000199.1:0-5102 GCA_041751795.1 Thermomicrobiales bacterium
ACGGTCGAGGGCTTCGATCGCGCCGAGCATCGTCTCGCTCAAAATGTCTTCGGCGATCGTCTCCGAACCAGTCCGCGCCCGTGCATAGCGGTAGACGCGCGCGGCATAGCGTTCGTAGAGCGGACTGAAAGCCTGCCGGTCGTTGCGAGCAGACAGCACGAGTAGATCGTCCAACGACGCATCCTGCTCGCTGCAAGGCGATATGGATTGGGAACGAGTGCCCTCACTCATGCGAACCCCCTCACTCAGTATTCGCGCGAGGAGCGTCCGTGTTACAGGCTCACGGAAAATGTGGGGTAGTCACGCAGCATGAGGACATCTTCTGTGCATGTGACGAGACGACGACCAACCGGGCGTCAGGCGTTGCTGTTGTTGAGGACCAGCGTCGACTCGTCTTCGGTCTTGCGAGAGCGCATGCCGCGGACGATTGCGATGCTAGCTCCGGCTGCAAGAACGGCATCACCAATGGAGATGACGCCTGCAATTGGCAACTCTTTCGGCACTGGTATGACATCACCGAGGAACAGCAGATTCGCTTCACCAGCACCGAGGCGGCTGTTCGCGAGAATGTAATCCTCACTATCCTGTTTGTGTTTGTGATGCAGCATTTCTTCCTCCTGGCCCGCAATTCGTAACGCGGACTCGGAGATCGGCATGTAGCCACCATTCGCGGTAATAACGATCAGATTCAATGCAGCACCAGCGATGATGACTTTCATACCTGGCACATGCAGATTCATGAACATCACAGACAACGGAATGATGAGGGTAACAATATGAATGTATGGGCCAATTCGATGAACAGTCGGGTTATACCCGAGAATCGGTGAAAAGATGAGAACCTGAATAAAGACCGCCAGAAAAACGAACTGAACATATCGCAATCGTGTGCGAGACAGGTTGGAAATCGTTCCACCCATAATGAGTCCTGCACACAGACTTAAGACAATCGCGAGAATCAGAATCAGCACGATACCACCCCTTCGGGACAGATGTGTCAACGAGCCGCATGAATCCTATACGACGCCGTCGAGCGGGATCCCACCTGATTATCACAAGGGTGTCACAACCACAGCAAGGTGCAACCAGAGGCTATTTGGAAGGGCGTGGAACTGGAGTTTACGAGGTCGACCGTGAGAGAACCTTTACGGCAGCGACGAATACCACGCTGGTACCTGCTCCAACTCGCTCACCTTCGGTGGACGATCTTCACCGGTGATCGAGCGGATCTTGCTCGATTCCTCCATGACCTGAAGGAAGCTGGCAACGATCTGCGGGTCGAACTGACTCAACGCATTGTTGCGGATTTCGTCGATGGCGACCTGTCGTGACAGTGCTGGCCGGTACGGGCGAGATGTTGTCATTGCATCGAAGGTGTCGGCCACGGCGATGATCCGTGCACCGAGTGGGATCGCCTGACCGCGAATCTGGTCGGGATACCCCTTGCCATCCCACCGTTCGTGATGATGGCGAACGATCCGTGTTTCATGCCGGAACTGCCTGTATGGTTTGAGGAGTTGCTCGCTAATGACCGGGTGAGCGCGAAGAATCTCCCACTCGTCCTCAGTTAACTTACCGGGCTTGTGCAGCAGATCGTTGCCAATGCCGATCTTGCCGATATCGTGCATACGGGCTGCAATCCGCAGTCGTTCGATATCGCGTTCGTTCACGCCGGCTTTTACGCCGATCCGGACTGCTAGTTCGGCCACTCGCCGCGAATGGTCGGCTGTATACGGATCACGCTTGTCAATGGCGTCAGCCATCGCGATCATCGCCTCCTGGGTCTGGTGCTGGAGACGGTGGATCATCTCGAAAGCGATGTAGGACGTAATCGCCGGGATCACGAGAAGCGGCGTGATGATCGGTGTCGTGGACCAGACCAGGGCCATCAGAATCCCGACGACCTCCAGGCAGATATATGGCAGGAACATGTCGAGGTCGTTCGTCAACCAGATGTATTTCAACGAGCGGCGGCCAACGATCGCGAAGATCCCGTTCGTGATGAAGACATTCACTAAATAGAAGACAGCGATGATGAGCAGGATCGCGAGAAGCGCCTGAGGAGTAAATGGCAACGCACTGATTGACTCGGTTCCGTACGTCAATCGCCAGATCAGGCTGCTGATTCCGAGCGTCAGTACAAAGTTGGACGCGTTAAAGACCATGACCTGCAGTGGCTTCCGGGTTCGCAGGTCCGCCGCGACGATGACGAGCGCACCGATGATTGCCGGGTATGGGAACGGCAACATGAAGACCATCGCGATGAAGGTCACGGTTGAAAAGCTTGTCGCGCCGCCAATGAGTAAGGGGAAATCGATGAATTCGAGGATCAGACTGACCAGCCCGAGGACCGCTGCGGTGATGATGAGTTCGCGATCGACGGTTGGCTGCTCGATGATCAGCGAGATACCGAGAAGGCCACAGGCCAGCAGCGTCGTGAATAGAATGTAGATTGAGGCCGCAGATCCGTACCTTCGACGCGCCAACGAGGACCTCCGGTTCCGCATCCATGCCCAGTGATGAACACGTCCATTACCCGCAACTACCGTAGCGACGGATCATGTCGCTACGGTAGTTAACTAACTATTGGGAATAGTACGCATTCTCACGCGACAGGAACACTCCGGATAGCCCACGAAGGTACTAGTTGTAATGGTGACGGAAGTCACCATCCGGAGTCTTGGCGCGGAAGGAGTGACCTACGGCCAGCCGGTCCACTTGTGTGGGGCACCCGAGGCGAGAACGAACGAGATAATACCGGTCAACCACAGTGCGCTGTAAACGATGTTACCCTTGATGCGCTTCATTAGATACGTGCCCTTTCAAAAACAGGATTGACGATCTGGTCGGCGGCAACCCACCCCGGCTGCCAACTGACGTTAAGGGGAGGCTTACGGCCAGCCGGTCCACTTGTGTGGGGCACCCGAGGCCAGAACAAATGACACAATACCCGTCAGCCACAGCGCGCTGTAGATAACGTTGCTCTTAATGCGCTTCACGATACCCTCATCCCTTCGATACGGAATTGAACAAATTCGACCTTGACTTCGGTTCCGCGGTACACCCTTACAATAGCAGAAGGTACTACCGGACGCAATACATCTGTACCGATGATTTGAGGGAATAAGTACTGAGAAACTAGTACTACCGCTGACATTGTTAGGGTATCGAAAAGTACTAGCCGGCATTGGCACATGGGACTATAGTACTGGGTACAGTGACAGGTAGTCACCGTAAAGTCCTATATGTGAGAGAATTAGGTAGATTTGCAAAGAAGAGGTATGCCAACAGTGCGCCGGTCGGTTCCGTGGCAGTAAACGAGGTGGTCCTATTGCAGTACTGACTAAAGAAGGAGACGAGCACCGATCTAACAACGCGCCACGTCATGCCAGATGATCTCCAGTCTCAAACGGGCGCAGTTTGAAGCAAACATAACGAGTTAGGACGCGAACGATGGATCTCTGGATGTACCTGGTTGTTATTGGAATGTTTCTCTTCGCGATTATCGGCACGGTCTGGATTACCCTCTGGACCATCCAGCGCGGCGAGCGGTCGCGTGCCGAGCGTTCCGGCGGGCCGACAGCAGTTCGACCGGTTTCTCCGACCACGAAGGATGACAGCGAGTCGCAGCCGAACTAATCCTCACCCCACGATGACGGACGCGTTATCGCGTCGTGTACATCTCGTCTTCCCCGGTGTCGAAGTTGTCATGAACGCGCGATCGCAGCAGGCAAATCGTTCAAAAGTCGAGCATGTTTGCTCGAAATCCAGCGGTTGACGACGGTTTTGGGAGTATTGGGCTACCAATCTGGATTGAGCCAAAACGCTTCCCTTCTATAATGCAAGAACCACGCGTTGTTGTTGATGAGGGATGGGCTAGCGTACCGTTCGGACATCCAGCCACAGACGAGGACAGTCGCACCATTAGGTTAACGGCCAGTCTGCGCCAGCATGTCAGGATACGTGTCATGCATGGGGCTGGCCCGAGGATGAGCGAAGATGAGTCTTACTATCGCTGAAGCACTACACCAGGCACAGCAGGCAATCGACGGCGGCGATTTTGGATCGGCGACGGCGACCTGCTCGCAACTCGTCAGCCAGTTTCCTGGCTACGCGTCCGCTCATCACCTGCTTGGCGAAGCGTACCGTGAACAGGGACAGACAGACGACGCCGAACGCGCGTTCGCAGCAGCACTGGTGCGACAGCCACGACTACCTGCCACCAACCTTGGGCTGGGATTGATCGCTGAAGATCAGGGTGCGAGTGAAGCCGCGCTCGCGTTCTGTCAGGTCGCCTGGGAACTCGCGCCGAATCAAACTGCATTGCGAGAGCCACTCACCCGCGTCTCGTTACGCCGCTATGGCTCCGATGGCGAACTGCAACTCACGCACGCCGCACTGGCGCAACTGCATGCCAACGCATCGCGCCTGCGCCGAGCAGTTGGCGAGTATCGCCTGGCGCTCCTGCAACTCCCGCCTCGCCTTGATCTACAAATCGGCCTGCTCGAAGTGCTCTGGCGTCTCGGCGACAATGACGAGGCCCTTCAACTTGCCCGGACGATCATCGAAGTACAGCCAGAGTGTGCTCCAGCGCTCATCGTCCTGGCCGACCTCGAACAGCGTAGTGGCAACACGCGCCAGGCCGCAGACCTGCTCAAGCGACTGAGAGCAGTCGACCCCGACGGGGCGCTCGTCTCCGCCATGTTGCAACTGAATGCCAGCGCCGATCACGGGTTCCTGGCACTCGCCCCAGCTGAAGTTCCGATGGTTGACCATCAGGTCGTTGCGGTCTCTCCGGAGCGGCCAAAGATCGCGCCCGCGCCTGACTTCGAATACCGGCCAACACGCAGCGAAATCCCGACGCCGACGATCGACGAACTTGCGCCGATGTCCTTTGAGGAATTTGGCGCAACCGACGGCGAATCGTCTGCACCATCCAACGACGCCGTAGACTTCAGCTTCGATGACCTCGGCGATCTCCCGGAAGGGTTGGAGCCGATTTCAATTGAAGAACTCGGCGGGATCGCGTCATCAAACGAGAGCTTTGATTTTTCGGTGACATCGTCGGCTTCGATGGACGAGGCTGAAGCACCGGCACCGTT
>JBGSWU010000200.1:0-11209 GCA_041751795.1 Thermomicrobiales bacterium
CCCGAAACTCGTGACGATCCCGGTTGATCTGTTTGCCGTCGTCATCGAGCACGGTCAGTGGTTCGATGGTTCAGCGATCGCCGGATTCGCCAGAGTCGCCGAGAGCGACATGTTCCTGATGCCGGATCTGGCGACGTTTAACATCATTCCTTGGGAGCGGGGCCGAAACACAACTGCGCGGGTCATTTGCTGGGTCCACAAGCCGAACGGTGATTTGTTCGAGGGTGACCCACGAGTCGTCCTGCTACGCCAGCTGGAGCGATTGTCCCAACTCGGCTATTCCTTCAATACAGGACCTGAACTCGAGTTCTTCCTGTTTCGGAAGGACGGTGGCGACATTTCGGTCCTCCCGCACGACCGCGCTGGCTACTTTGATCTGTCAACAGATCTGGCTGCCGAGGTGCGGAAGGACATGATCCGCGCATTGCAGGAGATGGGGATCAAGGTTGAAGCCGGTCATCACGAGATCGCGATTGGCCAGCATGAGATTGACTTCCAGTATGCCGACGCGCTGACGACGGCCGACCAGACAACGACGTTCAAGTACACGTTGAAAGCCGTTGCCCAACAACACGGCCTGCACGCGACGTTCATGCCCAAGCCGGTTGAGGGGATTGCAGGTTCCGGCATGCATACGCATCAGTCGCTGTCGTGGCTGGACGGCGGTGGCAACGCCTTCGTCGATCCTGATGACGCCTATGGCCTGTCACCACTGGCAAAGCAGTTCATCGCCGGACAACTCGCTCATGCTCGCGGGATGACCGCGATCCTGAATCCGCTGGTCAATTCGTATCGCCGTCTTGTTCCCGGCTACGAGGCGCCGGTCTATGTATCCTGGGCACGTCAGAATCGGTCAGCGCTGATTCGCGTTCCGTCGATCCGGGCAGGCAGGACAGCAGCGACGCGCATCGAGTTGCGATGTCCTGACCCAAGTTGCAACCCATATCTGTCGTACACCGCGATGCTGGCCGCGGGCATCGATGGAATAGAGCGTGGGCTGGCGCTTCCAGAGCCAGTCGAAGAAAACCTGTATCACTTCACCGAAGAAGACCTCCTGCGTCGCAATGTCTCGACACTACCGAGCACGCTGGGCGAGGCGATCGAAGCACTCCGTACCGACGACGTGATTCGTGACGCACTCGGCGAGCATGTGTACGATCGGTTGACCGAGTTCCAGGTCAGCGAGTGGCGAGCCTTTTGCCAGCACGTTACGGCCTGGGAGCGTGACCGGTATCTCGAGGTTTACTAGCCGACGTTTGACGCTGGTGTCTTCCACTGGGTAACTGGCACGTAACATGCGGCTCGACCGTCAAGGATCGTCCTGATCCGCATTGACGGAGGCTATACCTGTGTCCGCCCTTGACCATCTACATGATCCAGACTCTCGACATGAAAGCCCATTGCTCGACAGGCGATTCACCCGGCGGCGCTTCCTGACATTGACTGGCGCGGTCGTTGCGACCGGGCTGCTGTCCGCATGTATGGGTGATGACGAGAGCGATGACAACGATACCGTCACGCCAAGCGAAGAAACGCCCGCTGTTGGTGGCTCACCTGAAACTGGATCGCCGACGAGTGCAGCGACCGACGCTAATCTTGAGCGCTTCATGGCGTTGTCCCGCGCACTGACCGGCTTTGACAACCTGGACGATACCGTTCTTGGTCAGGTGTACTTCGGAAGTATCGAAGGTTCGGACGAACTCGGTGGACAATTGAGCGATCTTTACGACAAGGCTGGTCTCGCTGACGGCATCGAATCGGTCACGATCGACCAACTTGAGAGCGCCGGTGCATTTGACGAGGACACTGGGCCGGTCGCGAACGCGATCACGACTGCCTGGTACACCGGAACCTACGACTCCGGTGGCGGTGATGTAGCCGTTGCGACGTATATCAATGCCCTCGCATGGCAGGCAACGGGCTACCGAATGACCGGGCCGAGCAGTTGTAGCGGTGCGACTGGTAACTGGACTGCGCCCCCCGCGGCATAACCGACACCGATGACGATTGGACTGTCGGGGGACCGGCCCTGAGGGCGTGGTCATTGTCGTACGAAACCTGTCGTCCAAGATGAATGGAGCATGGCATGGCCGTCAGGCTTGAAGCAGACGTTGTCATCGTTGGCGCGGGAGTCGCTGGGTCGTTGATCGCCTGGACGCTGGCGCAGGCTGGCGCAAAAGTCCTCGTCCTTGATTCAGGGTCGTGGGTGGATCGTGCGCAGGCGGTCCAGACATTCCAGTCAGCGGGCGCAAAAGTGCCGGAGGCGCCATACCCGCCGCTGGACCATGCACCACGTCCGACGGTGCTTGCGATTGACGAGTATTACCAGCAGCAGGGACCGGACAATTTCCAAAGCACCTACGAGCGCCGTGTCGGCGGAACAACGTGGCACTGGCAAGGCACAGCGATCCGTCATCTCCCGAACGACTTCAAAACGAAGACGTTGTACGGCGTCGGCGAGGATTGGCCGATCTCATACGACGACCTTGAGCCGTGGTATGTCCAGGCGGAACAGGCGCTCGGCGTCGCCGGGGATACTGATCTTGGGTCACCACGTTCAGCACCATATGTGATGCCTGCGGTTCCGCCGAGCTTTCTCGATCTGCACATCGGTGCAGCAATCGAGTCACTTGGTTTGCAGGTGCTGACAACGCCGCAAGCCAAGAACTCCGAATCGTTCGATGGGCGTCCCCCCTGCTGTGGCAACAACATCTGTGTTCCGATCTGTCCGATTGGGGCGAAGTACGACGGGGCAGTCCACGCGAAGAAGGCGCAGGATGCCGGAGCGCAGATTGAAGCCGACGCTGTCGCGCATCGCATTGACGTCGATAGTGAGGGGCGAGTAACCAGCGTTCACTTCAAGCGACCGGATGGTAGTGAGCATGAAGCCGTCGGTCAGGTGTTTGTCGTCGCCGCCCATGCGATCGAGACGCCAAAGTTGCTATTGATGTCGCGGACTGATGCGTTACCGAACGGCATCGCCAACTCCAGCGACATGGTTGGCCGGAACCTGATGGATCACGTCACCCAAATCAGCCTGTGCTTGTCGAAGGATCCTGTCTGGCCATACCGCGCGCCTGTCGAGACATCCGGCCTAGAGCACGAACGCGATGGTGACCATCGACGAGATCGGGCGGCCTTCAGAACACCGATTGGCAATGACGGTTGGTCGTTTGGTGGCGAGAATCCGGTCGCTCTGGCGATGAGTCTCGTCCAGGATGAGGGGTTGCATGGGACTGCGCTTCGCGATCGCATCAAGGAGACGACTGAGCGCCAGGTGCGTCTGGCAGCACTTGTCGAGCAACTCCCGAATCCCGACAATCGTGTGACGCTTTCTGACGACAAACAGGATGCACTTGGCAATCCCTACCCGCGTATTCAGTACGAAATCGACGAATACACCAAGCGAGGCGCTGAACAGGCGCGAGCGCTGGCAGACCAGGTATTCGACGCGATCGGCGCAACGACGCGCATGCACCCGTCGGGTTTCTTCGGTGCGGGCCACATCATCGGTACGTACCGGATGGGAACCGATCCCGGAAGTTCAGTCGTCAATGCTCAGGGACGGTCCCATGACCACCCGAACCTCTTCCTGGCTGGCAGTGGGCTGTTCCCTACCGGAGCAACTGCCAATCCGACGCTGACGTTGTGCGCTCTCGCCCTTTGGAGTGCGGACACGATCAAGAACGAACTGGGCCGCTAACGCTTCGGAACGTTCAATGCAGGATCGAGATACCGAGAGAGTCGATCGTCCATCGGCCCTCCTGTCTTTATTGACGAATGCCCCCCACTGGCTCTAAAGTGATTGAAGGCTCATCCACTCTTTTCGGCAGATGTTGCCGGGATTGAAGTAATGGGGGTTGCGCGGATGGCGCGTATTGGTCGGTCTGGTCCACCGCTGTACTGGCCAAACCACCTGAAAACGTATCGAGACTGCCCTCAACGGTACTATCTCCAGTTCGTTCGAAAGCGTGCCGGGCGCCTGGTCGATACGTCAGCAATGACGCGTGGACGGGTAACCCACAACGTTCTGGCTCTGGCGTTCAACCACTTCCGCGCTCGGCAGACGTTTCCTTCTGGACTTAACAAGCGGACTACAGAGCGGTTGCCAGTCGATGACTATCCTAGCCACGAACATTGGCATCGGGACGTTGAGATGGTTGGCAGTTGGGTTGAGCATGCAGTCGAATCTCTTGACAACCGCAAGTCGGTACTGGCGGTCGAAAAGTCGTACGGTTATGCGTTCAACGGTCGATTCTCAGAACCTCCATTCTTGCTCAACGCGCGTGTTGATCTCGTTCTGCGTCGCGATGATGGCGCTATTGAGCACGTGGACTGGAAGACTGGCAAGCGTGGCTGGGTGGACGAACTGCAGAATATTGCCGCTCGGATCGCGGTTGGCAAGGCACTTCAGGAAGCCCGTGTCGTCAGTACAGTCAGTTTCCTCGCAGCGGCAAACAGCGACCACGACGAATGTAACGAAATGTCCCGGCAGGAAGTGCAGGAGGGCTGGATCACGATCAAGTCCCTCGCGACTGGTATCAGCACCGATCAGGTATGGTCGCCGAAGCAGGGGCCGTTTTGCGCCAGGTGTCCGTACTACGAGCACGGGTGCGTGCTGCATCGCGCGCCGGGAGCCGTGCTGGACTCCTGAGTCCGTAGGATTCGGTTGCAATTACCTGCAAGATTTGTCAGACTGACATCAGATCGACATTCCTGACGGCATCCTGTCCCCCTCGCTCATCGAAGCGAAAGGTGTCCGTGTGCGCGTTCTTTGTACCGGCGATATCCACATTGGCCGCCGGGCCAGCCGGTTGCCCGACCCACTGCCGAGCCATCTGCATGCGGATCAGTTTTCGTGCGCTGCCGCCTGGGGTACGGTCGTTGACGTGGCGATCCAAGAGCGTGCGGACATCGTTGCAATCAGTGGGGACGTTGTCGATCGCCAGAACCGCTATTTCGAGGCGGTTGGGCCATTCGAGCGTGGGTTACGACGACTTGCAGACGCTGACATCGAGGTCGTCGCCGTAACCGGTAATCATGATTTTGACGTGCTGCCGTTGCTGGCACGCGGCAGTGCTGCACAGCACATCCGATTGCTTGGAGCTGGCGGGATGTGGGAACGCTACACTGTGCAACGGTCTGGCGCACCGGTGTTGCACATTGACGGCTGGTCGTTTCCAACCGAACACGTGCTGAGCAATCCGCTATCGACGTATCCGACGCATTCCAATGACGGCGTACCGGTGCTGGGCGTTGTCCATGCTGATCTCGATCAGGGGGCCAGCAGGTATGCCCCGGTTGCGCTTTCGCAACTGCGAGAGCGTCAGGTCGTCGCGTGGTTACTCGGGCATATCCACCATCCGCGTCTGATTCATGAATCCGGCCAACCGCTCGTCCTGTACCCCGGATCGCCACTTGCGATGGACCCCGGTGAGATGGGTGCCCATGGTCCGTGGCTCCTCGAGGTCGTCCCCGGCCAGCCGGTCGCCTGCAGGCAGGTTCCGACGTCGCGGGTGTACTACGATTCGCTGACGGTTGATGTCGATGGCATTACCGATCCCGACGAGTTGCGGATGCAGGTCACGAGTTCCATTCAGGAACGACTCGTGGAAATCACTCGCGATTGTGAAGCGCTGGCCTGTATGTCGTTCCGACTGACACTCACTGGTCGAACACCGTTGCATTCGTCTGTTGCGAGACACCTCAAAGAACTGATTCCTGACTTTCAGCCGCAGATGAGAACGGCCACCGGCTACATCGAGCGACTGACTGATGAGACCCGACCAGTGTTATCGCTCGATGACCTCGCTCGACGCAACGATCCGCCGGGCGAGTTGGCGAGAGTCCTTCTGGCACTCGAATCCGAAGTAGTCCCCCAATCCTGCCGGACGCTGCTGGACGACACGCTCACCCGCCTCAACGATCTTCGTCGGCAGCGGGTTTATGGTCCGATCATCAATGATGATCCTCTGGACCTGAGCACCGCGCGTCAACACTTGCTACGTGAAGGATTCCGACTGCTTGACACACTGGTCGCACAACGGGAGACGGCCAGCCTGTGAGTGATCGACCACGACTCGCGTTCGAACGGGTCGAGATTCGACGGATGCCGGGCATCGAGACAGGCTTTGCCGTTGACGGATTGTGTTCAGGCATCAACGTTATATGTGGCCCGAACGCCTCCGGCAAGACCACACTGACCCGCGCAGTTTCCACAATGCTCTGGCCGCGTTCTGGTACGGCGAGCCGAGATATCGTGCAGGGCAGGTTTCGCCTTGGCGCGAGGTCATGGCTGGTTGACTACGATAGCGGGAGTTTGTCGTGTCAGTGCGATGGGCAGAACTCGGACTTTCCGGTACTCGATTCCGCGGATGACAGCGACCGGTATCTGCTGGCCCTGCACGATCTATTGCGTGCTGATAACCGAGGGTTCGCCGAAGCAATCCTGCGTGAGTCAACCGGAGGGTACGATGTTGGCCATGCGATCGGTGACCTGGGATACACCCTGAAGCCGACGATGCCGAACAGTCTCAATCAACAGTTGAACCGTGCCAGAACCCATCTGCGATCCGTTGAGCAGGCGCAGGATGGACTCCGACAACACGAGAGCCGCAAAGCCGAATTGCAACGGGATTTGAAGGAAGCGCAGGAGGCCGACCGTCATGCGGCAGACCTTCAACGGCTGCTCGATCACCGGAGTGCATTCGCTGGAAAGAACGACGCCGATCGTCTCGTGTCTGCATTTCCGCCGGTAGTCGCAACACTCGCTGGCGATGAACTGGAGACGTTACAGGCACTGCGCGAGCGGTTGGCGGAAGCGGCAGTTCTGATCGATGAGGCCAATCTGGCAATCGACCGAGCTGTCGATCGTCGCACCGGTACCGGTTTGCCTGACGATCTTCATTCCGGCATGGTTACTCGTCTCCGGAGCAGGTGCGCCGAACTCCACGAGTTGGACATGGCTCTGCGCACGGCATCAGAACGGCGGCAGGAGGCGGAAGCAGCGGTTGCCGTCGCTCGGCAGGGAATCGGACCCGACGCCGATGATCGCCGCCTGTCCGAACTCGACGCTGTTCGGTTCAACGCGCTCGCTGAATTGGTCAATGAGTCGCGCGAAGCCCACGCGACCCTCGATGCACTGACGTCGATAGCTGACTGGATTCCAGCAGGTTCGATGGACGACGCCAAGCTGGCCGAGGAGCGCGATCGCCTGTCGATGGGCGTTCGATGCCTGACACGGTGGGTTCGCTCGGCGCGAACGGTGACGCCATTCACCAAACCCAACGATCAACCGTCGTCGTTGGCGCTGACCCTCCTGACGGGCCTCGCGGTCTTTGAGGCCATGCTTCTCGGTGTGCTGGCGCATCCGGCATTTCTTGTTCTGCTGCCGGTTGCCGTGGTCCTGATTGTTATTGGACGTCGACAGTCACGCTCATCGGTCGCGCTGCCGGAAACCGCCTCCGAGGTCAATTGGCGACGCGAATACGAGCAACTCGGGTTGCCATCGCCGGATTCCTGGGACATCGAGACGGTCGATCGACTGATCGAGACGATGTCTCAGCGATTGCGCAGCGTCCAGGCAGAGAATGAGACACGACAACGCTGGCAGTATGTCCATTCCGATCGACCGATCGCTATTCGACGTGCCGACACCATCGATGCGAAGGTGGCAGATTACTGTCAGCAGTTTGGTATCCCATCGGTCAGGGACGTGGCAGCGCTACACACACTCGCGAACGCGATCAGCGTATGGCAGTCCGAGCGCGCAAAAGCTGCGGCAGCAATGGCACTCGAATCCTCAGCGATGCAGCGATTCACTGACACTCTCCGGTCAATCAATGAGGAACTCATCTCATTCGGGTATCCGGCTGCTGCAGGGTATGCCGATGCAACTGCCGCGGTCGATGACCTGGCCAGTCGGATGGAGCGACACACAAGTGCGCTCGCTGAGGAGCAGCAAACGACCCACCACCGCAACCACTATCTGACGCCGGAGCACCTCCGCTGCAGAGACGCGATCCGGACATTCTTCGAGCGATTCGACCTTGTATGTGACGACGATCTCGGGCTACGCCAGTTGCTCCTGCGGCTGCCTGATTACCGGGAGGCGAAACTGGCTGCCGATCGCGTTGGGCTTGAACTCGAACGCGCGACTGCGGCGCTGGGCGATAGCCAGTCGTTCGACGGCATGGCGATCCTTGATATCGAAACCCAACTCCGACACGCGCAGGACTTGAGCAACACACGCGAATCGATCGTGCAGGAGATTGCCACGATCGACGCACGACTCGAACAAGCCAGGAACGGCAACGATGTCGAATACGCTCTCGCGTCGGAGCGGCAAGCCAGCGACGAATTGCGGGATGCCCGCGACAACGGCGAACGACTGGTTGCTGGCTGGGTGCTGGCAGATTTCGTTCAGACCCGCACTCGCGATGTCGATCGGCCACGTGTCTTCCATCGCGCTCGGGAACTCTTCGCGAGAATCACCCATGGTCGTTACGAACTCGGTGTCGATGGGACGAACCCTCCTCACTTTCGCGCACGCGACACGGTGACCGGAACCGGGCATGCGCTTGACGAGCTATCGAGCGGGACCCGTCTCCAGTTGTTGCTTGCGGTGCGGGTCGCGTTCGTCGAACAGCAGGAACGCGGGCCGATGTTGCCGCTGATTCTTGATGAAACGCTGGGAAACAGCGACGAGCATCGCGCCAGGGCGATCATTGACGCAACCGTCCAGATTGCGCGCGAGGGACGACAGGTTCTTTATCTGACGGCGCAACACGACGAGGTCCGCAAGTGGCAATCGATCATGGCTGACTGCCAGGACGTCGAGTTCGCATTAATCGATCTGGCTCAAGTGCGTGGCCTGTCCGATTTCGAACGAATGCCGCTTGAACACCCCCAGCCGTGGCCGATGCCGGTGGTTCTGGCTCCGAACGGTCACAATCGCGACTCGTACGGTCAACTCCTTCGTGTTCCCGGGATTGATCTGAACGAATTCGATGCGGGCAGTATCCACTTGTGGCATCTGATCGACGATCCATCGAGTCTTCACAAGCACCTGTGTGTCCAGATTGAAACCTGGGGACAATTGAGGACGTTGTCCGAGTATGGCGGTGGCATTCCGAACGTTGATGATCCAGCACTCGTCGAACGCTGCCGTGCGCGCGCACTGGTGTTCGCGACGATCGCTGAAACGTGGCAGGTTGGGCGCGGTCGTCCTGTCGATCGAGCAGTACTCATCGATTCCGGCGCGATAACGGGTGTGTTCCTCGATCGCGCAACGGATCTGGCTGAGTCGCTATCTGGCAATGCTGCTGCGCTGATGAAAGCGATCGAGGTAGGTCGACTGCCTCGGTTCCACTCGACCTACCTCCGGCGACTTCAAACGTACTTCGAAGAACACGGCTATATCGATTCCACGCCTCCGTTGAACCTCAACGCTGCCAGAGGACGTGTCTATGCAGCCGCGTCCCCAGCGGTCGCATCTGGTCTGTTGTCGTTTGACTGGGTAAACCAGATGTTGTCGACCCTCTGGCCGGACGAACCTGATGGGCTGCCGAGCCGTTCAATACCTGACACGACTACACTTAGCTGATATTGGTGAATGCCGGCATCGAAGGCGAAGGGAAGAGCAATGGCAGACGATCCACAGCGTGAACATGCTGATGACTGGAGACCAACTGAACAGATCAGTTGGTTCCCCGTACCGAGCGAAGAAGACCTTGATCCCAGAGTTGCTGAACTCGTGGCTCTGCAACGTGAGAAGCTGGGTGCTCCAAACAACGTCGTACGCTGCCACAGCTGGCGACCGGAGCACATGCTGCGCTGGCTGGGGCTATACGAACATATCCAGAAGGGGCCGTCTGGTCTGAGCCGGATCGAGCGTGAGATGATCGGCGTGGTCGTCTCCGCCGAGAACAGGTGCATGCTCTGACTCACGAATCATGGCGCCGAGTTGCGGCGTCTGACTGGTGACCCGATTCTCAGCGAGCGAATGGTTCAGGACTATCGACGCGCAGGTCTCGATGATCGGTTACGGGCGATCATGGATTACGCGATCAAGATCACTCGCCATTCGGTGGAGTGCAGTGAGTCTGATATCGAGACACTCCGCAGACATGGCCTGACCGACGAAGATATCTACGACGTGATCCAGACAGCCGCGATCTACAACTTCAACAATCGCGTCGCGAACGCGTCCGGATTCCTGCCGGACCGCCCATTCCACGGCGCATTCAGGTAGGCGGCGAATTACGCGATCCGAACCGGCATCAGCCGAGGCCGATGCCCTGACCGTTGGACAAGAGAAACGCCCTGATCTGTTGATCGAACAGGTCAGGGCGTTTCATTGCAGTGGGTGTGGATTAGTCGCCGATAGCTGGGGTCGTCTTGACGGCGCCCTTGCGGCGGCGTTCGATGAGCTGTGGCGACGGGGTCTTGACGTTGGAAACCAACTTCAGCTTCTCGAGCGTGCGAATGACGATTGCTGAGAGGTCGAACTGACGCCAGCCCATGCCGTGGTAGGCCATTGCCGGGAATGCATGGTGGTTGTGGTGCCAGCCCTCACCGAATGCCAGGAGACCAACCAGCCAGTTGTTGCGGCTCTCATCCTTGATGTCGAATGGTCGATCACCGAACGTGTGGCAAACCGAGTTGACAGCCCAGGTGACGTGGTTAACGACGGCGATCCGGACGAAACCACCCCAGAGTAGACCCATCCATCCGCCGATCAGGAACGGGATGATCAGGCCAAGCGCAACCCAGAGCAGGAATGTTCGGTCGACGAACGAGATGACCGGGTCCGCCATGTGTCGCTTGCAGTAACGCTCGCGCTCGGCCGCTGGTGCTGTGAAGAACCAGCCCATGTGAGCGTGGAAGAAGCCTTCAAGCGGTGAGTGCGGGTCGCCTTCTTCGTCGGCATGGGCGTGGTGCTTGAGGTGATTAGCCGCCCAGTCGATCGCGCGTCCCTGGACTGCCATCGAGCCGAGAATCAAGAAGATGACGTTGACGACCTTCACCGCTTCGAAACTACGATGCGTCAATAGCCGGTGGAAGCCGACGGTGATACCCAGGCCCGTCAACACGTAGAACGTGAAGAACAGTGCCAGTTCCCGCCAGCCGATCCAGTCATGCCAGAGCAGGTACATCGCGTAGGCAGTCGCCAGTAATGGCCCGACGACGAAGACGATCAGGATGCTGT
>JBGSWU010000201.1:0-3217 GCA_041751795.1 Thermomicrobiales bacterium
AGCACTGGTGCTGTTGACCACCAGCCTTGGCAGCCACGCCGCAGCACGTGGTGGCGCACAATCGGTGCCGGTAGCGCTCGACTGGCTGCACCTGCTTGGCACCGCGATCTGGACCGGTGGGCTGCTGGCTGTCGTGCTGGCGTTACCGCTCGCGAGCGCCATCGGCCCCGACGTGCGTGTCCGACTCCTGCGACGCTTTTCCATTCTTGCTCTTGCTGCGTTCGTGGTGCTGGCGGTAACGGGAATAATCGCCGCCCTGCGCGAAATCGCGTCGTTCGACGGACTGATTGCAACCCGCTACGGCCTCTGGTTCACGCTCAAACTCGTGGCCGTCACTGGCGCCGCAGGGTTCGGTGCATGGCACTGGCTGGTCGTCCGACCTGCTCTTGAGTCAGGGCACGAAACAATCGTGACGAAGGCGGCACGTGGATTTCGACGAACGCTTCGCGCCGAAATCGGGTTCGTTGCGCTCGCGATTGCCGCGACCGGATTCCTGACATCCAGCATTCCAGCCCGTGACCTGCTCGACCCTGGCGTCGAGGACTTTGCGACGACGCGGCTGACAACGGAAGCATCGATCACCCTGCGCGTGACCCCCGGGGAAATCGGGGCGAACGAGTACTCAATCGTCATCGGGCCGGTCGATCCAGACGGGTTCGGGAACCTGGAGCGGGTAGATCTACGTTTCACACCGATTGAGACAAGCGGTTCAACCGCTATCAGCAACGAGCCGATCCAACTCCAGCAAGCCGGTCCAAACGATCCCTGGACATTCCGAGGTTCCGGTTCGAACCTGGCACTCGCGGGTGACTGGCAGGTGACGGTGATTATTCAGCGCGTTGATGCCCCTGACTTCGAGACGCCATTCGCGTTGACTGCAACAGATGATGGGCTGCAGCCGACCGGGATCCGCACCCAATCCCCCGCAGATGAGGGCACTCCTGAGATACTCTGGCTTGCCGGTGTCTGGCTCTTTGGAGCATTGACGCTCGCCACTGCTGCATTGCAGATGCGCCGCAGGGAACGACCAGCGCTCTCGTTCGGCCTGCTTACCCTATCGGTCGCGGCAGCGGCTATGGGTTCGGTTCTCATCGTGGTCAGCGGATGATTGAAGATGAACGCGAACGGAGACAACGACGTGAACGCCAACACCACGATACGCATTGTCCAGGAGCAGGTGCGACAAGCAGATCCGCACGCAATCACCGACAGCAGGACGCTGCTGAACATCCGCGGCGCACTCTACGATTCGCTCGTGCGGAGAACTGGTCCGGGCCAGTTCCAGCCAGCGCTGGCGAGTGCGTGGTCGTGCGAGCCTGATGCACGGACCTGGACATTCACCATCCGCGACGGTGTCCGCTTCCACGACGGTCGGTCGGTGACTACGGGAGACGTCGTCGCCGGTATCGAGCGAGCGACGAGTCCGGAGGCTGGTGGCGAGATGGCGACTGAGGGCGTCATGGCCAGTTATTTCGAGGGATCCACCGTCGAGGCGCTATCGGACACACAGGTGCGGATTGTCATGGGCCGTCCGATGGCCGACCTGCTGGATCTACTGGTCGATATCGTGATCCTTCCCGGTGGGGAGGCAAACAGCGAAGCCGCGATTGGAACTGGCCCATTCCGGCTCATTGAGGCACGCGACGGCGAGATGGTGATGGAAGCGTTCAGCGACGGTTGGCAAGGTGCACCGACCGTTGGTCAGCTGCAATGGTTCGCAGAGCCGGACCCGGCGAAACGCTCACGCCTTCTGATCGAAGGGGCTGCTGATCTTGCGGTCGGGTTAGGACCGGACGAGCGAGCGATGATCGAGCAGTCAGCCGGTGTCGACGCGATCGCTTCCCCCGGTGGCCTCTGTGTCGCATTTCTATTGAATGCTGCGAATGGCCCATGCGCCGATCCACGCGTTCGACAGGCATTGAACTTCGGGACGGATGTCGATCGCATTATCGCGGAGGTCACTAACGGTCAAGCGACACCAACGAATGGTCCGTTCACGCCACTCCATGTCGGACATGACCCGGACGTGCCGCGCTATGGCCACGATCTCGGACGCGCTCGTTCGCTGCTGGCCGAAGCTGGATACGGTGACGGCCTGGAGTTGACAATCGACGTCCCGACCCGCTTGCCCGATGAGGCGCAGGCACTCGCGGAGCACCTGACCCGCTCGTTCGCTGATCTGGGCGTCACTGTCACGCTCCGTCACCATGAGGACCGGCTCGCCTATGCGCGGATGGTCCGTGCCAAGCAGATCGCTGACGCCTGCTGCTTCGACTCCTCACCACTGAGCACCTACCGTGTTCTTCGTGAAAAACTACATGGTGGGGTTGCTGGACCCTGGTGGCAGGGCTATGCAAACCCCGATGTTGATGCGCTTATCGACCGGGCAGCCACGATCGTTGATAATTCCGAGCGTCAGGAGATCTATCGACAAGCCTACCGGCAGATTCACGAAGACGCTCCGTGGGTATTCATGTACGCCCCACTGATGGTTGACGGGCGTGGACCGGCGCTGGGTGGCTGGCAGCCAGGAATCAACGGTATCGTGCGGTTCGATCGGGAGTAAGTGAGCCAGGAACGACTGGTTTACGGTCGCTCGAACCGTTTCTGCCAACGGCGCTGGACGATCGATAATTCAGCGTCGGCCGCAAGTTCACAGGGAAGCGACCACGTCCATCCAGCCTGGCGAATGCCACGTTGTCTGGTCGAAATGACGCCCAGCCGGACTCGGGCGCGCCTGATGGCAACCCGGCGTAAGCCAACTTCGGTTGAACGCCGGTAGACCGTTGCCGACGGCAAGCGTGTCCCGTTCCGAAGGAGAATAAGGAGGAATGCCTCGGCGCAGACCCACTCGGGATAAAAACGCGCAGGGGCGTGAAGGCCTACCTCATCGAGCGCGCGCCGAATTGTTAGGCCATCGACGCTCATCGTCCAGTCATCACTTCGGCAGACGGTGACCGTGTCATCAGTATCGTCGGCGTCGGTTCGCATGACGGACTCCATTCAACCACCCGATCAGAACATATGTTCTACTCGTGCAACATCGTAGCCCTCAGCCTCGCCGGTGTCAAGCACGATTCAGGAATCGGCGGAAGCGGCCAACCAACGCAGGCTGGTATTGAGGACGAGGTCGAAGCGAGGGAGGGAATGCAGCCGCTTCTGGAACTCGATGGTCTCGCCAGCGTCGGACCGACCGGGTGAGCGGGTGGTGATCCAT
>JBGSWU010000202.1:0-12230 GCA_041751795.1 Thermomicrobiales bacterium
CCCTGCGTGTGCTGACGCGTGCGCTCGACGTTGTCGCGGTGGCCGACGACCGGTGACGGAACGGGCAGGTCGATCTTCGAGTATGGCCGCTTGATCCAGATCAGGCGGCTTTGCTCGTCGCCACCGGCGCGGATATCGTAGGGATGACCGGTCGGAACATAGGCGTAGCCATGGGGGATCAGGTCGTGAGCCTCGCCATCGATGCTGATCGTCACTGCACCGCCGATGAGATAGAAGAAGTGTTCAAGCCCGTCGTCGCGGGTCGCCGTCGTCCCACCACCGGGCTCGATCTCGAGCGCTGCCTGGGCGAAGTGAGCACCCATCTCCGGAGATGTCTGGAACCGGACCGTAGTGCGATCGAACCCCGGCAATCGGCTTGAGAGGATGCCCTCAGGCGGCATCACGGCGTACTGTGGAGTGACGACACCTCTGTTATGCGCGTGGATTCCAAACGGGAGTGGCATCGGTGGCTGATTCTGAGCCATCGTCGTGTCGTCCTTTCTCAATACTAGAGCGTAACGAGCGCCCGCTCGCCGTCGATATCGATTCGAGTGCCGAACGGTTCGGAGAGACGCGCGAAGTCCTGAAGGATTTCGGCAGCCTCGTCACCGCCAGCCAGTCGAGGTGCGCCGCGCGCATGCATCGGTTGGCCGAAGCCGAGCGAGACCGGAAAAATCTCCACCCTCATCAACGTGTTCCCATCGAAGTGGCAGGTCGGGACGACTGTCTGCCAGTAGCGCCGGTCGGCAGCGAAGCCTCTCGTCCCGCCCTCATCGCGGCGATAGGCGACCTGACCATGAGTGAGCGATGGGTCGATGCCAAAACGCGTGTAAGCGTCGGCAGGGTGCTTGTAAACAAGGTCGTGCTGGTCGATGAAGTTGCCGAGGCTGTAGAAGATCGGCTTACCCCGGTAGATCTCCATCCCGCGCAGCAGGTGAGGGCCGTGGCCGACGACGACATCGGCGCCCTCATCGATCATCCTCCGCGCGAA
The DNA here is from genome assembly GCA_041751795.1 of Thermomicrobiales bacterium. Taxonomy (GTDB): domain Bacteria; phylum Chloroflexota; class Chloroflexia; order Thermomicrobiales; family CFX8; genus JBBECJ01. Next base: position 992 of record JBGSWU010000202.1, read on the forward strand.
GACAGGAATGAACCCGGCTGGGTCTTCCTTAGTCCCGCCTTGCTCGTGGGCATGCAGGCTGACGATCACCCAGGCCGCCCGGAGTCGTGCATCCTGCACCCAGGCAGCCATCGCCTCCAGGTCCTGCTCATCGATCGTCTGCTCGATGGCCGGCTCGTCACCAACGCGGAAGCGCATCTCGCCGAACGTCCAGACGTCATCCTTCGGCGGCGTACCAAAGCCAAAGGCCAGCCGCTCCAGCCGCCGCTGCTCCAGTCCGAGTCGCGTAGCGATCGAACGGATCTGCTCCAACTCGTCAGGAGATACGACGTAGGTTGTGGTCGTTCTAAGGGGGTTCAGGCCTGGCCGACCCTGCATATCGGGGCGTTGTTCGCCAGCCTGGTACCCCCGACCAAACGTCGAACTGCACGACAGTAGCGCGATGTTTCCGCGCGGTGTGTCATGGAAGGCCGGCATCCGGGCTTCTCCGAGATTTCGACCCAATCCAGCGTGAGATACACCCCGTGCATTCAGTCGCTCGATGGTAGCCAGCACTCCCTCGACCCCATAGTCGAGCGAATGGTTATGCGCCGTCGCGAAGAGATCGAATCCCATGGCAACGAGTTCGTCGATGACCCAGGCATTCGCGGCCAGATGATCGCCACCGCTTTCCTGCACGGGGTAGCCAACGAAGTCGTTTGGCACAACCTCAAGGTTCGTGAACGCGACATCGGCGACCTGGATTCGTTCACGTAGCACCACCGCCCCAGGATCGCCAGCCCGCGACACCCGGCGAGTAATCAGGCTGTCGCCGGTCAGCAGCACCGTGAGCGAGTTGTCGTTCCCCACCATTTACCCTCAACACCTGCTTCCCCATCCCTGCCCCTGCTCGAGCCTGCCCATCCTAACCCAGTTTCGTGACGACTCACCGTCTGATTTCCGCGGCATTATCAAACAAGCAGATGATCGTCGGATCTGCGAATTGCGGCTCGCGCGAACCTGTTCGACAATGCCCCAGGCCGAAGTTGCGGAAACGATCGGAGGGGTGATGGCGATATCGAACACAACCTCGTTGGAAAGCACGGTCCAGCAGCAGATGGACTACTGGCAGATTCCTGGCGTGGTCATCGGAGTGCTGAAGGATGGCAACGTCTCAATCGACGCATGGGGTATTGCCAATATCCACGGCGTCGAACCGATGCGACCCGAGATGCTCGTGCGCGTTGCCTCGATCTCGAAAGTGTTCACAGCAACGCTGGCGATGATCCTTGGAGAACAGGGTGTTGTCACGCTCGACACGCCAGTCATCGAGTATCTGCCTGATCTCCGGCTAGCTGACGGGGAGGTCCAGCAAACGATCACGCTCCGACATCTCCTCTCGCATGGCTCCGGGCTACACGGAGACTTCTTCATTGATATGGGTCAGGGCGAGGACGCGCTGGCACGAGCGATCGCTGAGTTCCACACCCTGCGACAGGTGTATCGACCGGACGAACTCTGGGCCTACACCAATTCTGGATTCCACCTAGCTGGACGGGTGCTGGAGGTCGCAGGAGGAAAGCCGTTCGATGTTCTGATGCGCGAGCACCTCTACGAGCCGCTTGGATTTGAGCGCACCTGCTTCTTCCCACACGAGATCCTCTGCTGGCCGCACGCGGTCGGACACGCCCCGGTGTCGCCGGGAAGCCGGGAGCACCAGGTTACGGGCCAGTATTATCCGCGCAACCGGCTACCCGCTGGGGGGATCGCCTCGAACGCGCGGGAACTGATGCGCTTCGCCGAATTCCACATGGGCGATGGTATGGGCATCCTCAGCGGAGAGTCGCTGGCAAAGATGCGCGAACCGCAACGCAAAGCAGGCAATTGGGCGCACGAGTGGGGTATCGGCTGGGATCTGCGCCGGATCGATGGCGTTCAGGTCATCTCCCACGGCGGCTCAATCAACGGCTTCAAGTCGCAGTTGACGGTGATTCCTGAGCGCAACACGGCACTCGTGATGCTGACCAACAGCGATTACGGGAGCGCAGCCAACCTCGTCTTCGAGCGCGTGCTGCTGCAAGAGGAATGTGGGCTGTCGGACGAACCACCGACGCCGATCGTCCTGCCCTCCGAAAATCTCGCCCGTTTCGCAGGACGGTACTCCCACCCCGACGCCGACGCAACACTGACGGTCGACGGTGATCGCCTGCGGATCGTCGCCAAAGGTGGCTGGCCCGGTGTCGAAGGGCGGGTTGAGTACCCCCCAGACATCGCTGTGCCAATCGGCGACCTCGCGTTTCTAATCGTTGAGGGTGATGGCACAGGGACGGTCGTCGACATCATCCCGCATGCTGATGGCTCGCCGCGCTTCCTACGTCGTGGGGGACGCCTGTACGACAAGGTCGATTGAGGGGATACTGACAGGCGGAACATATAACGCGCTGAAAGGAACGAATCATGGTCACGATGGACATGCAGACCGAAGAACGTATCAGGGAATGGGACCGCGCCCACGTCTTCCACTCATGGTCGGCACAGGGCAAGATCGACCCAATGCCGGTCGTCGGCGGGCAGGGCTGTGAGTTCTGGGATATGGAGGGCAGGCGCTACCTCGACTTCTCCTCCCAGCTGATCTATTCCAACCTCGGCCACCAGCACCCAATGGTCGTCAACGCGATCAAGGAGCAGGCTGATCGGCTGTGCGTCATCCAGCCGTCGTTTGCCAACGACAAGACGGCAGAACTCGCACACCTACTGGCCGAGCGGTCTCCGGGTGACCTCAACATGGTCTTCTTCACCAACGGCGGCGCCGAGGCCACGGAAAACGCCATCAAACTCGCTCGCGCCCACACTGGGCGCCACAAAATGATGGCTTCCTACCGCTCCTACCACGGCGCGACCCATGGCGCGATGGCGCTGACCGGAGACCCACGCCGCTGGGCGTCCGAGCCGTCGATTTCGGGCGTTGTCCACTTCGTTGGTCCATACACCTACCGGTCATCGTTCCATTCCGAGAACGAGCAGCAGGAAGCCGACCGCGCGTTGGCGCACCTCGAAGAAGTCGTGATGTACGAGGGGCCACAGACGATTGCCGGGATCATCCTCGAAGTGATCGTTGGCACGAACGGCATCCTCGTTCCACCAGGCAACTACCTCCAGGGAGTCCGTGAACTGTGTGACCGGCACGGACTCGTCATGATCCTCGATGAGGTGATGACCGGCTTCGGTCGCACCGGCCACTGGTTCGGATCGCTCGGCTTCGACGTCGTGCCGGACATTATCACCTGCGCTAAGGGCATCACCAGCGGCTATGTCCCGCTCGGTGCGGTTCTCATCTCAGAGAAGGTCGCCGATTCGTTCCTCGACAAGGTCTTCTTCGGCGGCCTAACCTATTCAGGCCACCCGCTCGCCTGCGCTGCCGGTGTCGGCGCGATCCAGGCGATGGAGGAAGGTGGCATCGTCGAGAACGCGCGCAAGATTGGCGAGGACGTTCTCGGTCCGGGCCTGCGCGAACTGATGAGCAAGCACAAGAGCATCGGCGATGTCCGTGGTCGCGGCTGCTTCTGGGGAGTCGAACTCGTCAAGAACCGTGAGACGAAGGAAATGCTCGCCCCGTTCAATGCCAGCGCCGCCGAGATGGGTGCCGTCGGCGAAATGGGCAAAGCCGCCATGCAGCGCGGTGTGTCATTGATGCTGCACTGGAACGTCCTGATCGTCGCCCCACCGCTCATCATCACACCCGACGAAGCGAAGCGCGGCCTGGCGGTCATCGACGAAGTGCTGGAGATCTGCGACAAGGCAGCGGACTGAGCAGGGTTTGGGGAGCGGGAATCGGGATTCGGGGGTGTTGAACGGGTTCGTACAACTGCTACCCGTTCGGAGGGTACAGCCACGTTCGATACCCCCGTGTCCCGAATCCCGATTCCCCGATCCCCAATCCCAACCACGGAGGAACACATGCGCATCGCGATCGGTGAGTTCGCGCACGAGACGAATACGTTCTGTGCGGGATTGACAGAAGTTGAAGATTTCAAGAAGCGACATTGGGTCGCTGGTGAGGAACTGCTGGCGAAACACGATGGTGTGCGCGATCCGCTCGGAGGGATGATCGCTGCAGGCAAGGATGCCGGGATTGAGATCGTCCCAACGATTGCGACTTCCACCGAACCGTCGGCAACAATCAGCGGCAATGCCTACGAATCGATTCGCGATGAACTGATCGACGGACTGAAGGCGGCAGGGAACGTAGATGCGATCTGCCTCTCGCTCCATGGTGCCGGTGTTGCCGAAGGACGTGACGACCTCGAAGGCACACTGCTGGAAGAAATCCGGGCCGTCGTCGGGCGCGAGAACCCGATCGTCGTGACGCTCGATCTGCACGGCAACATGACCCAGACAATGGTTGATGGTGCCGACATCCTCCTCAACGTCCACGAGTACCCACACATCGACGGTTACGAACGTGGCTACGAGGCGGTTGAACTAGCAGCGCGAATCGTCAAGGGTGACCTGAAGCCCGCCCGCCACCTGGAAATCCTGCCGATGATCGTGCCGCCATCGACAACGATGCACGGCGCGGCGAAGGCAATCAACGAGATGTGCTTCGAGTGGGAATCGGGACCAGGGGTCGTCGATGTCGCCTTCGTCCACGGGTTCCCACACACCGACATTCCGGCTATCCAGACGACCATCCTCGTCACGACCGACAACGACCCTGAACTGGCCCAACGGGCCGCGAAAGACGTCGCGCGTCGCCTCTGGGATATGCGGGACGACTTTTTGCTCGACCTTCCCGGCGCTGATCAGGCTGTACAGCAGGCGCTGGCGTCCAACAAGCAACCGGTCATCATCGCCGACATCTCCGACAACGCCGGCGGCGGAGCGCCGGGTGACAGCACCCACCTGCTCCGTGCCCTACTGGCTGCCGACCAGCCAGGCACCTGCTTCGGCTACATCTTCGATCCAGAAGTCGCCCAGCAGGCTCACGACGCGGGTACTGGATCGACGATCCAGGTCAGCATCGGTGGCAAGACCGACGATCTGCACGGCGCTCCGGTCGAAACGAGCGCGTACGTCAAGTGCCTGACCGACGGACAGTTCGTCTACACAACGCCGATGGGCGCGGGAACACGGGTGAATCTCGGCCCGATGGCACGGCTCGTCATCGGCAATGTCGACGTCATCATCTCCTCCGTCCGAACCCAGACGCTCGACTCCGAGGTCTTCCTGCTGCACGGGATCGATGTGACCCGCTACAAGGTCGTCTGCCTCAAGTCACAGCAGCACTTCCGAGCCGGATTCGAACACCTCGCCGGAGAAATCATCCGCTGCGACACGCCGGGATCGACATCGTCGAACCTCGACTCGATGCCGTTCGAACGCATCCAGCGCCCGATCTGGCCGCTGGACCGGGATGTGGAGTATGTGTAGGCGGGATTCGGGGGTGTTGCACGAGCAATTACTCGTCGAACATAACTGTGAATCACGCTGACGTGTTCGACAGCACAGGGCTATGCTCGGTGTCCCCGTGTCCCGAATCCCGAATCACGAATCCCGACTCACCGAAAGGAAAACACCATGCGCATCGCAATCGGACAGATAAGTCATGAGACGAACACGATGTTCGGGCCACCGACGCCAGTCAGTGAGTTCCAACGACAGGGTTGGGCGACCGGGCAGGAGATCATCGAGCGGAACAAGGGTGTTCGCAGCTACCTCGGCGGGATGATCGACGCTGGCGAGGCGATTGGTGTCGAAATCGTCCCAACGTTCTCGGCCCAGGCGCACCCGTCAGGAACGATCGAGCGCGCCGCATTCGACACGATGCTCGGCAACCTGCTCGACGGACTGAAAAACGCAGGTGAGTTCGACGCCGTCTGCCTGGCGCTGCACGGGGCGGGTTCTGCCGAGGGGGTTGACGACATCGAGGGAACGATCCTCGCGGCGGTCCGTGAACTGGTCGGTCCAGATACTCCACTGATTGGAACGCTCGACCTGCATTGCCACTCGACCGACCTGATGATCGAGTCCGCGACGGCGCTGCTGACGGTCCACGAATACCCACATGTCGATGGCTACGAACGTGGCTACGAGGCGGTCGAACTAGCCGCGAAGACGGTGCGCGGCGAGGTGCGACCGGTCATGCACTCGACCGTCCTGCCGATGATGATCGCACCGATCACCAGTTTCCACGGCCCGGCGCGACAGATCAACAAGTTGTGCTGGGAATGGGAAGCGAAACCGGGAGTCATCGATGTCGCCTTCATCCACGGCTACCCACACTCGGATGTCCCGATCGTTTCGACGAGTGTGATGGCCACCGTCGATGGTGACCGAGATCTGGCAAAGCAGGCGACGGAGGCGGTCGCCAAGCTGATATGGGACATGCGCGACGCGTTTCTCTCGCAGCTCCCGCAGCCGGAGGAAGCAATCCGCCAGGCATTGGCCGTCGACGGCGGCCCAGTCGTCATCGCAGAAGTGTCGGACAATCCCGGTGGCGGTTCACCGGGCGACGGCACACACCTGCTGCATGCGATGCTCGACGCGGGCCTGACCAACGCCGCTTTCGGCTTCATCTACGACCCTGAAACGGCGGAACAGGCGCACGAGGCGGGTCCCGGCGCAACGATCGACGCACGGATCGGCGGCAAGACCGACCCGCCAATGCTCGGTGCCCCAATCGAGGTGAAAGCCTATGTCAAGTCGGTGACGGACGGCCAGTTTGTGACGCAGTCGCCGATGGGCCGTGGCGGCAAGCGCAACCTCGGCAAGATGGCGCGGCTCGTTGTTGGCGGCGTTGACATCATCGTCGGCTCGGAAAGCAGCCAGACGATCGACGCCGAACTATTCCTGCTGCACGGCATCGACATCAGCCGCTACAAGATCATCGCGCTCAAGTCACAGAACCACTTCCGTGCTGCCTTCGAGCCGCTGGCCAAAGAGATCATCCGCACCGACCCACCCGGATGGACGACCTCCAACCTGAATCAGCTCGAGTTCGAACGTGTCCGCCGACCGATTTGGCCGCTGGACCGGGACTAACAGCAAAGCCGGTGTGATGCGGGAGATTGGCCCGTGACAGAGCGTTGAGTGTTCATCGCTTGTCCTGCCGCCCAATCTCCCGCAGTCCAGCGATGTTTGTACATTTCGGCTCAGGTTGACAGTTTGTCGCAATCGGTGTAGAGTCTTCGTTACGGACGAACTCTGTGAAGGATGTCACGAACACCATGAATATCGACTTCAGAAAACCGAGGAGCCCCAGGCGCGGCTGATTGAAAGATCAGCCACTTATCACGCTGCCTGACCTGCCGCTCTTCATTTATGGTTTCTGGAGTAAATCGTGACAACTCATCAATCGTCTGGTTCATCTGACAGTACATCGACCGATGCCGCCTTACAGGCGGAGATCGGTGTTTCCCCCGTTCCCGCAATCCCCGGTCGCGTCAGGCTACGCGCCTGACGTGCCATGTGCGTATCGCCCTGTCGATGCGCGCAGCCAGTGGCCCGTCAGGCTTCGCCGCCAGACTGACCACGAAGACCCAGGGAACGTGTAAAGGAAACACCGACGATGTCCACAACATTGACGTCATCTGAATCGTATACAGACAAGTCACTCCTCGACGGAGCGCTGGCGAAAGTCGCTGCAACTGACGTCGCAAGCGTCAAGAAGATCGCGATCGCTTTCTCCGGCGGGCTCGATTCAACGCTCTGTATCGTCCTGGCCAAGGAGAAATACGGCGCGGAAGTCGTGCCAATCACCGTCGATGTCGGCCAGGGTGACGATGAGATTGCGATGGCCTTCGAGAAGGCCGCGCTACTCGGCATCGAGCCGATCCTCATCGACGCCAAAGCCGAGTTCGCCAACGAGTGGCTGACGAAGGCGATTGTCGCCAACTCCGACTACAACGGCTATCCGGTTTCAACCTCGATGACCCGCCAGTTGATCGCCGCCAAGGTCGCCCAGATGGCGGTCGAGATGGGCTGCGATGGATTGATGGAAGGGTCGTCTGGCAAGGGCAACGATCAGTACCGAATGCACAACGTCTTCACCATCTTCGCGCCGGATCTGAAGGTGATCGTCCCGGTCCGTGACTTCGACCTGACCCGCACCGAGGAACTGGCGCTTTGCGCCCACTACGGTGTCCCGGTCACCGAGATTATTTCTGGTGGCGACGACAAGACGATGTGGTGCCGCTCGATCGCCTCCGGCGGGATCGGCCTCGACACTGTCCTACCTGACGACATCTGGATGTGGCTGACGCCACCTTCCCAAGCACCTGATGAGGCCACGACGATCACGCTCACCTTCGAGGGTGGCCTACCGGTCGCCCTCAATGGCCAGTCGTTGCCACTGCCGGAGATCATCCAGACGCTCAATACGCTCGGTGGAGCCAACGGCGTTGGCAAGATCGATATCTGGGAAGACGGCATCATGGATCTCAAGTCACGTGAGATCTATGAAGCGCCGGGAGCGAAGATCATTCTCGCCGTCCACAAGGACATCGAGGGGATGACGCTGACGAAGCAGCAGGTCGCATTCAAGAAGAATGTCGACGCAACATGGTCGTCACTCGTCTACCACGGCGAGTGGTTCCAGCCGCTCAAGGCCGACCTCGACGCCTTCATCGCCAGCACCCAGTCGGTCGTTACCGGCACCTGGACGGTATCGCTCTACAAGGGAAACATCGACATCATCAAGCGCGAGTCAGCCGCCTCGCTCTTCAAGCCGGAACTACGCTCGATCGCCAGCAGTGGATTCAACCAGCAACTCTGCGGACCGGCTGCCTACATCAAGGGACTGCCGTATCAGGTCCTTGCCCTGCGCGACGCCGAACTGGCCAAGAGCGAGGGCGCGATGAAGGAGGCGATGGTAGCGGATTAAACCCCTCCCTACTCCCTCCCCTGAGAAGGGAGGGAGTAGGGTTCGGAGGGGCAGATTTGAGTCATTCGATTGGAAGCCCCCTCTCCGCATAGGGGAGGGGGTTGGGGGAGGGGTTTAGGCCCGTTGGTCACGAAGCTCTGGGATAAGGGATATGCGCTCGATCCGCGTGTTGAGCGATTCGAAATCAGCGACGACCTGGTCTACGATCAGCGGCTCGTCGTGGCCGATGCGCTTGGCTCGATTGGCCACGCCGCCGGACTGGCGAAAGCCGGCCTCCTGCCGGTTGAGACGTACCACGCGCTTCGGAACGAACTGGCGACGATCGTCGAACTGGCCGAATCGAGTGAATTCGAACTGACGCTGGCGGATGAAGACGTCCACACAAAGATCGAGGGCTGGCTGACCGAGAAGCTCGGCGAGGCTGGGAAGCAGATTCACACAGGGCGCTCACGCAACGATCAGGTAGTCGTCGATATCCGCATCTTCACCCGCGAAGCGGTTCTGCCAGTCCAGACGGCGGTCCTCGACGCATGTGAGGCGCTGCTCGACCTCGCGACCCGTCACACGCAGACTCCGATGCCGGGCTACACCCACATGCAGCGGGCAATGCTCTCGTCGGTTGGCGTCTGGGCCGGGGCGTATCTCGAATCACTGCTCGACGACCTGACGCTGCTCGACGCTGCGATCGCCCTCTCCGACCAGTCACCGCTCGGCTCGGCTGCATCGTACGGTGTTGGTCTTCCACTCGAGCGCGGCTATGTTTCCGACATCCTCGGCTTCGCGAAGACGCAGAACAACGTCCTCTACGCCCAGCACGGGCGCGGCAAGTTCGAGTCGGCGATCGTCCAGTCGCTCGTCCAGGTCATGCTTGATCTCTCGAAACTCGCCCAGGACATCCTGCTCTTCACGACCAGCGAGTACGGGTTCTTCACGCTGGACGACTCGTTCAAAACCGGCTCAAGCATCATGCCGCAGAAGAAGAATCTCGGCGCGATGGAGATGCTACGCGCCAAGGGCAGCATCATCCTCGCCTTCCAGCAGCAGATCCTCGGCATCCAGGTTGGCCTGCCGGCTGGCTACAACATGGACCTCCAGGAAACGAAACGTCCATTCATGGAGTCGCTCGACATGGTCGAGGAATCCTCGGCAATGGCGGCTCTGACCGTCGCTCGCCTCCAGCCGAACGAGGAGCGGATGATCGAGGCTTGCTCGGCGGAGTTATTCGCAACCGATGCTGCCTACGATCTCGTCCTCAAGGGCGTCCCGTTCCGCGATGCCTACCGCCGGATTGCCGACATGATCGACGACCTGGGCGAACTCGACCCACGTGATGTCCTGAAGTCACGCACCCATCAGGGGACTGCCGGCGACCTACGGCTTGAAACATCAGCCGCGATCATCGAGCAGCGCCGTGCAGCGATCACTGAGCGGGATGCAGAACTCGCAGAAATCAAACAGCAACTGCTGGCTGGAACCCGACCAGGCATGCCGGTGGAGGGGAAATGATTGACTCGCGATCCCCGCTCTACCCACAGCCAAGGCCGGACCCTAGCAACGGGAGTCTCCCGAAACGCGGGGATTTCCCAGCCGTCTGCGTAACCATCGACTGAACCGCACATCGAACTGACGAAACAGAAAAGACCAGGGAAAGGGAACCACCAATGAATGCTTGTCCAGAATGCGCCGCCGACGTTGAACTGTCCGATGCCATCGTAGGCGAGATCGTCCAATGCGTTGATTGCAGCGCCGAGCTCGAAGTCCTCAGCGTCGCACCAATCAGCCTCGGCCTGGCGCCGGCTGAAGAAGAGGACTGGGGGGAGTAAAGCCGGATCCTTTTCATCCTCCTGTGCGTTGAGTCAACCCCTCCCCAACCGTCCCCTGAAAAGGGAGGCGTACGGATCAGCGGGGCTGACTTGACTCAGTGCACCGGAACGCCCCCTCTCCGCACAGGGGAGGGGGCCGGGGACCCGCAGAGGCGGGTGGAGGAGGGGTTCGCTTGACCATGACCACCTCGACCAAGTCCGTCACCCTGCTTGCGCCGCGGATGCGCGTTGAAGAACGGCTGCTCATCGCTGCCTTCGCTGAACGCAACTCCGAGGCGCAGTTGCGTGATGCAACGACGATGGCGTTTCCACTGGTGAACGACAATCCATCAGGTCCAACGCTCGTCCTCGATCGGGAGGTCGCGACGGCGGACCGATCGACGCTCGCTGCGTTACTGGCAGCAAATGGCGCAACCGTTGTGAACCGTGCGGCAACCGCGCGGCTCCTGTCCGATCGGCTGGCGTTGCTGCGACATCTGATCATCGCAGGGGTTCCGACACCGACGACCATCGTCGCATTCGGCGAACAATCTGCTGTTGAGGCGCTGGCCCAGGTTCGATACCCGGCGCTGATTCA
>JBGSWU010000203.1:0-30938 GCA_041751795.1 Thermomicrobiales bacterium
ACAGTTCATCACGGTTGATCGAAAGGAATTTCAACGATGGTCGACTCTAACGAATCGCTTCCTCGGTGGGACATGAGCGTCGTCTATCCGGGTATTGATTCGCCCGAATTCGAGCAGGGTCTGGCCGCTAGCGTCGCCAACATCGACGGGCTGGCCGAACTGTTCGACCGACACGGTGTCGATCGACGTGATGCTGCACCACTGGATGATGCAACGATCGCGGCAGCCGAAGCGATTATCAAGCGGATGAACGACGTTCTCCAGGATTTCGCCACACTCGGTGCGTATATCGCATCCTTCACCGCAACGGATTCTCGGGACGATCGCGCACAAGCCACGATGAGCAGTTTTCAGCAGCAGACTGCGCGACTGCAAAAACTTGAAACACGTTTCACGGCGTGGGTTGGATCGCTCGATGTTGATGACCTGATCGAACGATCAGAAATCGCTGCCAATCATGCATTTGCGCTCCAGCAAACACAACGACGAGCCAACCATCAGATGTCACCAGCGGAAGAAGAACTTGCTACAGAGCTGAATCTCTCATCCGGGGCAGCATGGGCGAAGCTCTACAACAACCTTTCGTCGCAAATCAGCGTTCCTGTTGATCTGGATGGATCCATCATCGAGCGGCCAATGAGCGAGGTCCGGAATCTCGCCCACGATCGTGACCGGAACGTTCGCCAGGCCGGCTACGAGGCTGAGATGGCTGCCTGGGAACGCCATGCACTGCCCCTGGCGGCAGCGATGAACGGCATCAAGGGTCAGGTGAACACGCTGTCCGCCCGACGCGGCTGGGTTAGCCCCCTCGACGAAGCGTGCTTCGATAACCACATCGACCGCTCAACGCTGGACGCAATGCTTTCCGCCGCCAATGAGTCGTTTCCCGACTTCCGGCGGTACCTGCGGGCGAAGGCACACGCGCTCGGTCTTGACGCCCTCACCTGGTACGACCTGTTCGCGCCGCTCGGTGACAATTCTCGCAACTGGACCTGGGACGAAGCACAGGCATTCATCGTTCGGCACTTTCACGGTTACTCAAATCGACTAGGAGACTTCGCCGAACGAGCCTTTGCGGAACGCTGGATCGACGCAGAACCACGACCCGGCAAGCGCGACGGTGCGTTCTGCATGTCGTTGCGTGCCGATGAGTCGCGGATTCTGGCGAACTTCAAACCAGCATTCTCCGGTGTGTCGACGCTCGCCCACGAACTCGGACACGGCTATCACAACACCAATCGCTGCATAGTCACGATACTTCAGCGGACAACACCGATGGCGCTTGCCGAAACCGCCAGCATTTTCTGCGAGACGATCGTTCGGGACGCAGGATTGCGTGAAGCGGACAACGTCGAGGCATTGGCAATCCTCGAAGGGTCGTTGCAGGGCAACTGTCAGGTGGTCGTCGATATCACCAGCCGCTTCATGTTCGAGCGATCAGTCTTCGAGCGTCGCGACGCACGTGAATTGTCGATCGATGAATTGAACGAACTCATGCTCGATGCCCAGCGGCAGACGTATGGAGACGGTCTAGATATGGACGTTCTCCATCCATATATGTGGGCCGCGAAGCCGCACTACTACAGCAGTGGACGATCGTTCTACAATTTCCCATACATGTTTGGCTTGCTATTCGCCCTCGGACTGTACGCACAGTACCAGGCTGACCCGGAGCGATTTCGCGACTCTTATGACGACCTGCTGATGTCGACCGGCCTGGCGGACGCTGCCACGCTCGCTCAGCGGTTTGGTATCGATATTCAGACCCCGGACTTCTGGCGTTCCAGCCTCGACATCATTCGTCAGGATATCGACCGATTCGAGGGGCTTGTCATGCTTAATATTCGACACGAGGCAGAATCCTGAACCACGGTGACACCTCAAGGATGTCTGGGGAGTCCACAGTGAACGACACGCATCTCTCGACAACAGTCACGTCGTCTGCGACCGGTCTGGGCACCGCCAGTGGTGGAGAGATGGGTGAACTCACACGAGCCTTCGACTGGTCGTCGACATCATTAGGACCGATCGAAAACTGGCCGCAGAGCCTCAAGACGATTACGTCTGTGCTCCTGACATCTCGTCACCCGATGTTCCTCTGGTGGGGTGATGAGCTGATCCAGATCTACAACGATGGGTACCGACCGAGCCTGGGCGAAGACCGCCATCCGGCGGCGCTCGGCGCGCGTGGGAGAGAGTTCTGGGGCGATATCTGGCCGGTCATCGGTCCGGAAGTCGAATCGGTCATGCGCGGCGGAGAAGCGTCGTGGCACGAAGACAACCTCGTCCCAATCAGCCGCAATGGGCGGATGGAGGAGGTGTACTGGACATACAGTTACAGCCCAGTCCTGGGTGACGACGATCGCGTCGGTGGAACGCTCGTCACCGTACAGGAAACGACGCGACGTGTTTTGACCGAGCGCCGGATGATGATGTTGCGCATGCTCGCAGAACGCACTGCCGCCGAAGCTCGCACCGTCAATGAGGTTGCCTTGCTCGCCGCCGACGTCTTTGCCCAGAATGACGGAGATATTGCATTCGCATTGCTGTATCTCCTCGACGAAGACGGAAGCAGACTCCGGCTCGCGAGTTCCGTCGGGGATATTCCGGCCCACATCTGTCATGACATCGTGCCCTTGAATGACTTAACGGTGGACGATCCCGGCTGGCCAATCGCCGACGTTGTGCGCACCGGCAATGCGGCCATGATCGACGATCTCGAACGTCGTTTCGGTTCGTTTCCAGGTCGGCGATGGCCGGAACCTGTCGAAGCTGCGCGAATCATCCCGATCCTGCATGCGAGTGACGAACACCTCCACGGAGTGCTCGTCATCGGCCTCAGTCCTCGGCTGCCAGTTGACGAGAACTACTGCAGTGTCCTGGATATCGCCGCCAGTCAGATTGCGACGGCTATCTCAAACGCTCGATCCCACGAGGCACAAAAGGCAGCAGTCAAAGCCGTCGAGTTCGAGCGCACGCGCTTGCGCGACCTGTTTGAGCACTCTCCAGCCGTCATTGCCCTCGTTCAGGGTCCCGATCACGTCTTCGAGTTGGCAAACCCACGATACCTCGAAATTATCGGCCGGTCGGACATCTTCGGTAAGTCCATTCGGGAAGCCTTTCCAGAACTGGACGGGCAAGGCTTCTTCGAAATGCTCGACGATGTGTACGCGTCAGGCAAGGTCGTCGTTGGAACAGAAGTTCCAGTCCACTGGGATCGAAACACTGACGGCGAGTTGGAGAACGCATTTTTCAACTTCGGCTACCAACGGTTCGGTGGTGACGAAAACACTCCCCACAGCATTCTGATGCATGCCGTTGAAGTGACAGACGAGGTGATCGCCCGGCAGGAAGTGGAGGCAACCGTCGCCGCTAGGGACGAGTTTCTCAGCATCGCTGCTCACGAACTTCGCACACCATTGACGAACATCAAAGGCATGGCGCAGTTACTGCAGCGGAACGCTGACCGGGGAACGCTTGATTCCGGTCGGCTACAGCGCCATCTCGCCAGTATCGTCACCCAGACAGATCGTCTTTCCGGCCTGGTCGTTGATCTTCTGGATATTTCTCGCCTGCGTGGCGGTCAACTGGCACTTCGACCTCGTGAGTTCGATTTCGTCCAACTCGTCCAGGAAACGATCTCATCGCATGGCGACGAACTGGAAGACAACGCCCACATCGTCACGATCAACACTACAGACGATTCATTGACGATGATTGGCGATCCAGATCGTTTGGAACAGATCCTCTCCAATCTTCTTGACAACGCTGCGAAATACAGTTCCAGCGGCAGCGAGATCATCGTCGCCGTCACAGGCGACGTTAACAACGTGTACGTTTCGGTTCAGGACAAGGGCATCGGGCTGACCGCAGGAATGGCCGAACGCATTTTCGAACCATTCGGGCGGGCGCCCAACGCCGCCGCGCTCGACATCCCCGGTATCGGACTCGGACTCTACATCTCTCGTCAGATCGCTCACCGGCACAACGGCTCGCTCTGGGCTGAGAGCGCTGGAGAAGGTCGTGGCACGACGATGCGCATGACCGTCCCACGCTGGGGTGAACTGAACGCCGACTGATCGACGGGAGAAAGACGCAAAGTAGTAGCGAATTCGCCGTTCGTGACGCGCTGCGCCGACTTGGGCAACGATTCAGATGCTCTGAATACGGACGTCGCACCAGTTCCGTGGCATGAGGGAGATGCATTGGTATGCGTATTGAGGAACGGATGAGCGAACTCGGTCTGATGATTCCGGAGCCGCTGACGCTCCCACCAGGGCTGGAACTTCCATTCCCCTGGGTGCGGGTTCACGGCGAGTACGCCTACATCTCCGGTCACGGCCCCCAGAACGCGGATGGTTCGCTCGCTGGGCCGTTCGGCAAGGTCGGCGAAGAGGTGACGCCCGAGCAGGCCTATGAAGCGGCCCGGCTGACCGGGCTGGCGATCATCGGAAGTCTCAAACGCGCGCTTGGTGACCTCGACCGTGTCACGGCCTGGCTGAAGATCCTCGGCCTGGTCAACGCCTCGCCTGGGTTCACACAGACACCGGCGGTCATCAATGGCTTCACTGACCTCATCATCACCATCTGGGGTCCAACTGCAGGCAGCCACGCGCGATCGGCAATCGGCGTGTCCGAACTGCCGTTTGGTATCCCGGTTGAGATTGAAGGGCAGGTCGAAATCACGACAGCGCGTTGACCTGGACTGGAACATCGTCCAGATCAACGCGCTGTCGTTTACGCATCCGCCCAGGTGATCAACCCAGGGCAGTAGTTGCAGTGCAGTAACTCATGGTCTGGCAGGACGCGGACGGTGTAGCCGTGCAGGCCACTGACTCTCCACGGCGTCGGATCCGATTCGAACAGATAGGTCCCTTTACTGATCTCACCTGCCAGATGCATCGGAGTTGTCTCGGCATCCACGATCTCGCCACTCGCGTTCAGACGCCCCGTGTACATCTGGACTGCGACATCGGATGACGACATCACGCCGAGATGGATCCTGGCGCGCGCGACCATCGGCTCGCCGACTCGCACCTCGCTCGGAACATTATTCTCGACCGACTCAACCCGGACATGGCACCAGTTGCGTTCGACACGTGTTCGCCATTCGGCCAGTGACCGCGCACCAGAAAGATCACCGGACGCCAATGCCGTTGACCGTTCGATCGCCGGAATG
Organism: Thermomicrobiales bacterium; assembly: GCA_041751795.1. Classification (GTDB taxonomy): domain Bacteria; phylum Chloroflexota; class Chloroflexia; order Thermomicrobiales; family CFX8; genus JBBECJ01. Next base: position 5,180 of record JBGSWU010000203.1, read on the forward strand.
TAAAAGCCGCTGACGTAATCTCGCAACATCCGGTGGGCGCTGACGAAGGGACCGATGTGTTCGATCGTCGCCTGCATCCGCGCCACCCAGTTGCGCGGGATACGCTCGTTTCCACGGTCGTAGAACGTCGGAACAATGTCGCGCTCAAGAATGTCGTAGAAATCCTCTGCTTCAACCTGATCCTGATAGTCCCAGTTGTCGTAGGTCTCGCCACGGCCAATGCTCCAGCCAATCGGCGTCGGTAGATCTGCGCAGGTGTCCCAGGCCTCAGCCCACCAGCCGTCGAGCGTGCTGAAGTTGAGAATGCCGTTTGCAGCAGCCTTCATCCCGCTCGTGCCAGATGCTTCCTGTGGACGGCGTGGATTGTTGAGCCAGACATCACACCCCTGGACGAGGAAGCGAGCAATATCCATATCGTAATCTTCGAGAAAGACGAATCGGTGTCGCACTGTTGGCTGGCGTGAGAACGCGATAATCTGGCGAATCAGTTCCTTTCCAGCATCGTCGCGCGGGTGTGCCTTGCCTGCGAAGATGAATTGCACTGGACGCTGGGCGTCACTGATCAAACGCATCAGTCGTTCTGGATCACGCAGCATCAACGTGCCACGTTTGTATGTCGCGAAGCGCCGCGCGAAGCCGATTGTCAGCACCTCTGGGTCGAGGACCGATCCGGCGCGCTCGATTTCCGCCTGCGACACTCCGCGATGCCTGAGTTGTTCCTGAAGGCGTCGCCTTGCGAAGACGATCAGACGTTCGCGGCGACGCTCATGTGTCCGCCAGAGTTCTTCAGCAGGAATCCGGCTCGCCTGCTCCCAGGCAGTCGTTGTTGACGGCTCGTTCCGCCAGCGCGAGCCGATGTAGCGATCGTAGTGCGCTTCAAGTTCGTCGGAGACCCACGAGCGCAGGTGAACGCCATTCGTGACGTGGCCGATCGGAACTTCATCCTCCGGCAGTCCTGGCCAGAGTCGTTGCCACATCTGCCGGCTGACTTCCCCGTGCAGTTTCGAGACACCGTTCGAGTACGCGGCCATCCGCAGCGCCAGCGGAGTCATCCCGAATGGTTCACCTTCGTCGTCAGGGTTCACTCGACCGAGCGCCATCACTTCCGAGTGACTGATGCCAAGAACTCGAACGTACTCGCCGAGGTAACGGTCGATCAACTGCGGGGAAAACGAATCGTGACCAGCGACGACTGGTGTGTGGGTCGTGAAGATCAACCCGGCAGACGCCGCTTCTCGCGCTTCGGCGAACGATAGCCCTTGCTCGTGCATCAGTTGAGCGACCCGCTCGAGCGCCAGGAACGCCGAGTGACCCTCATTCATGTGATAAACGACCGGGGCGATTCCCAACGCCTCCAACGCACGGCAACCACCGATGCCGAGAACGATTTCCTGGCGAATCCGAGTTTCTGTATCACCACCATAAAGCTGATCGGTGATGTTCCGGTCTTCAGGGCGATTCCCCTCAATGTTCGTATCAAGCAGATAGAGAGCAATGCGGCCAACCTGCGCCTTCCAGACCTGCGCCAGGACATTCCGACCTGGGTGGGGAGCCTCGACGATCAACGGTCCGCCATCGGCACACCGCTCCAGGCTCAGCGGCAGGTTATGAAAGTCATTCTCCTCCGCAAACTCCTGCTGCCATCCTGCATCGTTCAACGTCTGCCGAAAATACCCCTGCTGGTAAAGCAAACCAACACCGACCAGCGGAACGCCCAGATCGGACGCAGACTTCAGATGATCCCCGGCCAGCAACCCGAGGCCACCGGCGAAGATGTTGACGCAGTCGGTCAAACCGAACTCCATCGAGAAGTAACCGATCTTCGGACGATCAGCCTGCCCGTACTGGCGTGCGAACCAGGTATCGTTCCGCTCAAGGTACCCGTCCAGATCGCGTGCAACGCGCTCGAGCTGCACCATGAACGCTTCGTCCTGGACGACCTCCTCTAGTCGCGTCTGGTCGACCCTGCCGAGCATGAGAACCGGATTGTGGCCCGACTCCATCCAGACATTGTCATCCAGCCGCCGAAAGAGCGCGACGGCATCGTGCGTCCAGGCCCAGCGCATGTTGCGAGCGATATCCCCCAGTCGTTCGAGTTGTGGTGGGAGAGAAGGAATGACGGCGAAGGTTCGGACGGGTTTCATGTAAGGCAATGTCCCATGCATAAGAATCAAACGCTCGCGATGTGGAAGTGAACACCGCACAAAGAATACCCTGATCGGCTCAACGAGTTTCGATTGCGTACGTAATCCTCATAGGACGGTGCCAGAAAAGCATCCAGAACGGTGATCAATCGTAGCCAGCCCGACGGAAATACGCTGCGGCGACAAGCAGGTTCCAGAAGCGGTCGTACGACTTTCTGAACCTGATCCCGGGCGAGCCAGCGATGAAGCTCGTGTTCGCGATAGCGTAGTCGTAGTTCGTTAACCAATAGTTCCAGCCAAGGCACCGTTCAAGCATCAGATCTTCATCGGCGGTGTCCGCAATTCGTGCGTTCCTGAAATCAACAACAGTGGCGCGGGAATTGAGGGAACACTGAACAATGACGCTGAACAGACCCGCCCAGTGATGAGCGAAAACGGGCTTGACACATATACCCCTAGGGGGTATCATTGGAACACATACCCAGAGGGGGTATAATGATTTCGGAGCATATAGCCGCCCGCTGCGGCCAACGGAAATGAGTCCCTGACATGGATCCGACAACGATGACGGCTCCCCCAACCGAAACCACGTCGAGTGAGGCGCGCCTGCCGATTACCGGCATGACGTGCGCATCCTGCGTGCGGAGAGTTGAAAAGGCGCTCAGCAAGGTCGCGGGCGTGAACGAAGCGAACGTCAATCTCGCAACCGAAAAAGCCACCGTCAGTTACGATCCCACGCTTGTCAGCATCGACACGCTCACCAGCGCAGTCACGAAAGCTGGCTACGGTGTTGGCGAGTTCGAGGAAGAGTCACACACGCCTCCGGCCCAAGCACCAGTTCCCGTTCAGGAGGCTGTACAACCTGGCGAACTTAGCTTTCCGGTCGAAGGCATGACCTGTGCCTCCTGCGTCCGTCGAATTGAGAAGGCGCTGATCAAGGTCCCTGGAGTTCAGGATGCGAGCGTCAATCTCGCCACTGAGCATGCGAAGGTCTCGTTTGACCCGACGCTGGCCGGGATGGAGGCGTTCAACGCAGCCGTCGAAAAAGCCGGTTATAAGGTAGGTGCCCAGCAGGCTGCACAGGTAGCACCAGCACAGACGGCTGTAGCCACCGACGAAGAGGCACCGGCCAGCCGCCACGAGATCGCTCGCCAGCGTGAGATGGATGATCTGCAACTCAAGTGGCAGGTCAGCCTGGTCGTTGGCGTCGCGATGATGGCGCTGATGTACCTTCCGTTACCGATCTCGATGCGGACGATCGCGCCGATCCTGTTGATTTCCGCAACAGTCATCCAGTTCTGGGCTGGCCGCGTTTTCTATCAGGCAACCTGGGCAGCGGCCAAGCACGGCAGCACCAACATGAACACGCTCGTCGCGGTCGGCACGAGCGTCGCCTACGGCTACAGCGCGTTCGTCACCCTCTGGCCCGATCTCTCGGCACGCTGGGGATTCGCGTTCGACCTGTATTACGAAACCGCCGTTGTCATCGTCGGCCTGATCCTGCTGGGCCGGTGGATGGAAGCGCGTGCCAAGAAGCAGACCAGCGCTGCGATCAAAGCTTTGATGGGCTTGCAGGCCAAGACAGCACGCGTTATCCGTGACGGTGTTGAGCAGGATATTCCAGTTGAAGCTGTTGTCGCTGGCGATCTGGTACGCGTCCGACCCGGCGAGAAAGTGCCAGTCGACGGCGAGATTGTCGAGGGCGCGTCTGCCATCGACGAGAGCATGCTGACAGGCGAAAGCCTGCCGGTCGATAAGTCATCCGGCGATCAGGTCATTGGTTCGACGATCAACAAGACTGGCAGCTTCGTCTTCCGCGCGACGAAGGTCGGCAAGGACACGACGCTGGCTCAGATCGTCCGACTCGTCGAAGACGCGCAGGGTTCGAAAGCACCGATGCAGCGGCTGGCCGATACGATCTCCAGTTACTTCGTTCCAATCGTCCTCGTCCTGGCGGCACTCACGTTCGGCGTCTGGCTTCTGTTCGGACCGTCATTGACGTTCGCACTGACGGCAGCAATCGCTGTTCTGATCATCGCCTGCCCATGTGCCCTCGGTCTGGCAACGCCAACCGCGATCATGGTCGGCACCGGCAAGGCCGCTGAGCATGGGATTCTCGTCCGCGGCGGCGATGCACTGGAGATGACGCGCCGGATCGATACGATCGTTCTCGACAAGACCGGCACGCTTACCCGCGGTAAGCCAGCAGTAACCCGAATCGTTTCAACGAACGGACTCGCGGATAACGAATTGCTGCGGCTCGCCGCAGCGGCAGAAGTGAGTTCAGAGCATCCGCTTGGTGAGGCAATTGTCCACCACGCCCGTGACCTCGGGATCGACCTGCCGAAGACCGACACCTTCAGTTCGATCACTGGCCGAGGGATCGAAGCAACCGTCGAAGGCCGCGAACTGGTCATTGGAAACCGCTCACTGATGGAACAGCGTGGCGTGTCGATGAACGGCCTGGTTGAACGGGCCGACGAACTGGCTCGCGACGGCGCGACACCAATGTACGTCGCCGTCGATGGCGCAAGCGCCGGCATCATCGCCGTCGCCGATACGCTCAAGCCAGAATCATATGAAGCCGTCGCCCAGTTGAATGCACTTGGACTCGAAGTCTGGATGCTGACTGGCGACAATCAGGGAACAGCCGAGGCGATCGCCCGTGAGGTCGGCATCGATCATGTTCTGGCCGAAGTCCTGCCAGAGGAGAAGTCGGCCAAGGTCATTGAACTCCAGAAGCAGGGGCGAACGGTCGCGATGGTTGGTGACGGCATCAACGATGCTCCGGCACTCGCCCAGTCCGATCTCGGAATCGCGATCGGCACCGGTACGGATGTCGCAATGGCGGCCTCCGACATCACGCTGATCGGCGGCGACCTGCGGACAATCGTGACGGCCATCGCACTCTCGCGCAAGACGGTCGGCGCGATCAAGCAGGGACTGTTCTGGGCATTCGGCTACAACGTCGTCCTGATCCCAGTTGCGATGGGCGCTCTCTACCCGTTCTTCGATGTCCAACTCTCGCCGATCCTCGCAGCGGCGGCGATGGCGATGAGCAGCGTCAGTGTTGTAACCAACGCACTCCGCCTGCGCTCATTCCGCCAGCCCAAGGACGCTGAAGAGATCCTGCATCCGCCGCTGCGCTCGCGAATTGGAGAGTACGCTTACCTGTCTGGCATCGCAATCGTCGCACTCGCCGTCGGCGCGGCAGCCCTGTTCTTCGCCAACCCGGATCACTCCGCATCTGCGATGGACATGAACAGTTCCGGCTCTGGAGTTGTTGTTGATCGCACGATCGCCATTGATGCGAACGACGGGATGCGCTTCAACCCTGGAGACATCACTATCGCCGAGGGCGAGACAATCGCCTTCACCGTGACCAACAGCGGCGTCATCCCGCATGAATTCGTCATCGGCGACGAAGATGTACAGGATGAGCATGAAAACGAGATGGCCGTCGAAGATGACGGCCACAGCGACGAGGGAGCGTACGCCGTCGAAGTCGCACCAGGCGAAACTCGCACCCTTGTCTACACCTTCGAGGAGCCAGGCGACCTCCTCTACGGATGCCACGTCCCCGGCCACTACGACGCCGGCATGAAGGGGACAATTACAGTTGAGGGATCTTAGTCAGCATCAGCGTAGATACTGACGGCCCGAAGATAGATGGCTGCGGCCAGAAAGGAATGCCACAATGGCAACAACAGTACTCACGGTTCCCGACATCTCCTGCGATCACTGCGTTCGCTCAGTGACCGAAGCACTACAGCCGGTCGACGGCGTTAAGCAGGTTTCGGTGGATATTCCCACCAAGCAGGTCACGGTCGAGTACGATCAGTCGCTCGTCGGAATCGAGAAGATGCAGGAAATCCTCGCTGAAGAGGACTACCCGGTCGCCTCAGTCGCCAGCTAAGCCGAACAGCAAAGCGCCCCTCCTCAGAAACGAGGAGGGGCGCTTTGCTGTATACGGTCGGACAACGATGACATGCCGCGTAACCCTCGTCCCTCGTCGTCGATGTTGGCAGGCTCCCGCTTTGATCCATCAGACGCGCCACCGTACTGACACCCATCAATATGCTGGAGGTTGATCGTGAAACTCGCAGGCGAATACTGGTCGTTGGGAATGACGATCGATACATACGCCGCTCAACTCTGGAGAAAGTACCGCAAGCGCTTTACCCAGAACCTGAACCGCTCGACCATCCCGCCATCGATGCTGGAACGCTTTGCCGCACAACCGCTCCGCATGCTGATCCTGACCGAGCCATACTGCGACGACTCTGCGCAGTTCGTTCCAGTCGTCTGGAAACTGGAACAGGACATCGCCAACCTGGACGTACGTATTCTGCGGCAAAGTGAGCACCCGGATCTGGCAGATCGCTATCTTGCCGATGCGGGCCATCCTGCGATCCCTACGTTCATTCTCATGAACGATCGGTTCAATGAACTCGGCGCGTTGATCGAACGACCGCGTCGTGTGACGGCTGACATGATTGATGAAACACGGCGATTCCAGGAGGCCAATCCGACGTTGCCAGGAATCCGACGCAACGTCGACCGCATGCCGGACGAAACACAGGCTCAGCTCAAACAGCACATCGCTACCTGGCGAGACAGCCAACACGATCTTTGGGCCGGCTATCTGCTAGAGGATCTACTCGCAGTTGTCGAGCACTAATCAGTCGCGTCCTGCAAAGGTCGTTTACGTTGGTTATCAGACCCTCACAAACAGGTCGATCATGATCAAACGACAGTCGCATCAGCGTGCTGACGGTTCAGTGCCTGCACGAATGACGTGGAATCTGAAACCCAACCAAACAGCACCTCAATTGTCAGCAGGCTTGCTTCGTGGTTGCCACGAGAAAACTGGCTGCCGAGCGGTTCCGCAGTGCAGTCCGAAAGAACCAAACAGCGATAGTCCCGGTAGAATGCATCCCGTAGCGTCGCGTCGACACAAACACTGGTCGTGCATCCTGTAAAGACCAGTGACGAGATGCCGTGCGCGCGAAGGGACACGTCAAGGTTCGTCTCGAAGAAGCCACTGTATCGATGCTTTGACACGATCACATCATCTGGGTCAGGCGTGAGTGCAGGAAGGATCTCGGTGTTCCACGTATCTCGGATGAGAATCCGACTCGGCCGTCCGTCGGGTGCCGTTATCGATGTTCCAACATTGAGACCAAGGTGCTTGATGAGGTTTGGGGCATCGGTGCCACCAGCGTTTGCAAGGGTGCTATCAAACTCCATCTTCAGGTACACGATAAGCATTCCGGCACTTCGTGCCGTGGCGAGCACCTTTGCCGTAGGCTCGATGACTGCCTGAATCCCGCCGATCGGAATGCCCGCCCGCTCAAACATTCCACCTTCCGCGCCGAAATCGTTCTGCATGTCAACGACGACGACAGCAGTTGAATCGGGATCGATTGCCAACGGTTCAGGTCGTGCCTGAATCAACACATCACCGTTCGTGCGCTCCATTGGAATCACCTGCCCTTCAAGCACTCACGATCTGCGCTCGGCGAGGTCTGGCTGGGTGGCACATCCTACATTGTCGAAGTACACATGACCATCAACCTGCTATGAGTTGAGTTGGTACGATGGACGCAATGGCCATCCGCAACAACCTGGGGAGCGAGGCGACTGATGGGAGAAACGGTGCGAATCGGCGTGATCGGAACCGGGTTCGGGGCATTTCACATTGAGGTATTCCAGAAGCTGCCGGGCGTCGAGGTCGTCGCCATCAGCTCGGCGAAGGCAGAACGAGCGGAATCGATCGCCGAAAAGTTCGGCATTGAGGTAGCGACGGACAACTACCGGACGTTGATCGAGAACGTCGATGCCGTCGTCATCGCCTCGCCACCAGCGCTCCATGCACGGATGGCGTTGGATGCAATCGCCGCTGGTGTCCATGTCTTCTGCGAAAAGCCGATCGCATCCAATCTCAACGAGGCGCGGCAGATCCGTGACGCGGCAGCAACCGCTGGTGTCACGGGGATGATGAACTTCCAGCAACGATTTACCCCGCACTTTCGCCGGTCGGCTGAGTTTCTTGCCGACGGCTCCATCGGGCAGTTGCTGATGGCCGACATGCGAGTCCCAATGAACCCGGTCGGATACATGCGGCTGCCCCTCTGGAGCGACTCAAAGGCCGGATGGTTTTCCGATGCCGCGCAGGGTGGTGGATTATTGGCCTCGTCGGTCGGCCCACACCTGGTTGACCTGTTGCTCTGGCATGGTGGCCCCATTGCCGAAGTCGCCTGCCGGACGATCGTGTCGCGCCCTTCTGTTCCCCTGCCAGGCGGCGGGGAGATGGCGAACATCACTGGCGAAGACGGCTTCGTCCTCTTCGGTCGCTACGCGAACGGCGCACTATTGACGGTGCGTGGTGTTCCCATCGCTCACAGCAGTGGTGAGTGGACATTGCAACTCGACGGCGACGAGGGCTCGGTCGTGGTCGACGGCACGAAGGTGCTGCACTACGGGCCGGACGCTGGCGAACCAATTCTCGCCGACCTTCCGACCGACATGCCTGACCTGCGCGTTGCCATCGCGAGCCAGTTCATCGACGCGGTGCGCCGTGGCGATCCGTCGCCAACGCCGACGCTGTCCCACGGCGTCGCCTCGCAAGCCGTCCTTGATGCGGCTCTGGATGCCGCGCGAACTGGTCGATGGGTCGAAGTAGAGCAGGTATGACACCCGGCTCGACGGGTAACAGCCCAAACGTTTGCGAATGTCTGTCGGTGTTGCTCTACGAAATACATACAATGAGGCCAGAAGATCGCGAGCGTTTTCAGCGTGCCGTTCATGCCCTCGAAATCGCGCGCAATCCCCGAGGACTGCTATTTGGCTTCGGCGGAATACGAAACATCGTCGATGGTGCATATGATGACATTACGTCTGTGTGGCTCAATTATCACCCGGATACTCCGGTCAAGAGATCGAAATGGGATTCATTCTGGATGAGGACGTGTAAGCCCGATGCCCACCTGGATCGTTGATCCCGACCATCCGCTGCCGCCGATGGACGACGTCCACGCAGCGCGCGAACGCGCCCGTGGTGTCACAGTGAGAACGCCATTGCTGCCACTGCATGGTTCCGAGACGATCTGGCTGAAGCCTGAAACCCTGCAGCCAACCGGTAGCTTCAAGTTGCGCGGGATCTACAACGCGGTCGCGTCAATTGGGGCTGACGCCCGGGCAAGCGGCGTCAGCATCGTTTCGTCAGGGAACGCCGCCCAGGCGCTCGCATGGTCGGCCCGGCGTTTCGGCGTTCCTGCAAGGGCGATCATGCCATCGAATGCGCCGAGGGCAAAGGTCGATGCGTTTCTTGCGCTCGGTGGAGCGATTGAGCCCCGCGACCCAGCGACGGTGTGGGACATCTTTCTCGATCAGGCATTCATGGCCGAACCGGATGCGTTCATTCATCCGCATGCCGACCGCAACGTTGTCGCCGGGTACGGTTCGATCGCACTCGAGATCCTTGAGGATATGCCCGATGTCGAGGCGGTGTATGTCCCAGTTGGCGGCGGTGGGCTCGTCACTGGGATCGCCAACGTCTTCGCCAGCGTCGCACCACAGGTGCGAGTGATTGGTGTCCAGCCAGCCAGTTGCACTCCGATCATCCAGGGAGTTGCGGCTGGAAAACCGGTCGTCACAACCTGTGACACGTTCTGCGATGGTGTCGCAGGAACCTTCATGGACGCCGACACGTGGCCGTTGCTGCGAGAACTTTCGTTGGAGTGGGCGACAGCCGAAGAACGCGACATCGAAGCGGCACTGCGACACCTCGCCCTGCGCAACAAGCTGATCGCTGAGGGATCTGGTGCCCTGCCCGTCGCAGCTGCACTGACCCATAGTCAGGGGGCGAAGAGCGTCGCCATCGTCAGTGGTGGCAGCATCGACGCCGAGAAATTCGCCCGAATTGTCAATGCAGGCTCTGGCAGCCGCACGACATCGGCGTGATGCGCGGGCTGACGTTGATCTGGAGCCGCTACCTACCGAATGCGCTCCCAGACCAACTCAGCCTTGCCACCGCCAGTCGCTGCCGTCAAGGTGAAGCAGTTGCCATCGATCGCGTAGTTGCGTTCGAGGCTTGCACCGACGAGGTCAGCGTTGGGGTGGACGTGCGGCTGGTGGACGATCGTCGTCGCATCGAGCGATTCCCAGGTGCCGCAGTAGAGAACGTGGCTCGTCGATCCATCCGAAGAACTGCGATACTCAAACGCCTCTGAGAACCACCCGTCGCGTGTATACAGCAGATACCCAACTGGTTGATCGGCACGCGTTACTTCACCATCCGCAGCCGTTCGTTCCAGCGAAATGAGTTTCCACATACCAACGAGTGGGTGTCCGGGCATTCGGCCTCCAGCTACTTCGCGTTACGTCCTGCAGGCTGAACCCGATTGCCCAGCCTGTAAACCATCCTACCGTAGAATCCAGCAGCCGGAGTGCGCTTACCGACCCATCGTGATGACGACGACCGTCCGGGTTCCATCGCCATCGGGTGCAGTGGCAAAGGCGAGTGGTCCAAATGCTTCGAATGCGGCACGCATATCCGCGTCAGCGTCTTCCCATTCATCCGGCGGCATCATGTCCATGAGGCGGTCGACAGCCAGGTAGCCAACCAGTGTTGGATCCTCCGGCATCTTCGCCATAGCGGTCTTGAACGAAGGTTCATTAGCAAGGGTGCCGCCAGCGGCACTGGCTCGATAGCTCCCGGTCAGGTGCAGGACATCATCGACAACCGTGAGTTCCAGCGACACGTCCTCTTCAGGGATGTCGAGGCGGTAGCCGCCATCGATCGGAGCCGGTAAGCCCCCACCCAGAGTCATGACGAGATCGTCGATGGTTTCCTCGACCGTTAGTGCGTCGCTGAGTTCGCTGAACATGTGGAACTGGGCACCGTAGCCACCAGCGGTTTCTTCGACGTTGAGCGATGTCGCGTACGCTCCGGTGAAGTGAGCCATCAGATCACCGTCGACATCGAATCCCAACATCATCTCGACATCGTCCAGCGTCGGCATACCGCCCATGTCGCCGGACCCCATCTCCCCGAACATCGACTCAATCTGCTCCATCGTCGGCTGCCAGATCGTTCCATAGAAGTCAGCACTGGCGAGATAAAACAACGTCGAGGCTGGCATCTGATCCGCAAAACCGTTGCCCGCAGGCGTCATCGGAAAATTTTCCGGGCGACCATCGGTCAGCACCTCGGTTTGCAGCGCGTTGCCTTCTGCCTTGATCGTTGTCGTGATCCGGCCGAGGGACGCGTACATATCAAGCGTGCTGCCGAGGTCCGGAACGCCGAATGGCACCCCGCCGGCAGCATCGACGACATCGTTCTGAAGCGTCGCGGCGGCCTCAGCAATTGCAGCACTGTCGATGTAGACGAAGACGAGCGGATCATCGGCGGCACGATCGCCAGCCGCCGTAAAGGCAGCCACCTCATCGAGCGCGCCATCGCGTCGGGCATCGACTATGTCTTCAAACGCCTCACTTGTCGCAGCGAGGATCAACGCTTCATCAACGATTCCGGCGGCGTTGTCGTCATCATTGATGAGGTACGAGATGTCTCTATAGGTCGTCTCCGTCGTCGGTTCGCCGGCCATCAGTTCGTCGATCGCTTCACGCGCCTTCACCTCGTCGGCAATCATGACGATCGCGGCCAGGTTCGGCTCGGCGTCAGTACTGTCTGCATTTGGCCAGACGGCGAAGCCCAGTTCTCGCCCGATGGCAGGCTTCACGAGTGTTTCCCAAAGCGCCGGGTCAGCGCCGGACTCAGCAAGGCCATCTTCAGGGAGTCGCGCTAACTCATCATCGATCCCGGCCGACTTCGCCAGTCCCCACGCATCGAGCCATGCGTGGCTGGTCGGATCGACGTTGACCGCGACGTACGCCCAGGAGTCGGCTGGAGCATATTCAGCCGTTACACGATTCTCGTGACCTAACAACGCCTGATACGCGAGGTACGCGCCGCCGGCAACTGCCGTCAACAGGAAGATCCCGCCGACCAGGCCGAGTACTGTTACAAATCGGAATCGCGATCCGGAAGCACGTGTGGCGGCATCCACACTATCCATCGGATACGCCTGCGGTACTGTAACCGTAGCAGACGTCGGAGCATAGGTGTTGACCGGTTTAAGTTGAGGCGGACGCTGCCATCCTGAGTCGCCGGACGCTGTAATCCGCCGAAACGGACTGTTCGGCGTTAATGTCGCATCTGAGTCAGTGCTGCGGTTCTCATCGTCTTTGTCAAACGTCATCGAGTCGTTCCCTGTCTCCATGGCCACTGGCGCAGTTATCCGCGTAACGTCGGCATTGCAATCGCTCCAGCCCTGACGGCGTTCAGTCCATTTCAGACTAGCAGTCACAAAACCCATTGGAGACGGGTAAACAGTCCTGATCGGGACAATCCAGCCGAGCCGACTCGTTGCGTCACGCTACAGAACGCACGCTGTTTCATCTGGGGAGGCGTATGCAGGGTGAACATTGATTCCACTTCACCGTCAACGGAGGCCCCCGAGCCGATCGATTTGCACCGGGAATGCTTCATGCGGGCAACGTGTTGGTGGATATAAGATGAACCGAATTGGAGTCCCTTCGCGGGGATCAAGGAGGATGGATGCAGACAGCCACGACGACGCTCAAAGCCGGTGACATGCTGCCGGACCTGACATTGCCGCTCCTCAGTGGTGGTGACCTCTCGTTTGCCAGTTTGCGCGGCAAACGACTGTTGCTGTACATCTGGGGTTCATGGTGAGGTTGCCGCGAACAACTGCCCGGGTGGCAGCAGTTTTACAGTGAGTACAAGTCAGACGATTTCGAACTGGTGTCGATTGCGCTGGAAACGACCGGTGCTGACGCAGCGCGGCCATTTGTCGAGGCTGCGGGCGCAGAGTTCCCAACCGTCGCGGATGAGAACGGTCTGACGAGCGCGCGATTGGGGTTCAAGGCCGTCCCGAACGGCGTTCTCGTCGACCAGAGCGGTGTCATCCGCTATGCGAAGTACGGCGGATTCAACGTCGCCAACGAGGACGATATCGCTGCGGTGAAACGATTCCTCGCGGGTGAAGATCCCGGTCCCGGCCCCGCGAAGGATGCGCCTTACGCGCTCGATCCAGTCGCTCTCGATCTGGTCGAAACCAAGGTGCGCTACGGTCGGCTACTTGATTCGCTCGGTCGCCGCGACGAAGCGGTCACCGAATGGCAGGCAGCACTACGGCTCGATCCGGAAAACCTCACGATTCGCAAGCAGATCTGGGCGGCACGCTATCCCGAAAAGTTCCACCCGACGATCGACTGGGGTTGGCAGAAAGTCCAACTCGAAACCGAACGTCAGGAAGAAATGGCCGCAGGAATCTGTGGACCAGATGGATGTCCACTGGCGTACGCGACCTGAACATACGAGAGGATGTGCGCAGGCTGCGCACATCCTCTCCCTCACGTCATCGCTGCATCGAGCGATCACCGCTACACGACACCCGCCTTGTTAAGCGATTCGTAGACGATCGCCAGCCCAGCGATTGAAACAGCAAACGCGCTGGCGACTGGCAGAATGCGCGGGACTCGCGGGATGAATGACTGCCGCTCGAAGAAGCGTCGAGCGTAGACGAGTAGCAGCCCGATCGCCGTCAGTACGGCGGCCAACCCCATCGAAAACGAGATGACGAGGATCATTCCCAGTTCGAGCCGATCGAGCGAGATGGCACCGAGCAGCAGCACGAGTGCCGAGGGACACGGGATCAGACCACCGCTGACGCCGAGCGCCAGCAGGTTACGCCACGTGACGCGTCCGCCGTCGGACCCTGGCGGGAGGTGCGAGTGCGATCGCCCACCGTGCGAATGGACGAGGGATCCGTCGCCGTGGTGATGGGAGTGGGAGTGGTCATGATCGCGATCGTGATCGTGGGTATGGTCGTGGGATGATGTCGCACGCCATCGACTCCAGATCATCGTCACGCCGATCGCGACGACGAGCAGTCCTGAGATAACGCTCAGCCACGGGTACAGATCTTCCGGGAGGATGAACCGCGACAGATACAACGTCACCAGTCCGAGGGCAAAGACACCGATCGTATGCGTCAGCGTTACGGTCAGACCGAGGAAGGCCGCGTGGCGGGCAGTTCCTCGCGCTCCGACGAGATAGGCCGCAACGACTGTCTTGCCGTGCCCCGGTGACAGAGCGTGGACGGCCCCCCAACCAAACGCCAGGATCAGCGAGATCATGAACACCGGAACCGTCTGCTCTCTGGTGATCAGATTAGCAACGCGGTCGGTTGCCCGGCCACCGTTCGTCTCTTCGCGAACACGGACGGCTGCGTCACCGGCGGTGTCAGCACGGCTGACGGCTGAGCCCTGACCGGGTGCGATCGTGAAGGTCGCTTCGGAGACGTCGAGTGGGCTGGACAGCGAATCTTCCGAGTAGGCGCGTAGTTCGTTTGAGATGTCGGTGTCTGGAACACTCGCACTCTCGATTGCGACGCCGTCACCACCCTGAATCACGATTTCTCGCCAGCCGAGCCGATCCTGATAATTGCGATCGGTGTAGCCACCGAAGCCATCGTCCTGCCATCCATCGGGCAACGATCCCGTGAAGAGTGCATCCAATCGCAGGACCTGGAGACCGCCTTGCCCAGCGGACCATTCGAGTGAACGATCCGAGATCGACAATGGGATAACGTCGTCACCAACGACGAGCCGCAGGCCATCCATGAGCATCGGAACGATCTCGTCCAAGTAGCGCTGCGTCTCCGGTTCAGAGACAGTTCCATCACCATCGGTGTCAAGCAGTTCCAACTGCTGAAAGGTCGGTATCTCTGCGAAATCGAGGACGTATACAACTCGAACGTCGTTCGTCGAGAACTCGATCCGCGAAAAGCGGTTGATTGTGAAATTACCGAGTGGATGGGCGCTGACAGGGGCTGGCACGAGCGTCGTGAGCAGCGCAAACGCAAGCGCGACGATGATCCCAATTGTTCTCCAGCCGCGTGTTGTCAGATGTCCGGTCATGTGCGTCCTGATCCTCGATATGTACGTCGTCGAAGATTCGACAATCTCAGAGTCTGAATGGGAAACGATGTCTATCGTTCACTCAACGGTCAGCAAGTGTACGACGCACTTGCTGATCTGGATCAACGGCCAAGTGATGCGAGCGCCTCGCTGGCCTCACGAGCGTGAAGGATAGAGAAAGACGGATTAATGTCGAGCGCCGTTGCCAGGTGCATCAGGGCGCTACCGGAATCACCGCGCGCATGGGCGATCATCCCAGCGTGGAAGTGCAACATCGCGTCACGTGTTCCAAGGGCGAGTGCCAGTTGAATCTCGGTCCACGCGGCATCAGCATCCCCTGCCCGGTAGAGCGCCCAGGCGAGAGTGTCATGACCATAAATGCCCGGACGAACGGCACGTGCCGCGCGCGCCTGATCGACGATTCCATCGACGCCCAGGCCGTTCGCGTAGTCAGGGTGATCAGTCGCAAAGAGTGCAAGTTCGAGGTCGCTATTAACTCCATTTGCTGACAGAAGTTGAGCCGTCACCTGAACGAGCGCATACTGTTCGGCAGCGGCCTGCGTATTGCCCGACACTTCGTACACATCACCGAGAGCGACTACGTACTCCGGCACAGGAATGCGCGTTGAAGCATCGGTCAGCAGTTCAATCGCGAGCGTCGTGTCGCCTCGTGCGGCAGCGATCCGTCCGAGTCCAGCCTGTGCGGGAGCGTAGCCGGGCAGGAATGCCAGCGTCTGCTTGTATACCCGTTCAGCAGCGTCAAGGTTTCCTGAGTTGAAGTACAGGTTGCCGAGTTGAACTCGCGTCCAACCTCCCGGCTCGGTCGAGGGGGACACTGTATCGAGGGCGAGAGTCAACGCTTCAGCAGCGCCGTCGGTGTCTCCATATAACTCAAGCAAATAAGCGATGCGGGTGTAGGATGCCAGGTTCGGCTTCAGGCTGACGAACTCGTTGGCCGCAGCGACAGCCTCTTCATAACGGCCGAGTTCAACATAGGCGTCGATCAAAACAGGGAAGATCGGCAGCGCATCCGGCTGGATCGCGCGTGCCTGCAATCCCCAATCGAGTGCGTTAGCGAACTCATGGCGAGCCAGCGCCAGCAAACCCTGACTGGCCAACGCTTCCACATTTTCCGAATCACGGTCGAGGACACCGTTCAACAGTGATTCGGCCTTCGTGTACCAGCCTGGATCGCCGGTCTCGCGTACTTGTTGGAGATACAGCGTCGCCAGCGTCGTTGCCGAGGCGATGTCATCCGGGTTGGAGGTTAACCGTGTTTGGAGCGCTGCGATCTGTTCGGATGTCGTCCTCGCCGCACGATTTGCACCAGCCCGCGTGTCGCCTCCAGCCAGCCTGTCACGACCAATGCTGATCGCGCTCCCAGCCAGGAATGCGCCGACGATGAGCACGACAGCCAGCAGAACCATTAGCGGGCGGGGAACATTGCCCAGCCTGCGTCGCGGTTGCCCTGTGATCGTTGTTGACTGGCTCATCGTCGTGCCATTCCCTTCGATCGGTCTATCGAACTGGGAAGCCAGTTGATACCGGCTTCCCAAATTCAACCGAATCGGCGCTAGTCGCCGTCGTTATCGGGGTCGAAATCGAAGCCGGAATGCGGGACCGGCACATATGGGAATGAGTCCTGGAAGGGGACATCATTCGCATCGACACCATCGCTGATGCCGCTTGTCTGCAGCCCCTCGAACGTTCCGTCACTCAGCCCGACAACCGAAAGTTCGATGTCGACGACATCGTCAGACATCGTCCGGCCATTCGGGAACGCTGAGTCCGGGATCGCCAGGTTGATGCGTAACATGTCGGACTTGACTGCCCGCTGCCCGCTATCGGCGACCATGTTCACACCGGGGATTCCAGTCAGGAAGATCGCAACGAGGTCGTTGCGATTCATCGTCGCGCCTGGAGTTCCATGGACTGCGTTGAGCAATACGGCCAGGTGCGAGTTCAGGTAGTAGTCTTCGAACCGCTTGTCCGCTCGCGGGTGCGTGCGGTTCCACCGGTCCTTGTCACGCAGCAGGATGATGACCTCGTTCGAAAGAGGCATCCCGAGCCGTGACACCTGGACCCATGGACCAGCGGTGATCGGGGAGGTCACCCCGAAGTTCTTCGAGTTAAGCGTGTCGTTGTATGTGTTTAGCGATGGCGGGAGAATCGTGATCGACTTGCGATACGTCGATGCCCAGATACCGACCGCAGCGCGTGAATCATCCGCACCGGTCAACTCACCACCGACGATCATCGGGATGTCGAGTTGCATGACGATTGCCTGAGCGTTGAAGTCAGCCAGCGCATCGATGCCCTGGCCACCGTTCGCTCCAGTGATCGTCCGCAACTGCGCGAGATCCCAGATCGCGCCAAGGTCAGCGTAGAACGGATCGTCTGTCTGGCCAGCCCAGAACATCCCGTGCCCGTCAACCGTCTGCGTCGCCTGGCTCATGATATCGGCGAAATTCATGCCAGCGTGCGTCGCAGGTCCGACATTGTTCGGCGAGGTGAAGGCGTCATCAAGCAGCGCCGACACACCGCGTCCTCGACCGTCCGGTAGCTTGTCGCTGTCGCTGTAGAAGAGGTCGTAGGTTTGGACGATATTGAGATCCGGGTCGGATGGTGACGTGACGGCAAGATCGTCCGCCAGTGTCAGGTTCGAGTAGAAGGTATCCGGGTTTCGGATCGTCGTTGAGAACCTGAATCCGTACCGAAGATCGGCGCTAGCGTCGCCGTCACGATCGATGTTGATCGTGTAGAGGGCGTTGTCAGCGAAGGTAAACCCATTCGGGAAGCCAGCTGGCATCTCAAACGGATTGTAAAGCGACACGATGTTGAGTTTGCTTGGGTCGTTCTGATCCACCCAGGCATAGAGGTCAGTGTTGTCGACTTGCGGGTCACTGGCGATTGCCGGTGCTTCGCGGTGGCTTGACGCCCCACCGCTGACAACCATCATTCCAACCAGTAAACCGGTAACGACGAGTCCACTGACGAGACGTGAGATCCTCATCGATGCCTCGATTCCAGAATCCGTCGGCACGCCGGCACTCCGGTCGCACCTGCCTGGCACGCAGAACCAGACGCATCCGTTGGGGAAACCGGCTACGGCAATGCCGCGACACCGGAGCGGAGCGTTCCCGATTGCGTGACAGGTCATTCATTGCGGGCCGACCCCTCGGCCCTTTAGCGCGCTTCTGGCTTTGATACGAAGCCCGGTGGATTCTGGATCATCAGGGAATCACGAATCAGGTGAGTGGTGTCAGCGACGACTCCAACTCTGATCGGCGTTTCTCATACTGCTCAGGAAGTGAGAGACGTTCGCCCAGCGACTCCAGCGGTTCGTCAACCGCGAAGCCAGGGTTATTCGTCGCGATCTCCAGAAGGTGTCCATCCGGGTCATTGAAGTAGATCGAGTGGAAATATGAACGATCACGTACTTCTGAAACCGGGATCCCAGCCTGGGCGAGCCGGTCCTGCCAGGCCAGCTCGACGTCGTCATCGGTGACCCCGAAGGCGATGTGATGCGTTTGGCCAGGTCCATCGACCGCTCGTTCGGTCTGTTCGCGATTGACGATCGTCAGCACGAGCCGCATGCTCGCCTCTTCGCCGTCGCGTGCGAGCGTGAAGATTAGGTCATTCAGCAGCGGATGATCCGGATTCGTCCCCTCACCTGTCAGATCGAATCCAAGCAGATCGCGGTAGTAGACAATCGCCGTTTCACGGTTGGTCACCTGAACACTGACGTGATGCAGTGGCCCAATCGCCAGTCCGTCAGCCCAGAGTGCCGGAGCACCTTCCGGCACATCGTCTCCGGCTGGGGCAGAAAGTTCGAGAATCAGGCCGTCCGGATCGCGGAAGCGGATTGTCGGGTAGCCGTGGTCATCAAATGGACCAAGAACCTCCAGCCCTTCCCGCTCCAGATACCCCCGCCACCATGCCAGGGCCGCGCCGCTGCCCACCGAGAGCGCGATGTGGTGCGTTCCACCCCAACCCGTCCGCCCCGGTTCAGCATTCGGCCACTCGAAGAACGTCAGGAGTGTGCCAGGGCTACCTTCGTTGTCGCCGTAATACAGGTGATAGGTATCCGGCATGTCGAAATTGACCGTCTTCTTCACCATCCGCAGCCGCAACGTCTCACGGTAAAACTGCGCGTTCGTTGGAGCGTGCTTTGTCACCATCGTCATGTGATGGTAGCCAGTCAGCGGGGAAACATTCAGTTCACTCATGATCGACCCTACTTTCGACTATCGAGATGATTGTCCAGAACATCCTGATACGTCGGACGGCGCAGATCGAACGTTTCACCGAGTTTGGCGAACGTCGAGCCAGCCAACCGGAGAACGGGGTCCAGCAGGCCGGGATCAATGCGGCCGTCGTGCCAGACATCTCGCGAAACATGGACTCGGACGATCCGACCGAGAATGAGAAAGCAATTTCCGATCGGAACAATGTCGTGAACCGTCGTTTCAAACGATACCGGTGCTTCTCCAACTCGTGGAGGTGCGACGACGTCCGACGGCACTCGCGTCAACTCCGCCCAGCGAAACTCATCTTCACCAGGCGGAAAATTGGCCGCAGTCAGATTCAAACGCTCGAGCAGGTCCTGATCGGCGATGTTGAGAACGAACTCGCGGGCCGCTTCGGCATTGTTGAGTGAATCCTTACGTCCAACCGAAACAAACCCGATAATTGGAGGATCGGTCGCGAAGATCGTTGTGTACGAGTGTGGAGCGAGATTCGGAACGCCATCAGTCGATATCGTCGATACCCAGGCAACCGGACGGGGCGCAATGGCCGAGTTCATCAGGTGATACATGTCAGTCGTCGATAACGACACCGCCGGGTCGTCAGCGTCGTGATCTGGAGCGACGGCGGGGATGAATTTCAACCACTCCGAATCTGCCATTGCCGGTACTCTCCAAGTTCGGTGGTTGCAACGCATTCAGTCAACCGCCGCGCACATCCAGCGCGCCCAACGGCGACGGTTAAGCGTATCGCGCCCCGCGTTTACGCGCACCGCGCAACATCCTGACGACGAAGTGTTGGAGGGGTTTCTTTGATCGAGGAGCACCAATTGGCAGATCAGGCGACGATCAGTCGGCAGACGTGACGCTCTGTTTCGTCATTACAGCGCGACACACGACAGCAGACATCGCCGAGACCATCGATGCGTTGCACGAGGCATCCTCAGCAACAGCGACCCATTGCTGGTGATGGCTGACTGTCGGTTCCAGCCATCCTGTGTCACGATAGGGCGACGGAATACGTGAGCAGCCACCAGGACACTAGTGGCAGGGATAGGGATGAGGAGGGGCCATGCGATACGCCCACCCAGTTCGATTTTCGGTCGTATGCGGGCAGCGTGCCCCGTGGCCAGAGCTGGTTGCTCGAATCAAGGAATCCGAGGAGTTAGGGTTCGACGTCTTCAACGTCGTCGATCACTTCTACGGCGTCCACGATGTGATGGACCCGACCCACGAAGCCTGGACCACGCTTGGCGGGCTAGCGATGGCGTCAGAGCGCATCCGGCTTGGTGTCATGGTCTGCGGCAACACGTATCGTAATCCGGCGGTGTTGCTGAAACAGGCAATTACCGTCGACCACATTTCCGATGGTCGTGTAGAGTTCGGCGTCGGCGCAGGCTGGCTCGAGCGCGAGCACGAAGCGTATAGCGTCGATTTCCCTTCAGCACGTGAGCGCGTTGACCGCTTCGCCGAAGCGCTGGAAATCTGGGACCTGCTGCAACAAAACGAACGTACGAATTACGATGGCCGCTACTACCAGATCGTGGACGCGCCGTTCGAGCCGAAGGCGATCCAGCAACCCCGTTTGCCAGTGCTGATCGGCGCAAGTCTGCCGAGAATGCTCGGACTGACGGCGAAGCATGCCGATATCTGGAACGCACGAGGAACGGCAGAAGAAGCGCAGGCAGGCAACGATCTCCTCGACGAGAAGTGTCGCGAGGTTGGTCGCGAGCCCGGCGAGATCATGCGCTCAGTGAGCGTCGGACTGGCGCTATGGGACTCGGTCGTTGCGTTCACATCCGGCATCACCGCATACAAGGAAGCTGGATTCACTGACTTCCAGATTCCGTGGCCCCGAACGCCTGAACAGCTACCGATCATGCGTAAGGTGATGACCGAAGTCGTCCCCTCGCTGCGCTAGTTCCGCGCGGTTCGGAGTCGTTCAGCGATCTCGGGTGACATCGTGTAGCCGGGCTGTGCCTCAAGCCACGGTCGTGATTGACCGTGCTTTCTTGCGACCTCGCCTACAGCATGTGCGGCCCGAGCAACGTCGCGATGCTCGGCAAAGCCAAGCGCCTTCATGATCGCGCGTGCTTCAAAGCCCTCACCAGGATGATCGATCAGAAAATCGAGCACCGCTCGTCCATTCAGATCGGTCACATCCCGGTAGAAGGCGGCGGCCTGCTCCTGATCCAGTGCTGTTAAAGTGTCCATTGATCCCCCACACCGTCTGTTCAACCCGGAACGCACGTCGTTGGCGCAACCTCAGTGTGCATGAGTGTGGGTATGTGGCGTGGCATAGACCGACGGTGTGCATGGGTACTCCCGCCCCGCCCGAATCACGCTCACCGGCTCCAGCCGCTGCCGACCAATCTCAACATTCCCGGTCGAATCCTCGTAGTGCCATTCGCCCTCCGCAAGACGCAGGATACTCACATCGGCGTCAGCGCCGGGCTTCAACGTGCCGATCGTGTTATCCATCCCGACCACCCGGGCCGGATTGATCGTCAATCGCTCGATCACGTCATTGAGCGTCAAACCAAGATGGAGGAACTTACTGGCGGTTGTCGCAAGGTCATAGACTGGCCCGGCGATGTTCCAGGCGTGGATGTCGGAACTGATCGTGCCTGGCAACAACCCCTGGTCGAGCGCCGCACGGGCCACGTCGTAATCGAAACTGCCGCGACCGTGACCGACATCGAAGTTGATCCCGCGCTCCATTGCCCTCCGGACTGAGGCTCGGACCTTGCCGTTCGCGTCGAGGACACCTTCAGAGCGAGCGTGGTAGCAATGCGTCACGTTGTCGCCGGTGTTGAGCGCGCCAAGAATCTCATCGATCCCGATCGTCGTTCCTCCGACATGGACCATCACTGGCTTGCCGATCGCGTGAGCGGCTTCCTGTGTCCTGCGGAGTGCCTCACGACACTGGTCAGGGTCGTTGCCAACCATGTCACTCTGCAAGCGGACCTTGATACCTTTGATGACATCCGCATGGCTACGCGCGACATCGATTGCCCGGTCCACCCGCGCCCAGCGAATATCCTCAAGTTCACCAACTCCACCCTCACGATCGTCACGGGCCATCCCGATGCTCGAAATGTGCAGCATCGCAACGATCCGAGTCGCAGAGACATCGATGACGTACCGGCGGAAAGCGGGAAATGTCGCTGAACCAGCCGAGCCAGCATCGACTGCGGTCGTCACTCCGCGTTCAAGACAATGCGGGTCAGGCTCGATGCCCAATGGTGGAACACCCCAGTACACGTGCGTATGGAGGTCGACGAGACCAGGCGTTACTAGCAGCCCGGTGGCATCAACGACACCATTGCGGACGCCTTCTGCCGCCAGATCGTGACCGATTGCCGCGACTTTGCCCCACTCAATAGCCACGTCGCAGACGGTATCCAGGTTCTGGGCAGGATCGATTACCCTGCCACCACGGACGACGAGATCGTAGCGCGACATGGCTTTCCTCCTTGCAGTTTGCGGCGACCGCCGAGTCTGTTACGTCACGGCGAGTATGGCATGGATCACCGTCGCATCCAGTCGTTCCCAGGGAATTACGCCCATCGTCGCGCACGCTCACCGGAAGTCGTTTAGCATAGCCCCCACCAGAATAACGGCCAATCGAAGCGAGGGGGCGCGATGGGCATTCATGAAACGCTCGGAGTCCAGCCGGTGATCAACGCGGCTGGCCCGGTCACCCGCCTGAGCGGTGCGCCGCTCCATCCAGAAGTCGCTGCAGCGATGGCGGAGGCTGCGCAACACTGTTACCGGATCGAAGACCTGCAAGAGGCAGCCGGGCGATACCTGGCGGAGGTAACAGGCGCCGAGGCTGGCTACGTCGTCGCTGGCGCTGCGGCAGGACTCAGCCTCTCAGCTGCGGCCTGTATCGCCGGTCTGGATGTCGCGGCGATGGACCAATTGCCTGACACAACCGGACTCCGCAACGAGATCGTCGTTCAACGCGCACATCTGACGGCCTACACCCATGCGCTGCGGCTGGCTGGTGCGGAACTGGTCGAAGTCGGCTATCTCGGTTTTCCCGGCCAGGGGATTACCTGGCCGTGGCAGGTCGAGGCAGCGATCACCGGGCGAACAGCGGCGCTCACATGGGCTGTCGGCAGCGCGCAGGGCATCGTCTCGCTCGAAGAGATGATCGCGATCGGGAAGAAGCACGGGTTGCCCGTCATCGTCGACGCCGCTGCATCGCTACCGCCAGCCGACAACCTGCGGCACTTCATCGGCCTGGGTGCTGATCTGGTGTCGTTCAGCGGTGGAAAGGCGATCGGTGGGCCGCAAGCGTCGGGCATCCTCGTAGGCCGGGCCGATTTGATCGAGTCCGTCGCACTTCAGCATCAGGACATGGACGTGTATCCCGCGACGTGGACCTGGCGGGATCGCTACCTGACGAACGAGCGACTGCCCGGACCGCCGCATCACGGTCTGGGACGACCAATGAAGGTCGGCAAGGAGGAGATCGCCGGCCTCGTTGTCGCACTGCGCCGTTTTCTCGCGCGCGATCACGCCGCCGAGAAACGCGACCAGCAGCAACGACTCTCGACGATCGTCGAATCACTAACGGGGATACCCGGTGTTGAAGCTGCGTTGCTGGACGACCGCCACGCGCCTCGGCCATACCCGACGCTGGTTGTCCGGATCGACGAAACGAGCGTCGAGCTGACGGTTGAACAGATCGTGAACGAGCTAGCCGACGGCACGCCATCGGTCTGCGTGTCGCAGAATTTTCTCCACGAGCGATCGCTCGGGATCGTTGCGACAACGCTGAAGCCAGGCGATGAGGAGATCATCGCCAACCGTCTTCGACAAGTGCTGAGGGGATAGAAGGGAGGATCGCCATGGTATCGGATGTATCGGTCTTCGGTGCGGGCCAACGCAATGGAACTGGCCGCACGGTCCACTGGCAGGAAATGTGGCGTCACGAACTGCTGGCGGCGCTCGACGATGACCCTGTCGTCATCGTTCCAGTGGGATCGATCGAACAGCACGGGCCACACTGCCCGATGGATGTCGATATCAGTCACACCCAGGCGCTGGCCGTCGAAACTGCTCGCGCAATCGACGACTTTCCGGTCATCGTCGCCCCGCCGATCTGGATTGGCCTGACCCACTACAACATGGGTGAGGTTGGAACTATCACCGCCAGTGTCGAAACCTGGATCGCGCTGGTCTCAGAAATCAGCCGGTCGATCTGGGCCAACGGTTTCAAGCGGATCATCCTTCTCAACGGCCACGGTGGCAATCGCGATATCCAGCGGGTCGTCTCTATCAAACTTGCTGAGGAAGACATCTGGGTGTTACCGATCACGCATTGGGAGATGGCCTGGGACGTCCTGCGCAATGAAGCAGATACCGATCACGGCTTTATTGGCCACGGTGGCGAGTGGGAAACATCCCTGCAACTGTTCCTGCGTCCCAATTTGATCAATCGCGAGCGGATGGTCGCCGATGCCGAGCGCAGCGGGTTCAGCGCCGAGATTCAAGCGTTTACAGGGTTCCCAGAACGTCGACGGGAACGGGAGCATGGTGTCCACGGTGACCCAACCACGGCATCCGCAGAAAAGGGTGAGCGCCTCTTCACCGCTGCGAAAACCGCGCTGCTTGAGGTCTGCAGGCAATACCACGCCCAGCCGGTACGAGGATATCGAGAGTTCGGATCGCACTGCCCCTGAAGGCAGACTGGCACAGGAGGAGCGAGATGGTAGACACGATCGAAGGTCTCTCGAAACAGCAGACGGGTATCTACGACCGAATCGGCATCCGCACGATCATCAACGCCAGCGGTGCGACGACGAGCGTCGGTGGGACGCTGATGCCTCCCGAGGTCTCGGCGGCGATGGTCGAGGCGTCACAGGCGTTCGTCGTAATCGAAGAATTGAATGCAGCCGTCGGAGAAGTGATCGCGAAAGCGACCGGGGCTGAAGCTGGTTACTGCACATCCGGTTCCGCCGCCGGAATGTTGCTGGCAGCAGCGGCGTGTATCACCGGAACGGATCGAGCCAGGGTAAAGAAGCTTCCGAACACGAGCGGCATGGCGAACGAGATCATCATCCACCGGTCGCACCGAATCAACTACGATCAGATGTTCCGTGCGGCGGGGGCGTCGCTAGTCGAAATCGGACTGCCGCGAAGCACCGAACGCTGGGAACTCGAAGCCGCGATCACTGACCGGACGGCAGCGATCGCCTATGTCGACTCACCTTCGACAACCCCCGGTGCGCTCGACTTCGCGACCGTTGTCGAGGTCGCGCACGAGCGTGGAATTCCGGTGATCGTCGATGCAGCATCGACCCTGCCGCCAGTCTGGCACCTCAAGCGCTGGATCGCCTGGGGCGC
>JBGSWU010000204.1:0-5687 GCA_041751795.1 Thermomicrobiales bacterium
ATCGTTGGTGGGCTGGTTGGGATTGCCGCCTTCTTCGGAACGCTGATGAACTTCAGCTTCATGCTGGCTGGTACAACCAGCAGTAACCCGGTCCTGTTTGGGCTGACCGTCTTCCTCGTCCTGGCATGGAAGGTGGCTGGCTTCGTTGGACTCGATCGATGGCTGCTCCCAGCACTCGGCGCACCATGGAACGTTGGGGCAGTGTTCAACAGAGGTTCCGTCACCAGCCGACACGAAGGCCACGCAACTGCCTGAACTGCTGGACATCCGTTACTCAACACGGTGAGAGGCCCGATCAGACGAAGATGGGCCCATCGCCAATTCCTGGCCAACCAACCTCACAGCGGGCACGGGATCGTCATCACACCCATTCAGGAGGGACCATAAATGAACGTACTCATCGCATTCGCAAGCAGACACGGAAGCACGCGAGAGATGGCGAACGAGATCGCCGAAGAGCTCCGCGCAAGTGGAGTGGACGCAGAATTGCGCGCCGCTGGCGATGTCACTAGTATCACTGGCTACGACGCGGTGATCATCGGAAGTGCGATCTACATGGGTCGCTGGATGTCCGACGCACGACACTTCGTCGATCGCTTCCAATCGCAACTGGTAACGGTCCCTGTCTGGTTGTTCAGTAGCGGTCCGCTTGGTGCCGAACATCCGCAGCCTGCTGGTGATCCGAGCAGCCTACCGGAAATGATCGAGCGAACGCACGCCCGAGAACACCGCATGTTCAGCGGCAAACTCGATCGAAACCAGCTCGGACTCCGAGAGCGAGCGATCACAAGAATGGTGAAGGCGCCTGAAGGTGATTTCCGCGACTGGGACGCAATCCATAGCTGGGCACGCGACATCGCCATGTCGTTGCACATGCCCTACGGCAACGTTGATGCAACGTTGACAGCGACGACGGACCATCGCTGAGTCGCGCATGGCGCGTGTCCATCAGCACGCAGCGATCACGGTAGAAGCCAGTCCAGGATTGGCCTTCTATCGTGATCCTCAGTCGGCTGCCAGATCCAGCCCTGCCTTCGTCATGCCCCCTACCCCGTCGGGTAGGGGGCCCTTTTCCAGGTGAACACAACAGGGTAGGGCAAAACTACCCCGCGACAGTTGTCTGCAACCACCCTCCCGGTCGTGTCGAGTTTGCGGTCGCAAACGCATGCTTGTACCAACGCCGAAAAACACGATTCGGTACGCCAGACATCGGCAGTGCCGGTAGGAGGACAGCATGGCTGCACAGCAGATTTCGGGTTTCACAACCACAACGATGGATCGCCGCTCGCTCCTGAAGCGTGCGGGATTGATGGGGTTAGCACTACCCAGCGCTGGAATGCTGCTCAATGCCTGCCGGTCCGACGAACCAGTCACCCAGAGCGGCGCAACCCAGACGATTGGCCTGGCACCCACAGCCGTCAGTGCGGCGGTCGCGGTTGCCAACACTGAAGTGGTCGATCTCACGATCACAGCAGTGGAGATGGCCTTTCAGCCAGCAGAACTTTCGGCAATCGCTGGACAGAAGGTTCGACTAACATTCATCAATGCGGGTGTCATCGAGCACGACTGGCAGGTGCCAGGCGTGAAGGTCGACGATCTGACATCGGTCGAACAGCCAATGGGTTTCAACGATCGGATGCACGGCCTGTTTGCAACCGGGAATCCGTATGCCGGTGGTGGTGCTGGTGAGCAGATGATTGTCGAATTCACCGCCCCTGAAGCAGGCGAGTACGAATTTATCTGCGCCGTGCCGGGGCACGCCCAGGCAGGGATGCGAGGCATGTTCAAGGTGGCCGCAAGCGACGGACAGACTGTTGCTGCTCCGGCCGCCGCGACCGAACAGAGCGGCGACGGCCACTCGATGTCGACTGGCACCGCTAGCGGCACGCCGTACCCAGCCGACCGCCTGCCGTTGCCGGTCGTCGCGCCACCAGTTGGCACACGCGGTCCGCAACTGGTCACTCAGGAGATCGAGATCCGTGAGCTTATCGGCTACATGGACGAGGGGATCGCCTACGAATTCTGGACATTCGGCGGCACAATCCCAGGCCCGATGATGCGAGTTCGCGTTGGAGACACCGTCGAACTCACGCTGACGAACCCAGCCGACAGCAAGGCATCGCACAACATCGATCTCCACGCTGTCACTGGCCCTGGTGGTGGTGGAGCGGTGACGTTGGTGGCACCGGGTCAATCAGCAACGTTCCGGTTCAAGGCACTCAATCCCGGCGTCTTCGTCTACCACTGCGCGACGCCACCGATCCCGCACCACATTTCCGCTGGCATGTACGGCCTGATCGTCGTCGAGCCAGAGGGCGGGTTGCCGGAAGTTGACCGTGAGTTTTACGTCATGCAGGGTGACTACTACTTCGAGGGCGCACGCGGCGAGCAGGGGTTGCGCACCTTCTCGATGGACAAGATGCTCGACGAGCATCCCGACTACGTTGCCTTCAACGGTGGCGTCGGCTCGTTGACCGAGGATCGCGCATTCAAAGCCGAGGTTGGCGAAACGGTTCGCATCTTCTTCGGGGTCGGTGGACCGAACATCGTGTCGAGCTTCCACGTCATCGGTGAGATCTTCGATCGGGTGATGCAGGAAGGTGCGACTGAATGGTCGACCAACATCCAGACGACGCTCGTCCCGGCTGGCGGCGCGACGATCGTTGACTTCAAGGTCGAGGTTCCCGGAACGCTGCTGATGGTCGACCACAGCCTCGGTCGGCTCGGTAAAGGCGCGGTCGGCATGATCGTTGTCGAAGGCGACGAAAACCCAGATGTCTTCGAGGTCATCGAGCCGGCGCACTAGCAGGCAGAGGGGCCACCTGGAGCCACGGTAACGATGGGCCCAGGTGAGCCAAAGGTGGGGGCGGGAAGCGGGAAAGGACAAACGTCTGGATCCGCTTCCCAATATCAGGATAACGGGTATTATCGGCAAGGGAGATGGAGTGAACCTCAGATGAGCAACATCAGCACTGTCCGGAATCAGACAATCAACGAGATCGCAACAGAGCCAATTCGCCGAATCGTTGAGCTACATCCTGAGGTCATGCCGATCCTTGCCTCACACGGCCTGGATCTGTGCTGCGGTGGCGGCCACACTGTCTCCGAAGCCGCACGGCTACACGACCTGAACGAGGAGTTGGTCACCGAGCAGATTGTGGCAACCGTTACGTCTCACCCGAGAGATTGAGATGGGACGACGATTCATTCCAGTCGTTATTTTGCTGGCAGTCACGGCATTTGCCGTCGCTGCCAGCACACTTGCGTTTGTCCCCGACACACCACGACTCTGGCGTGCCGCCGTTACATTGATCGTCCTCGGCGGAATCACGCCAATGATCTATGCCGTCAACGTTCGGATCGTGCCGGTATTCAGCCGCAGACAATGGGGCCAACCAGCCTGGCTCTACTCAGGAATCTCGTCCGGCATCGCCGGTGCCTGGCTCGTTTTTCTCGGTCGGGCAATCCCCAACGACCTATTGCAGACAATCGGCCACGGCCTTGCACTCATCGGCGGTGGCTTGTTCGTCGCCAGCCTAATCCGGCTCTTTCGCTCAGCGCCCACAACCAATGTCGCTCCGCCACTACCGTTCCCCGAACAGGCCGCTATCGACAAGATCGGCATCCACTTCACCCGGCTCGCGGGGATCTACCTGCTGGCAGGGCTACTGGTGGGAACCGTGATGCAATTCTGGACGCCTGAGCGGGGGCGGTGGGAATTAGTCTGGGCTCACACGATGCTGCTGGGCTGGTTCCTGCAGATGGCGTCCGGTGTGTGCTACCACGTGCTATCGCGCTGGACTGGCGAACGCTGGCGATCGCCAGGGCGCATCCGTGCGCATCTACTGACCGTCGTCCTCGGCCTGCCAGTAATGGTCGGCGCACTCGCTCTCGACCTGGACTGGCTGTTCGCGATCGCCGGGCCAATCCAGGCAATCGCATTGACCCTCTTCATCTGGAACATCTGGCCGCTAGTTGCGAAACTTCCCTCGCTCTCGCGATTCGGTATGTCACTGGCGGCGATCTACCTGTTGATCGGCGTATCGATTGGCGCGTCGGCGGCAATGGACCCAGCCAACCATGTCCGGATGCGCTTCAGCCATGCGACGATCAACCTGCTCGGCTTTGCGGGACTCCTGATCTGCGCTGTCGGCTACTACCTTTTCCCGAGGCTGGTTGGTCAACCACTGCGCTGGCCGCGCCTGGCTCGAATCCAGATGATCGCCCTTGCGACGGGCGTCGCCGTGGTTGCAGTGGCCTGGTGGTGGTATCTCGCCGTTGATGACGGTGCGCAACCGCTGATCGCCATTGGCGCGTTCCTGATCGCCAGCGGATTCGTCGCGTTCGCGGGGATCATTGCCGGGACATTCCAGGGTTCCAGTCATGTCGTTTCCAGCATCAACATCCAGCCTCGTCGTTCGTCCATGCCGCGTTAGGATCGGACGATGGATCCTGTCAGCGTCAGGCTTGCGCGCGCGTCGATCCTCTGGTTGGTAACCGGGTTCACACTTGGCGCGCTGATGCTGTCCGACACGCTCGTGCCTGGGAACTGGCGAGTGTGGTTCGCCCCGACCCACGGACACATCCTCTTCGTCGGCTGGTTCTTGCAATTTGCCATCGGCATCGCCTACTGGCTGCTCCCACGAAAACGGACCGGCGACCGGCCACTGGGATACGACGAACGACCTGCATCCAGCGCGTACGCACTCCTCAACGGCGGCCTGCTGCTGCGCGTTATCGCCGAGCCACTAGGTCGATCCGGACACAGCGGCAACGCCGTCGATATCACCCTTGCAATCTCGTCGATCCTCCAACTGGCCGCAATCGTTATCGTCGCGACGCAGATCTGGCCGAGGATCGTCCCTCGTCGCATCGCGCGAATACCAGCCGACGGCTGAACGAACCCAGCCCTACCCGTAAGGGTGGGTCGCGAACTACCCTTGCCTGCCTTCCAGTAACCACCCTGCCGGTCGTGTTGTCTTTCAACTCTCCACAGCACCATTGGACACGTGTGTCGATGATGCAGCGAAGAGTGAGATATCGTGAACCGCGCCAGAAACGAGCAGTCAGCACGCCGATCGGGGGTCATTCAGGACCCACCCGTCGTCCGGATGCTGCTTGAGGACACACGCTTCGCATGGCTCTGGCTCGTCGCGCGCGTCTATCTCGGCTGGCAATGGCTTGACGCCGGGCGCTACAAACTGAGTGAAGCTGCCTGGATGGACGGCGGTCTAGCCGTCCGAGATTTCTGGGAACAATCGATCCCCGTGCCGGAGTCAGGACAGCCGCCGATCGCCTACGACTGGTACCGATCGATCCTCCAGTTCATGCTCGACCACAAGTGGTATGTCTGGGTCGCACCGATGGTTGCCGTTGGCGAAACGCTGATTGGCATCGCGTTAATCCTCGGACTCTTCACCGGTATCGCTGCCTTCTTCGGCAGTTTCCTGAACGTCAACTTCATGCTGGCTGGCAACGCAGCAACCAACCCGATCCTCTTCATCCTCGCAATCGTCTTGATGCTGGGATGGAAGACGGCCGGCTGGATCGGTCTCGACCACTGGGTTCTACCGATCGTCGGGACGCCCTGGCGGGATTCGACTGGTGAATGGAAAGGTGCGACATCCAGGCAGCGCAGCCACCCAGCACAGGCGGCAAACCTGTGAGGTCACCGCCGGTACACGTTG
>JBGSWU010000205.1:0-18392 GCA_041751795.1 Thermomicrobiales bacterium
ATAGGAGTGCGCGTAGAGTGCAACACCGTACGACAACGCAATCAGGCCCAGTGCGAGGTAGTCATCCAGCCCGATGGCTTCGCGATGGACCCGTCGAAGATACAGGACGAGGTAGCCGATGAGCGTACCGAGCAGAGCTCCGATGGCCAGCCCGGCTCCGATGGCCCAGATCACGTCGACGGCTACCCACTTCCAACCGATGTTACCCATCTCATGCAAGCCAACGACGCCGAGGCCGAGCATCACGAAAGGGAATGCAGAACCATCGTTCAGCCCGGCCTCACTTGTGAGGCTGAACCGCAGACGATCGCGGTCCTTCGGAGATCGAACCTGGACATCCGACGCAAGCACAGGATCGGTCGGTGCGAGGATTGCCCCAAGCAAGATTGCGAGTCCAATGGGTAATCCGAGAGCGTAGACACCGACGAACGCGACAAGACCCACGGAGATCGTCATAGCGACGAGTGCCAGCCGCAGCGTGAGCAGCCACATTCGATCGCGGAGTGGAAGTCGAAGTTTAAGTCCGGCGGTGAACAGCGAGATGATGACCGCGATCTCAGTGATCCGCTCAAGCAGTGCGCTGTCGTCGAGCGGATCGAGTGTGATCAGTCCGATCCCCAGCGGACCGAGTGCGATTCCTCCGACGACATACAGCATCGTCGCGGAAAGCGGGAGCCTGCGGAGCATCGTACCGGCAAGCGCCATCGCGACCAGCAACAGCCCGATCAGGATGAAGCCGATTGTGAAGGTCATCCGAGGCGAACCTCTGATACGTGACCGCCGCGATCGCCACAGACATGCTGCATCCTGCGGTTACTCCCGTTCCTCGACCGTGTAGTAGCTTTCACGCCTGCGCTGAACGATTGCACCAACTTGCCGCTGATCGAGTCCATGCACGTGCATCACATGCCGAATCAGTTCGAGTCCAGCCTCAAATTCGGGCTGAATCACCTCGTTCGCACCGAGTTCGCGCAATCGCTGCATCTGCTCCTGGCTCCTGGCTCTCGCGATAATGTCCAGCCTGGCGTTCGCGCGTCGACCGCTTTCAACAGCTCCTTCGGCTGCGAGAGGATCGGAGATCGCGACGGCGAGAACGCGAGCCCGGTTTATCCCGAGCCTGCTCAGGATCTCGGGATTCCCTGCGTCGCCGTATATTGCGGGAACTCCATCACGAATCGCTTCGCGAACCGATGCCGCATCGTTATCTACGACAACACACGAAAACCCTCGCCGCTGGAGCGCATCCACCAGCACCATTCCGAGGCGACCGTAGCCGCAAACGATCGTGTGACGCGCAGGCGGATCGCCTTCAAGCAGCGGCGACTGAGGATCTTCGATCCATCGACTGTTTATCGATCGAACGTATCGCAAAGCGCGAGGTGTCACAGCATCGAGCATCGGAGATATCAACAGTGTTCCAACAGATACAGCCAGCACGAGGTTGTAACCTTCGATATCAATCAGATTCCGGTCAAACCCCTCGCCAGCGAGGATGAATGACACTTCACCGATCTGCGGCAGCAGGACGCCAACAAGGACAGCCGCAGTCAGCGGCAACCCAAACGCACGAACGGTGCCCGTGATGATGATCATCTTGCCTACGAGAACGACGAAGGTAATTAGCAGGACGGTCCACAGGTGATCGGCAACGTAGTTCAGATCGAGGAGCATGCCGACCGACACAAAGAAAAGTGTGGCGAACGCCTCACGCAACGGAATAATGTCCGCCAGCACCTGATGACTGAAATCCGATTCCGAAACGATCAAACCCGCGAGGAATGCACCGAGTGCGATCGAAAGGCCTGCCTCCTCAGTCACAATTGCTGTCCCGAGGACAATTACGACGACGGCCAGCAGGAACAACTCACGGGAGCGGGTCGCAGCGATGATCTCGAGCAACCATGGGACGATTCTTAATCCAAGGAAGATGACAAGACCGAGTACGACCACAGCGATACCGACGGACCGGATCACGCCAACAAGAATGTCTTCACCTTCGTTCGCGAGCACTGGCAACAGGATCAACATCGGCACAAGCGCAAGGTCCTGGAACACAGCGATACCAGCCGTGACTCGACCGTGCCTCGTGCCAGTCTCTCCACGTAACGTCAACAGTTTCAAAGCGACAACGGAGGACGACAACGCCACGACCATCCCGAACAGGATGGACTGAGACCATGACCAGTTGAGGAAGAATGCGATGGTGAGCCCGAACAGTGTCGTCAGTCCCACCTGCACTGATCCGGCACCTAGTGCAATGCGCCGGACTTCGAGGAGTTCCTTGAGCGAGAACTCCACACCGAGCGAGAACATCAGGAAGGCGACGCCGAGTTCGGCAAGTAGTCGGACCGACTCCAGGTCAGCGTCATATCCGGGAGTCGACGGTCCGAGAATGAGCCCTGCCACGACGTAGCCGACGATAACGGGAAGACCAACTCGGCGGGCGACGACACCCACAGCAAATGCCGCAGCCAACGCAACGGCGATATTGAGGATGACGTGACTTTCCTCCAACGATTCGGCCTTTCACGCCGGAATCTGACGCGGCTCACATCGGACGACTCCACATTTCAACCACCTCGAGCGGCCGGTGGAGTTGACCGATGTCTCCGTACCCGTTCGGGATGGACCACAATCATCACCCGTGGCGCATTCGAGAGAGCATCGACATAGCGGTCAGCGCGGTCACCGATGTAACGCTTCGCGATGCTGCGAAGTTCAGAACGCGCGGCAGCATCGTCGGCGACAATGTCGGCGTGACCTCGAATCTCGAGATAGTCGTACGGATTGCCAGGCACATTGATGACGATGGAAACTCGAGGAGACTGACGCAACGCGCGCGCTTTCGCCGACGCTTCTGGCGCAATCATCCTCAGGTCTTCATTTCCCGCACGGTACCACATGATCGAATTCTGAAGCGAACCATCAGGTAGCGACAGAGCGAGCGTCGCGAACGCTGACTGCTCCAACAGGTCTCGATCCTCGGCGGTAAACAATGTTTCGCTCACCCTCTTGACCTCTTTCCCAGATTCTTCATCTGTTGCTTTCAAGTTCGTTGGCGATCGTGAACCTGCTGATCGGCACGGACATTGCATTAACTCGGTTGCCGTCAGAACCGGCCACCGCCTTCGACCATTATCTGATAGACGATGGATAATGATTACGGCCACTAGCGAACAAACGATGAAACGAGGGACCGATGCCGACACGTGATGAGCAATTCAAGAAACTGCGAACGCGCCTGGAAGAAGATCTGAGGACCAGTCGCGCGTCAATTGGAGAACTCGACGAAGAGTCAGAAGAATTGGCACAGGACGGCGACCAGGAAGGCGGAGTCCCGGCGAATCACATGGCCGACCTCGGTTCGAACGTCTATGAACGCGAACGACTGATGACAATCGAGCAGGAAATGCGCGATCGTGTCACTGGAATCACTGAAGCCCTGCAGCGAATGGACGAGGGCACCTACGGTAAATGTACCCGTTGCGGCAAGTCAATTCCTATTGCTCGTCTTGAGATCATGCCGTTCACGGAATACTGCGTCGAATGCCAGGAGATCATCGACCAGGAGAATCCGCAAGCGGGTCAGAAGGCAGAACAGCAGCTACAACCGTAGTGTCCAGGGATTCGCTTGCCCGGCTATGTCCCGGAATGCCCGGTATGCCCGCCTGGGATCCTGTCATCTCATCACGCACCCATTGCAACGATCTCAGCCAGCCGATCAGCGTCGATACTTCCGCCGCTGACGATCGCGATTGCACGGCCAGACTGATGCAATCGCATCGCAGCAGCTACAGCAAGCGAGCCTGCACCTTCGGCGACGATTTTGTTCTTGAGCGCGAGATGTCGGATTGCAGTTCGCACTTCGTCATCCGTTGCGGTGACGACGTCATCGACGAGATCTCGGAGAAGCGGATACATTTCTGGAAACATGAAGGAAACGGCGACACCATCACAGATTGTGTCGACGGGAACATCAACGGTCTTCCCGGCCGCCAGGCCAGCGATGACTGGAGTACAACCACTCGGTTGAACACCGACGATGCGCACGTTGGGACGTACCGTTTTCAACACGTTCGCGATACCAGAGATCAGGCCACCACCTCCGATGGGAACGTAGACAACATCCACATCCGGCATATCTTCGTCGATCTCGATGCCAATACTGCCGTGCCCCGCGATGACATCTCGGTTAGCCACCGGATGGATGAACGTATCCGGGAAATCGTTGTACCCGCCGGCCCGAAGATACCCGAATGCCTGCTCGCCCGGCATTAAATCAGCGGTCCCGCCATACGCTTCTGTCGCAGCAACCTTATTGGCTGCCGTAGTGAGTGGCATCACTGACCGTGCTGGAATGCCAAATCGACGTGCAGCCCACGATAGAGCCTGGGCCGTATTGCCGGATGAGACGGTACTGACTCCACGTTCACGATCTTCAGGCGACAGTGAGGCTACGGCATTGTAGATGCCTCGCATCTTGAAACTGCCGACGGGCTGTAGACACTCGGGCTTAATCCAGATCGAGTCGGATCCATGCAGTTGCAGCAGCGGCGTTCTGACAGCGACACCGTGGAGCCGCTCTCGCGCTGCGTAGACTTCATCCAGCGTCGGTTGCAGTTGCGTCGTAACCGCCATGTCACTCCTTCGGGACCCACCACGATTGCGGATGCGATGATCTAGGCCGTGTGGGACACCCCTAGTTCTGGTAATGCCTCGATCAATCGATCGATATCGTCGCTGGTATTGTAGAAGGTCGGTGCGACCCGGATTCCGTGCGACCGGATTGCGGTAACGACTCCAGCCTCAGTCAGCGCAACATGAGCACGCAAATCCCCGTCACTGGTCCCGCTAGTCAACGCTACAAACTGAGATCGGTGCTTGCTTTCAAGGCTGCTGCTGACTCGATAACCTTTGTCGACCACTCCACCAACGAGTCGATCGATAAGTCCTCGGGCATGCAAGAGAATCCATTCAGGACCAATGCCTTCAATGAGTGTCAACGAGGCTTGGAGTCCGGCAATGAGTGCAAATGGCTGAGCTCCAGCTTCGAAACGCTCCGCGGTCGGATGCCAAGTAACGATGGGTTCAGCAACGAATGGGTTTCCGCACACCGACGCACTCCCGCCGTGCGTAGGTCTGATTCGCTCCATGCCTTCGCTCGAAAATACGGCGACGCCGATGCCGAAGCCAGCGTGGAGCCACTTGTACCCGTGTGCGACGACCGCGTGAATACCCCAACGATCAACATTAATCGGAACGGCTCCGAGAGATTGGGTTGCGTCGACGATCAACAGGAGTCCTCGATCGCGACACAGTTGACCGAGCTCGGCTAAATCGTTGAGGTATCCGTCGGCAAACTCGACGTGAGAGATCGCAATGGCACGCGTCCGCGCGGTAATCGCCGACTCAATGGCGTCCATGCTGGTTCGCCCATCATCGGTCTTCGCCGCCCACCGGACTCGCACCCCAAGATCACCCTGAGCAAGAAATGGAATCGCCAGCGACGGATACTCGGAATGGGGGATCACGACCTCGTCTCCGTTCCGCCAGTCAATTCCAGCCGCACAGATACTGATGCCATGCCCGGCAGACGAAACGATCGCCACTCGTTCAGCGGCGCTTCCTGCGAGCCTGGCAACGGCACCTCGAACCGCGCAAAGTTGCGCTCCCCGGTCACCAGCTTCCCAGACCTGTGGAACGGCCATTGCCTGATTGAACTCGTCCAGCGCGCGAATCGTTCGCTGCGGCAGCGGACCAACTGACGCATGATTCAGGTATGACCAGATCCTTGTCATCGGAAATTCGGATGCTCGAACGGACGCGGGGTCGAATTTCGGCGTTGCTGTCATCAGGTTCATCCTTTCGCACTCCGCTTCGTCAACCATTGTCGATGACCTACCCTGCTACCGCAATTGATCGTGACGGTACGGTCATCTTCCCGTAGCATGCACAAAGCACCGGGGAGATGGATATCAGAAAGGCGAGCAGATGGACGTTGATATCGTCGTACGAAACGGAACGATCGTCACAGAAGCGGCGCGGTTTCAGGCGGACATCGGCATACGCGGAGAGCGCATTGTCCAGCTGGGAGGCGAACTCACGGGGAATCGAGAGATCGACGCAAGCGGGCGATTGGTGCTTCCCGGAGCAATCGACGCCCATGTACACCTCACGAGTCCAGAAACTGACCCAGACGAAGTCCAATGGTCCGATGATTTTACGAGCGGGTCCCAGTCCGCGCTCGCCGGCGGTGTGACGACTGTTGGCAATATGACATTCCTGCGGCGTGGGGAGTCGATGCGTTCCGGACTCGATCGGGAAGCGAAACTCGTTTCCGAGCAGGCGATTGCGGATGTGATCCTTCACCCAGTGATCGACGACCCTCGCGAGGAGATTCTCGACGAGATCGACGACCTGCTCGGAGCCGGTCACGCCGATATCAAGTTTTTTATGTCGATGCAGTCGTTCGAGGACAACGTCGGTGGATTTCTGAGGGCCACCGAAGCCGCGGGCCAGCGGGGGCTCCTCACGATGATCCACTGCGAGGATTTCCCGATCATCCAATGGTCAATCGAACGACTTCTGGCGAGCGGACGCGGCTCGCTCGCGAATTATCCCGAGAGTCGCCCAGTCGTGTCAGAGGTCGTAGCCACTCAACGAGCCGTTGCCCTTTGCGAGATGACTGGCGCTCCCGTCTACATCGTTCATCTCTCGTCGGCTGCCGCACTGGACGTCTGTCGCGATGCACAAGCGCGTGGCCTGCCCGTGTACGTCGAAACCCGGCCACTGTACCTGCACTTGACGCGAGAACGGTTCGCTGACGACGACGGTGCCAAATATGTCGGCCAACCTCCACTCCGCGAGGAATCAGATCGCCTCGCTCTCTGGGACGGATTGAGAAGCGGCGCGATCCACACGATCTGCACCGACCACGCCCCCTGGGCCCTCGAGCACAAATTGGACCCAGAGCTTCACGTCGGCAATCTCCGACCAGGTATGGAGAACTTGCAAACGATGCTCCCGATGCTCTACTCAGAAGGGGTCCGAAGCGGCGCGATCAGCCTCGAACAGTTGGTCGCGCTCACGTCGACCAACGTCGCCAAACTATTTGGGCTCTACCCCCGGAAGGGAACCATCGCAATCGGCTCAGACGCCGATCTCGTTCTCTGGGACACGGACGAGCGGCGGGTCATTCGCGACGAAGACATGTTCTCGAGGGCCGGACATTCAATCTACTCCGGAATGGAAGTCACGGGATGGCCCACGATGACGATTCGCAGGGGCGAAGTCGTATACGAGAACAGAAGAGTCATCGGTGAATCCGGGAGCGGAATGCTGCTCCGTCGCGGGCAAATGAGAGGTGTCTGATCGACTTCCTAGTAGGCGTTGTTATCTCGCCGGAAAATGTGGAAGAGGGTCTTCACCATGATCTTAAGATCAAAGAGGACTGACCAGTTTTCAACGTAGTACAGATCGTACCGGGTGCGCTCCTCGATCGACGTGTCGCCGCGGAGGCCGTTGACCTGCGCCCAGCCAGTTACGCCCGACTTTTCGTGATGGCGTGCCATGTACGCTGGAATAACGTGACGGAACTGCTCGACGAAATATGGACGTTCGGGCCGCGGCCCGACGACGCTCATTTCGCCGAGGAGCACGTTAACAAACTGCGGAAGTTCGTCGAGCGAATACCGCCGCATGATTCGGCCGAGTCGCGTCGGCCGTACATCGTCATACCGCGTCCAGACGGGTCCACTCTCGGCTTCCGCATTCACCGGCATCGAACGGAACTTCAGCAACTGAAACGCGCGTCCATCTTGCCCAACTCGCTCCTGGACAAAGAACACTGGGCCAGGTGACGTCAGCTTGACGACGACCGAAAGTGCCAACATCAACGGTGCTAGAAGGACGAGAACGACGGAGCCGACAACGATGTCAACCACACGTTTGATAATCCGATCGATTCGTCGCAGCCCGATTGAACGAACGCTGACCGTCGGAAGTCCATTGAGATCGGTGATCGAAAGGCTATCGTTCGTCAGGAGTCGAAACGAATCCGGATAGACACGGATCGCTACCGGCAGTTGGGTGACAGCGTAAACGAGATTGAGAATCTCCTCGTGTGGGGTTCCCGACAAGGCGACGATAATTTCATCAATGGCGTTAGCTTCGACGATCTCTCCAAGCTGAGTTGACATCCCTAATACCGGAACACCATCAAGCTCGGCTGGTAAAGTGTCGATGGAAGGATCGTGCTGGACGAACCCGACCACGTCGAACCCGAGTTGCGGCGACCGGCGAATCTTGTCGAGAATAAGCCGTCCAGTTGATCCCGCGCCAACGATCAACAACCGATCGCTGGCAACTCCTTTAGCGCGCATCCTGCCAATCGCACCAGCATGGACGGTTCTGCCCACCGTGACAGCCACCACAGCGAATATCCAGCCGTACGCAAGCATCTGACGCGAGTAGACGAACTCCTGTCCGAGAACGAGCGAGGCAGTAGCGATGGCGACGATGAGTCCGAGTGAAACATGCGAAACGATCCGATACAACTCGTCCATCCGCGAGATCGTTCGGCGCTGTCGATACATGCCACCAAGTGCGAAGACGCTGAGAATTGAGGCTGTCGCAAGCCCGACGAGAAGAAGATAGGCATCGCGTGGCGGAGGCGTAACTGGACCGAGCGCGCCAGTCAGATCGCGAAGGTTGTATGCGCTGATGAACGATGCGAGGAGCGCAAGCGCGTCAAAGGCGAACAGCGTGAGGCCTGTGAAAATCGCAAACAATCCATGCCGCGTGGCGTCGCGGCGACGAGATGATGGTACGTGATCGCCAAGCGGCGTATCGTGGGTTTCCGGACGATCCATGACGTCACCACGCGACGATGTCGTCGCCAATGGCGCGCCGGATTTCGCCATCTGTGGATCCTCCTTTGGTGGGAAACTATCAGGCTCGACGCCATCGACGCTGGTTCGTGCCGGTTACGCACTGATAACACAACAAGTCGTCACACTTCGGATGGATCTCACGATACTCGCTTCGAACCCGCTGGACGCATCGCATTCGCAGCAATGGCCACAATTCCACGAATCACAATCCCCGCGCTGACAAGCCAGTTTAGCAGGATGAATGTTCGGTCAGCGTTGTGCTTGCGGTGAAACAACCACATCGCTCGATAGAACTCAACGATCATCCGATACGACTGTCGTCGTGTCGTTGCGCCTTTGAGATGGCGTACTCGTGCCGTCGGAACGTAGAAGACCCTCCAGCCATGCTGCTTGATCCGGTATGCCC
The DNA here is from genome assembly GCA_041751795.1 of Thermomicrobiales bacterium. Lineage (GTDB taxonomy): Bacteria > Chloroflexota > Chloroflexia > Thermomicrobiales > CFX8 > JBBECJ01. Next base: position 9,298 of record JBGSWU010000205.1, read on the forward strand.
AGTCGATGTCTTCGCCGTACATGAAGAACGTCTCGTCCAGCAACCCGGCAGCATCAATCGCAGCAAGACGCACGAGCATGAACGCGCCCATGACCGAATCAACTTCCGTAATCTGATCTTCGTCCAGATGGGTCAGATTGTAACCAGTGAATCGCGGATTTCGCGGAAACCGCTTCGCTAGCCCGGTGAGCTTCCAGAACGCGCGGCCTGGCGTCGGGAATCCGCGTCGGCAAGCAAGATCTAGGCGACCGTCAGGAAGCACCACCTTCGGACCAACGATTCCGACGTTCGAATGCGTTTCCATGTATGCGAGGCAGACGGCCAGGGTGTCGGGTTCTACCTCGACATCGCTATTGACGAGCAAGACGAACGTGTCGTCGCGATCGGCATCTTCGTTCAGGTCCGCCAACACCGATCTAATGGCGAGGTTGTTTCCACCCGCGAAGCCAAGATTTCGATCGGACTTGAGAACTTCGGACTCAGGGAACCGGATGGCAAAGTGATTAGCGCTGTCGTCGCCTGAGTTGTTGTCCACGATGAATACACGAAGCAGACGATCGCCAAGATCGCTCGACCGCAGACGTTCAACGGCGCTGACGGTAAGTTCGGGGGTCCGGTAGTTCACGACGATAGCGAAGACGTCGCCTCCGACCCCAGGCTGCGTCAGCGACTCGTTTACAGGTGTCGAATCAGGCAGCGCGAGTGTGGTCGCGGATGGCGCGGATGGCGCGGGAGCTGACAAGCATGGCCTCCGGGGCGAGCACGACCAGATTGGAACGACGTCGGCGCTGAGGATCCAGCATATGACGAGCGTACCAGCGGCCAAAAACACCGAGAGCGAACATCATCGAGGCTACCGGCGGACGAGGAATTTCGATAATGCGACGTGGAATGAACAGCGGGGCACCACCCGTGGCGAGATCTCGGAGGAGATGAGAGCCTAATCCGAGCACGATTGACAAACCGCTTTGGGTTCCAGGCCAGACGCGCTCTACCGCATAGCTCACGATACCGACTGTCAGGATGCTGTGTGATGCTGGTCGATTTGGCATCGTCATGCAGGGAATCAAACTCATCGACCGAGCCGCCACGACGTGATCAAGATCGATTGCGACAGCGCTCAACGCGGCCAACGCTACAAACCGCTTGCGGTCCTGGACGAACGGAGCAGCAGGTAATGACACCGCCAGCGCTGTCGCAATGTGCGCGGCGCCATCGCTCAATGCTTCCTGACGCTTGCGTCCATTCTTCTTGAACGTGTCGCAGAGATGGTCAAACCCGAGCGCAAGACATCCGAACGCAACCGCAACAAGTAAACCTCGCGGCTCTAATGAGCGTCGCGTTGGTGCCTGTTCGGTCATCAACTTTGCTATCGTCGATCGTCGCCGCGTTGTCATAGTTCCAATTGTACTCGTCGCTCGCGGCGAGAGTCAGCATCATCCTGGCGTAGACGTGTGTGCCGCGTGTCTGGCCGCGCGTTGCGATAAACGGCGCTGATCTGCGCCGCCATCGCCGGGAACGAGAGGTTGTGTTCGAAATGATCTAGACAGGCGATCGAGAGTTCGTGTCGATCGCGAGTTTCAAGTCCGATCGCGCACCTGGCCAATTCCTCGAAATCGCCAATCGGAAAGAGTCGCCCAAAGCGTCCATCTCCCGTCAGCATCCGGAACGACGGGATATCGGAAACGATCGGTATGCATCCACACGAAAGCGCTTCGATGATTGCCAATCCACTCCACTCCCGCAAACTCGCTTGCAGCAGAAAATCAGCGGAAGAATAGATCGTTGCCATCTGATCCTGAGGCGCCTGTCCTCGCAATTCGACACGACCTCGTAGCAAAGGGCGTGTTTCGATGAACGACCTGATCTCGTCGAGCAAACCGCCCGACTGAAAATACATGTATAGGCGAGCGTCGCGCTGTACTTCCGCAACCCGAGCGAATCCGCGCAACATCGTTAACGGATCTTTGATCTCATCGAGTCGTCCGACCGAGAGATAGATCGGATCGCCACTCATCATTGTTTCAGCGCGCGCTGCAGCACGATCCAATGCGGAAAACGGGCTGCTTGACTCAACAACCTGAATGACGGCCCCGACGTCGAACAAACCCGCAGATAACCACGGTTCAGCCTGCTCGAATGTTGTCACAAGCAATCGACTGGTTCTCGAAGAGTTCCGGATCTGGACTCGACGCATCCTGCCCGAATCTGGCACTCCCCCGTGAAAATGGACAACCAGCGGTATGCCCAACCGGGCACAACATCGGCTGACAAGAGCGAGGTGGAGGTCGAGCGTCACTCCGGCAAAGTGCACGATATCCGGTCGCTCCTGATACAAACGCCGCACCAGTCTGGTAGCCGGAGCGTAGTAGGCCGGACCATGCCGGGGCTTAACTGAGTTAATCAGGCTTGCTGCGTAGCGGCTGACCACGCCAGGATCGATAAACTCGAAGCGAACAGGTCCGACCCATCTCGTCGCTCTCGTTGCCGCGTGCGCGAGGACGACGACGTCATTCCCTGCCTCAGCTAACGCGGGCGGGAGGCAGCGTAACAATGGCCATGCTTCGAGCATCTCATCCGGGGTCTGGATATCTGGTGGGTAGAACGTCGATACGTAGCATACCTTCATCGTCGTTGGTTTCTGATCGTCTCCAGGTAGAGGCTGAGGAAATGATCGCGCACCACAGGAGCAACGAACTCGTGATGCACCCGAGCGACTGCGTTTCGACCAATGCGCTCTAGTCGAGCGGGATCGTGGAGGAGATCGATGACAGCGTCACCAAGCGCGACTGGATCCTGCGGACGAACGGCAACCGATGCATCTGGAGCAAGATCAGGAACGACTCCGACGTTCGTACCGACAGTTGGAACACCGGACGCAGCCGCTTCGAGAACCACCATTCCCTGACTTTCATGCCGGCTGGACAGGAGAAAGAGATCCGATTCTCGATACAGTGTTGCCATCTCAGCGTGTGGTAAGGGTCCGACGAAGTTCACTGATTCTCCCAAACCGAGTTCGTCGCACAGTCGCTCCAACAGACGGCGACGTCCCAACGAATCCTCCCCAGCGATTGTCAACTGAGCCCCCGGAATCGAATTGACCACCCGCTTAAACGCCAAGAGGAGTGTTTCCTGGTCCTTCACCGGAATCAGGGACGCAGCGTGCAACAGTCGAGGGGAGGTGTTGTTGATACCCCGTCGGTTTGCTGGGGAAAATCGATTCGCATCAACGGGCAGCGGAGCCCGACGAAACCTCGAGGCGTTGCGATGCGGGACGATGTTCTGAGCACGACGAACAGCATAGGTCGATCCAGCCGTGATCATCGTTGCGCGCAGCAATACACCGGCAGTCATGAATCGGCCACGGGATAGACGAAGCGCGCCATACTCAATATCCGGAATCGCAACGACCTCGGCTCCGCCGACACTCGCGATCACAGGAATGCCCAACATCGCCCCCGTTGCGACGGCGATTGTTCCGGGCTCGTGCAGCCAGAGCGCGTGTAACAGATCGAACGGTTTTCGCGCATGTTCTCGCCTGATGTGTTCAAGCGTTCCCGCCAAACGATATGCAAAGCGATCGCTGGCACGGTCAGCAAAATGCAGGGTGAAGTCATCTTGGCGTACCGATCCGGTGCCCGACGGATAATGGATTGCGAAGACGTGCAGATCGATTTCCGTTGACATTTGTTCGACAAACAGGCTGACAACCGGAGTTTCAACTCCTCCCCCGAATGTGATGCTCGGAGTAACCAGAGCGACTTTCATCGATGGCTTACAACATGTTGTGCCAAGTGCGATGAATGAACCATCCGCAGCATGGAACTTTGATCATGTTGGACAACAGCCGTAGAAGCAGTCGACGCGTCGTCGGAACCTGATTTTCCTATAGGATCCGGCTGTGTCTTAATCATTTCCCTCTTCCCAAAATGCGTGATGTCACGGTATAACCTATAGAACCCTTCGCATCGTGAGGCTCAAGCAACGCAAAACAGCGCTGCTGATTATCTAATCGTTGCCGGGGGTGACATTGACGCTCCTCCGCCACGGGAGTGGTCATCGGCTACTCGTGTGACTCCGCATTCCTTAGAAAGAGGACGGAAATGATCCAACGGCCCATTGTCCAACGACAGCGAATTGGTCCAGCGATCCGACGACTCCGCCGAATGAATGGACTCACACTCGATGACCTCGCTTCTCAGGCTGGAATCTCTGCTTCTCACCTGAGCCGGCTCGAGCGTGGCCAGACACTTCCAAGTTTCCAGGTTCTATCCGACATCGCCCACGTTCTTGGAGCTGATGTCGATGAGTTTGTCCGACTCGAGTCGGAGGTTACCAAACGAGACGCCGAGTTTCGGGAAATCTTAGATGCACGCGGTATCCCCGACGACATTCAACAGGAGTTAATGTCGAGTTCGATCGAACTGCGCCGTGCATTGATCGACATCTTCAAAGAACTGCCTAGCCCAAAGAAGCGCGGCAAGTCGGGTAGCAAGAACGGGCGCAGTGACGCTGAAGTTTCCGAGCCTGCCGAGATTGGGACGTAGAACCGTCTCGATGCCGCAGGTACAGGCACTCATAAAGACGTAAACGCAGGTGTCCTTGATCAAGGTTCAGGACGCCGAAGGACGTTGTTTGTTTAGTCGACTGTCGACTGCTGATTGTCGGATACTCGCAGATCGGTTCACTCTAGATCTTCGGACCCACTCTTCGCGGGTTAAAATCGACTCAGATCGTGTGTTTGCTAGCTTGACAGCCCGGGAGGGAAACTCGAATGGATTCCAGATGGGACAGGCGCTGGTCGCGTCGGGGGCAGATCGCTGCAAATATGTCGCGCCCATCAAGAACGGCGCAGGCAGGGATGATCTCGTTCGTGTATGGCGACCCAGACGCTGGATCCTTGCCGCTTGAGGACATGGCCGATGCTGCTGCGTACCTCGCGGAGCAGAACCGACGAGAAACGCTGTCTTACGCCAACCCTGTCGGGCCAGATGGTCTTGCGGTCGCATTGGCCGAGAAGTTGAAACACGACTACAACATCGACGTTGAACCTGAGCAGGTACTACTGTCTACTGGCGCTGCTGCTGGACTTGGACTCGTTGTCGATATGCTCGTCGATGCTGGTGATGTCGTTCTTGCCGACGCTCCAGCCTGGATGGGCGCGACCGGCATGTTCCGGCTTGCTGGTGCCGAAGTCATCGGTGTTGCCGTGGACGATCAGGGCATCGACCCGGCTGGCGTCGTGGCTGCACTCGACAAACTCGCAGCCGAGGGTAAATCAGCGAAGTTTCTCTACACGATCCCAACGTTTCAGAACCCGACCGGCGTTGAACTGACAGTTGATCGGCGAAAAGCACTCGCGAAGCTTGCCGACGAGCGAGGACTGCTGATCCTCGAAGACGATGCCTATATCGATCTGCGTTTCGAAGGCGAAGAAAAGCCAACGATGTTCAGTCTGTCCCAGAAGGATTCGGTTCTGCTCTTCGGGACCCTGTCGAAAACGATCGCGGCGGGCCTACGGCTCGGATGGTGCGTGGGCCCACCAGACATCATTGCAGTGCTTTCACGTGGACGCACCGACAGCCTTCGGAATACGTTCACTGCAGCCCTTGCCGAATGGTTCATTCAGACTGGCAAACACGCCGAGCACATCGGACAGTTGAGAGACATCTACCGCGCCAAGTGCGAGCACATGCTGGCAGTGCTCGGACGTGAGATGCCGGAAGGCACCACCTGGACAAAACCTAAAGGCGGTTTCTTCATCTGGGTCACCCTGCCGGAAGGCGTTGACGCGGTCGACATGGTTTCCAAAGCACGTGAGAACCTCGTCGACTATATCCCTGGCCCATCGTTCTATTCGGACGGCTCAGGCCGCCGTTCTCTCCGATTGTCATTCTCCAACGTATCGACGGCAGAAATTGACACCGGCATTGCCCGCCTTGCTGAAACGATCAAGTCGATGTTGCCAGTGACAATATCCGTAAGCTGATCGACGAAGAAGGAATAACCGCCCAGGCAGCTGCCTGGGCGGTTGTTTTGAGTCCCACCGAGTATCGAACAAGGAATCTGCGTGCTATCCGAGGAGTTCCCGGATTGCGCTACCGAGACGTGACGATCCTTCGTCGATCGTCTCCTTCGCCATTGTCGGGTAACTGAGTCGGAAGCTACGCTGAGGCTCGGGTTCCGGATAAAAGCACGAACCTGGCAAAAAGCCAACCTTGTGACGCAGCGCGACGGGTAGCAAGTCTTCCGCTGTTGCGGTTTCAGGAAGGGTAACCCAGTTGAAGAAACCACCGTCTGGAACCGTCCAAGTAACTCCTTCAGGCATTTCACGATGGAGTGCGTTCAGCAGGAAATCGCGCTGCTGACGATAAAACGACCGTGCGCCCTCAAGTTGGGCGTCCAACCATCCGTCCGCTGACGCACTAACCACAGCACGCTGAACAAACCGATCGGACATGATGTCGATCGCTTCTTTCGAGTGCGCCACCAGTTGAAATAGTTCAGGCGGCACTGCCATCCAGCCCATCCGCAGGGCCGGAGCGAGCGTCTTTGAGAACGTTCCGAGATAGATCACCTCTGGATCGAGTGCCCGCAAGGGCGGGACCGGCTCTGGCGTGAAGTAGATCTCCCCGTAGGGATCGTCCTCGATAATCGCCACATTTGCCGAGCGCGCCATGTCAAGAATCCTCGTGCGCCGTTCAGCCGGTAGCGTCACACCGGTTGGGTTCTGAAACGTTGGGACTGTGTAAATCGCCTTTGGTCGCGGATCGTCGAATAGCAACGGCTCCAGTGATTCTGGAATCATGCCGTGCTCGTCCATCGGAGCAACGCGATAGCTCACCTCGTACGCATCGAACGCTTGGAGCGCTCCGAAGTAGGTTGGGCCCTCGACGACGACGACATCCCCAGGATCAAATAGTGCGCGGGAAATCAGGTCAAGCCCCTGTTGTGAACCGTTGGTCACGAGGATCAGTTTCGGATCAACAACGGAACCTCGTGCCGCCATACGTTCGGCAATCGTCATTCGGAGCGGTTCGTGTCCGAGAGACTCGCCGTACGAGAGGATGTCGTACGCCTCCTCCCAAGCATCGGCGTGTGCCTGACGGAGCCGTTCGACTGGCCATTGTTCCCTGGCGGGCGCGCCGTCTCCGAAATAAATGACTCCTGGGGTCTCGAAGATCTGGTTCACGTCCATCTTGACCCAACCATGCAGGTTGGGCGAGCGCCTCGAGAGTAGTGCGTTCCAGTTTCGGCTCACGGCGATGCCTCCGATTCCGCGGTAGCATCGATGAGCTCGATCTCCAACCGCTTGTTAATACGCCCTTTCGAGCGCGTGCCGATAACACGTATTCCTCCGACCTCAGCTGTGTTGCGGACATGGGTGCCACCATCCGCCTGGAGGTCAAGTCCCTCGATTTCAACAATACGAACCTGACTGATGTTCGCAGGAAGGAGATTGATCTTCGTTCGAATCAGATCCGGGATTTGAAATGCCTCGTCCCGCGGAAGCGTTCGCCAACGGACAGCACGATTGCTACGAATCACATCGTTGGAGATCTGTTCGATCCTGGAAACACGCGATGGATCGAGGTCTTCCATCTCGAAATCCATCCGGGCCTTGTCCACGTCCATGTTGCCGCCAGTGACCTGAGCGCCATACTCACGGAACACGACACCACATAGGACATGCAATGCCGTATGCGTCCGCATCAAGCGGTAACGACGCTCCCAGTCGATCTCACAGCGTATTTGAGAACCAGCATGAAGCCGTTCAATGTTTTCCGCGATACTGTGCAGCACTGCTCCGTTGCGCTTCACGACCGTCGTGACCTGCCACTGCCGGGAACCATCGGTGAGCGAACCCAGATCGTGCGGTTGTCCACCGCCTGTCGCGTAAAACGCAGTCTGATCGAGCACAATTGCCTCGCCGTTTACGACCTCGACGACGGTAGCTTCGAATGTCCGCTGGTACGAATCGTCGAGATACAAGAGTTCGGTCATGACATGGTTCCGATCCCTGGTCAGTCAAAGCGGCCGCCGGCAGGCGACCGCGTATCGATTATCCGTAGCATCACCTGTTCACGTCAACCGACGACGTCGTCGTCGCCTTGCCTCAGCGACGTGTTGCGGGGTATCGTCGCGCCTGCCGCAGGCATAATCGGCCATGAGGCGATCAGTGGAACGGAGCCATCATGGAGTTCGTAGATGTCGTCCGGAAGCGACGAATGGTCCGTCACTTTAAGCCGGACCCGATTGACCCAGACGTTGTTGATAACCTCATGCGACTAGCGCAGCGTGCTCCAAGTGCGGGATATACCCAGGGCCAGTCCTTCGTTGTTGTCACTGACCCAGCACTTCGCAAAGCGGTAGCTCGAACCTGTGGCGAGGCGGAGAGTGGCGGAACCGCCTTCGGTCACCCATGGATATCGGAAGCTCCCGTGCAGGCCATCGCGTGCGTCAGCGAGGCAGCCTACCACCAGCGCTATCAGGAATCAGATAAATTACAGAAAGACGGCACTGAAATCGTCTGGCCGGTCCCATTCTGGTACGTCGACATCGGCTGTTCCGTCATGGTGCTGCTACTCGGTGTTGTCGATGCGGGGTTGACGGCAGGGTACGCCGGAATTATCGACACACCGGCGTTGAAAGCACTGATCGGCATTCCCGACGATGTCACGCCAGTTGGCGTCATCCCAATTGGCTATCCAGACTCCGACATCCCGTCTCCATCACTCAAGCGTGGACGACGGACATTTGACGATTTCGTCCACCGTGAAAGATGGTCGTAGTCAAAACCAAGGAACGAGGCATGCAGTGATCGACGATTGGGATGTTCCAGCTACGAAACCTGGGACCAGTGGCGACAGTACCGAGGTGGTGGCCATCGTCCCGCTAACTCCGGAATTCGGAGGCGACGGTGAAATCCTGGTTCAGTCGGCGTTTGGAAATCTGCAATTGCCAGGAGGGGCGATTCAGCAACGTGAGACGAGCCTGAAGGCTGTGGTCCGAGTAGTACTCGGGATGACTGGGGTGCGAGTAAAGCCGGAGCGCCTGCTGTACGTCATCGAGCGCCCACAAAAACCAATCACGTT
>JBGSWU010000206.1:0-3731 GCA_041751795.1 Thermomicrobiales bacterium
GGTGGCCGGTGGTCTCTCGGTCACCCGCGCCGCCACGCTCATCGGTTGTTCGCGCACGAGCCTGCGGCGGTGGGCGCAGCGGTTCCTGGCCGATGGTCGGGATGGCTTGGTCGATCACCCGCGCGTGGGACGACCCCGCAAACTGGACGCCACGGCCCAGGCGCTGCTGGAAACCGCGCTGGCCGCCTCGCCGCTTGACTACGACTATCCGGTCACGACCTGGACGGTGGCGGATCTGACCGATCTATTGGGACGACACGGCTATCAGGTCAGTCCGGCCACCGTCTACCGCGCCTTGCACCGACTGGACTATCGCTACCGCCGTCCCCGACATGATCTGACGCATCGGCAGGATGCCGACGCTGTGACGTCCACCAAGCATGTACTCGCCGAACTGCAAAAAAGGGGGCTGCTGCCGGGGCTGGATTCCGCTTGGTCTACGTGGATGAGTGCGATCTCCACACCCATCCCCACCTGGTCCAGGTCTGGCAACGCCGGGGCATTCCCATGAGCGTCCCGGCCGCTGGCGCGGATCAGCGCCGAGCCGTGTTCGGCGCCGTGGACTATGGCTCCGGCCAGGTTCTCTGGCAACTCCAGCCGCGCAAAGGTGGTGAGGCTTTTGCCGCGTTCCTCGAGCACATCGCCCAGACCTGGCCAGACGAACACCTGGTGCTGGTGATGGACAATGTCAGCTATCACCGGTCGCCCATCGTCCGTGCCTGGTGGGTGGAACAGGGTGGACGCGTCACGCCGCTGTGGTTACCGGTCTACACGCCGAACCTGAACCTGATGGAGCGGGTCTGGCGCGTTCTCAAGCACAAGCTGGCCTGTCATCGCTTCTGGAACGATGTCGCGGGTTTGCAGACCACTGCCAGCGGCATCCTCGATCGGCTCGAAGCGTGCTTCCACGCCGACCATCCGCCCGGCATCCGCCTGGTCAATAACTTATGCGAATCCGCTTAGAGCGGTTTGCAGATGGACTGACTCAATCTGCCAGAGTGGCGTGGTTTGGGTGGGGACTCGGGCGGGTCTGTTGTGCGATCTGGCTCGATCGTTGGTCGCCATGACCCGCCCCTACTGGTCTGCCGACGCGCAACGCGTTCGAAGCAACGTTTCTGCAATCCGCTTTAATGGTTGCGAAGAGGTTGACCCAATTGCCCGTCATGTTGTCACGGACGCGGTAACAATGACGACAGCCACCGATGAGATGATCTAAGCCGGATAATCCATCACACCGCGGAACACCACGAGTCGGTAGACGGATATCACCACGGTGACGACTGCAGGACACTGGGGTGCACCGCTCCGTACGTCCAAAGACCGCCGCACGCCAGGTCAACGGCGTGCCGATCCTCCGACGCCGATGGCGAACCAGCGTACCGACGTTGTAGATGCCTTCGATGCTTTGACAAACAGAGCAATCACATTCTTGACACATCGTTGTCGGAGCCGTGGCGACCCAGACAACACTCCCCGCGGCGTTGCGTACTTGACACCTGATCTCTAGTCACGCGTCAAGTATGTTGTGGTTGAGTCTGCGTTAGAACGCGTGAAGCCCTTCCCGCCCGGCGGGCTGGTTGGGACTGGTGGTGTCGTCAATGACATCGGAGGACAGAACGCTGTCGAGCAGTTCGATTTCGTTCGTGTTCCATGAGTTCTAGTAGCGGCGAAAAATTTGTGTGTCTGCTTCGAGATTAACTTGATGACACGACCTTACGCTCGACTCGAATTGCTGACTGGGCGATCGCGATCATCACCGGTCCGAGCCACCTTGCCACCACGATAGATCTCGCAGACTCACGCAATTGTCGTCTCGTAAGCCGTATCAACGACGCTAACTTGACGGTCAGTTTCCACGTCTCGTCAACGCCGCCGCTACGACATTGCACACGCTCATCTGGCGTTTGGTGAACGGTTCGCGACCGGTGCGGGCATGCTTGTTGGACACGTATGCGATCGCGATGTCGTTTACGGGATCGACCTGAAGAAGACACCCGCTTGCGCCGCCATGCCCGAATGAGGCAGGAGACAACAGGTCGCCGCCGAAGCCGGTCGCGCCTTTGACCATGAAGCCAAGTCCCCACGGGCGCGGGATTTCTGGTTCGTTGCCGAACACGGTCCCTGCCGTGTAGCCGCCGGTCTGATCGGTCGTCATCGCCGTGATCGTTGCGTCGGAGACGATCTGGTTGGAGCCGTTTCGCACGAACAGCAAGCCAAAACGTAGCAGGTCGCCAACGGATGCGACCGTTCCGAAAGCCGGGTGCGCCAGATCGAGCGAGTATGCAGAGTTGTACATGTCGCTCTTGGTCTTGTAGGCCAGCGGCTTGACGACGTGAGCTAAACGTGAGTACTCGCTGCGCGGTGGCGGCATGAATGTGTCACCGAGTTTGCCTGGCTCGAGGACGAGTTCACGAACGAGATCTGGGAACGATCGTCCTGTGACGACCGCCGCAATCCGGCCAGCCAATGCGTAGTTGAAGTCGCTGTACGACAGTTTCGTGCCAGGCGTGAACAACAACGGAAACGTGTATGCCTCATCGATGATCTCATCGATCGTCGCCTGGTCGAGGAGCCGCTGCTCCATGTCAGGGGACTCGTAGACAAGGCCCGACGTGTGGGTGAGGAGGTGGCGCAGATTCACGCTTTCCCTTCCGTCACCATCGAACTCAGGCAGGACGCTTCGAACCGTCATCGACAGCGTCAGCAGCCCGCGCTCAACGAGCGCCATGACGACCGCAGCGGTGTAGACCTTGGAAATCGACGCTAGCGGCCAGAGCGTGTCGGTTCCTGCGGCGCGTCCTGGTGCTGCTTCACCGGCGTACAATTCGGCCACCTGTTCGCCACCCTGGGCGACCGCGACAGCTGTGCCGTTGAGCTGTCCCTCGGATATGAATCGATCCAGCAGCTCTTGAAGCGGTCCAATGCGCCCAGTGTTGTCGAATCCCTGCCCCTGCTCGCTCTGTGTCACGTCGAATCCTTCCTGTGCTGATTGTCACGTCGTGAACTATCGCCGCTTTGTTGTCGTTCGGCAATCCGCCGCAGGCGAATCACGCCAGAGCGACGACTGCTGTTCCGATGCCCATGACGCCAGTGAGCAACAGCAACCCGAGCGTTAGCTTGCGGAACCCGGCAGCAGTGAACCGGCGAATCAACCGGTTCCCGATCACCGTGCCGATTGCAGCGGCGGGGGTCAGTGCGATTGAGGTGACAATCTCTGATTCACCAATCGCTCCGCCGGAAAGTAGGACGAGCAGTCCGAAGATGTTGATCGCGACGAAGTAACCGGAGATCGTAACCCGGAAGGCATCATTGGTGAGCTGCCTGGCTGATAAGAGGATGACGACCGGTGGTCCGGAGAGTCCCGTTGACGTCGCCAGGGCTCCGCTTGCCGCGCCAGCAAGTGTCGCGGGCAATGCACCGTCGAGACCGGTGGGTTGAAACCCGCGCAGGAGCATGATCGAGTATCCCGCGACAAGTGCGCCTGCAACGATCTTCAGAATCGTCGGATCGACGAACGACAGCATGCTGGCACCGAGCAGCAGTCCGACGATGGCCCCAGGAAGCATCGTCAGGATGAGTTTCAGGTCCAGTGCCCGTCGGGCACTGAGCACGACAACCACACTCGTCAGAAGCGATGCGCCGATCGTGAGCGCGACGACGGTTTCAGGTTCGTAAATCAGGAGCAATGGTGGAACGCTGACGAGTGCGAACCCAAAGCCAGTCATCCCGAA
>JBGSWU010000207.1:0-3461 GCA_041751795.1 Thermomicrobiales bacterium
CTTTTACTCTACTGACGCTCGAAAGCCAGTTGAGCGGGAGTTAGTTACACAATACTTGCCACCATGGAATGGCCGGCAGCATCGAATCGTCCACGACGTGTAGTTGTGGCTGTGTTTGACCTACGTCTACACTGCCGCTGGCTGGAGCTCCGATGTGCAGTTCGGGCAGCGGCTGGCAAGGCGTTGGATTGACGAGAGGCAATATGGGCATTCGCGTGTGGCTGGTGACACTTCGGCTGCTGGCCGTTGCATGCGGTTGACGCCGCGAATGATCAGGAAGAGCACCCAGGCGACAAGCAGGAAATAGACGATGGTCGTCAGGAAATTACCATAGAGGACATCCGCTCCACCGATCTCGAAGGTGAGATTCGCGAAGCTCTTGTCACTGACAATAGCGCCGATGATCGGCATGAAGATATCGTTGACCAGGGATGTCACCACGGCTGTAAAGGCCACTCCCAGCACGAACGCGATCGCCAGATCAATCAGGTTACCTTTGAAGGCAAAGGCCTTGAACTCGTTCCAGGGGTTCATCATCGCTCATTACTTCTTTCCGTATGCTGGCTGACTCAGCCACACCCTACCCATCAAGCGAAACATTGGTTGTCGCGCACTCTCACGCCGCGGCTCGACACACCTCGACCGATCGCCTACCCCCGTCAGTTGCGTGTTGCATAAGAATGACTCGGTACCATCGCACCGTAACACAAGCACAAGCCGCAGGCATGCAGAATTGAACGGCACGCAGAGGGCAGTACAGTTGGGATCAGGGAATCGGCCGCCAGGCTGGATATCCACCGATCGCCACGTCGTCGAGTAGTAGAACCGGCGGCTGATTTGCGTCACGTACATCGACCAGATACAGCATCGCGCGACCAGTGGCGCTGCCGTCGACCGTGATGCGCTCCTGCGTGATGAGTATTTGGCTCCCGTCCGGCGACCAGGCGTGCCAGCCAGCGATCTGTGAGATGGAATGCGCATCGGTGCCATCGGCATCCATGATGACGATTGACAAATCGGACCCGCCCGGATCCGTCGAGACCAGGCTGATGCTTGAGCCGTCCGGCGCCCATCGCGGCAACGACGTCTCCACCGTGCCGTTGTCGATTGTGCGCTGACCGGAGCCATCTGTGGCAATGACCTGAGCATGTTGATTGTCATAGAACGTGCCGTATGTGCTGAATGCCAGGTGCCGCCCATCCGGTGACCACTGCAACCCTGCCGCGAAGTGCACAGTCGTGAGCACCCGCTGATCGCTTCCATCGGGACGCATCAGGCAGATTGATGTCTCAAACTCGCCCTCGGCGGCACGAGAGCCAACTCCGGAGTTGGTATCTTCAGTAGCTGGTGTGGCCGCAGGGTCGGGAGTCATGTCGTCCTCTGGAACGAATATAACTCGGAGGTACGCGATCCAGCTGCCGTCTGGCGACCAGACAGGCTCGCTTTCGTTCCCGGTATCCGGCGTTATTCGGTCTTTGCTGGAACCATCGGGCCCTATGCCGTTTGTCAGTCGGCGATTGTTGGCACCATCAGCGTCCATTACGTAGATGTCGCTGCTGTCGGCACTCGTGCGGATGTAGACAATCTGCGCGCCGTCCGGTGACCATTCTGGCTGAATAACGTGCTCTCCAACGTTGGTCAGATTGCGAAGATCGCTGCCATCCGCGTTGATCGTAAACAGATCGACCCCATCACCAACGTAGCCGACGAACACGATCCGCTGCCCATCTGGCGACCAGACAGGCGCTGATTCGGCGCCGATGATCTCCGAGTTCTCTGGAGTCAGTCGACGTGGGGCTGAGCCGTCTGTGTCGATCAGGTAGAGCCGGTATTGCTCGCCGCCATCGGGATCGAGCGGAACGACAATTGGCGCGCTCAACGTTGCCTGGGATGCGCCCGGCGTTGCTGGCGTGTCAGACCGCTCGGCTATTGTCGGTGATGGACTGGCCACTTCTGGCGACGCAGCCGCTGACGGAGGTTCTGTCGGTTCCGGGGTGTCGGATGGCTCGCCACAGGCAGCGAGCAGGCTTGTTCCAACCAGAATCAGGATGGCCGTGGCGCGAATGAGCGTAAACGTGTTCACGACGATGCTCTACTTCACTCAGCGACGACAGCGCGAATCGTTTGGACGGTGCGCATAATAGTCCTGCTACAGGAAACGCCGCTTGAAGTAGTGTGGTTCCGTCCCGTCGTCACGTGCCTGACGGCCAGAGATGCGGATACGTCTGCGGCAATATCGCCGCTGCCGACGCCCCGATCGCGTCTTGCCCCGAATCCCGGTTATCGATGGATCAGCGTGGTTTTAGGCTACTGCCGGATACCAATGGACGCTCCGTGTTTGCAGGAATACCCCCCCCACCAGGATAGATCGATCTGACTATCCAACTCGTACCTGTAGTTGCACACGATACGTGCGATCTATGAGCGATACACCATATGCCTCGTGATTGGAGTCAATTTCGCTCGCGAATACATTGTTCTATCTGCTGAAAAGAATACTAAGACATACTAGAATAGCAATCTGCGACACAATCTTTACAAATTACGTGACTATTGCTAGACTACGCGCAACGCACTTACATTTTAATGAGAGGGGCGATTCATGAGTTGGTCCTTAGAGGGCACCTACTTCGAGAATTGTAACTGCGACGCTCCCTGCCCCTGCACCTGGTCGTGGCTCAAGCTGCCTGCCACGCACGAACGCTGCAACGCGCTGCTCGCTTTCCACATCGATCGCGGTGAGATCGACGGTGTCGATGTCGGTGATTTGTCGTTCGGGATGATCCTCGATGCGCCGAAGATGATGGGCGATGGAAACTGGCGAGTCGGCATTCTGCTCGATGACCGGGCGAGCGAAGATCAGGCCGGTAAGATCGGGCAGGTGCTCAGCGGAGAACGGGGAGGCGCCCCAGCGATGCTCGCGCCGGTCATTGGAGAGATCCTCGGCGTCCAGTCGGTGCCAATCGTCTACCAGGATGAGGGGCGTCAGCACCGCGCCCGCTTCGGTGACACGATCGATGTTGAAGTGACCGACATGGTGAACGAACCATTCGATGAGCCGGTGCGGATGACCAATATCCCACACCCTGCAGCTTCGACGCTGACTGTCGCGCCAGCGACTCACTCGAAGATCGCCGCCTTCGGGATCGAGTTCGACGGAACGAACACCAGTGGCTTCTCGGCGCCGTTCACCTGGTCCGGAGCATGACCGCCGGGGCGTTGGGCCGCGGTCGAGAACTGACCGGCCCGACTACCGCGATTCTGATCGTCGCCGGCTTTGCCTGGCTCGGAACCGTAATCTGGGCGCAGGACATGGACGTCATGCCGGGCACGATGGGTATGTCACTGCTGGCGTTCGTAGTGATGTGGACGCTGATGATGGCGGCGATGATGTTGCCCCCGGCGCTGCCGATGATCACGCTCTACGCGAAGACGGTTCGCACCGCGCGTGGGCCGAGGCT
>JBGSWU010000208.1:0-10502 GCA_041751795.1 Thermomicrobiales bacterium
GACGTTGTCGTGTAACTCACGGCCAACCTCTCGTCGTTCCTGAGCGATTAGATCGTCGCGTACCTCCTGCTGGTTGACGACATCCGTTCGGTCACGCAGGAAGATCGTTTGAATGCCCCAGGCCATTCCTGCAGCAGCCGCAGCGAATGCGACGATGTCTTCCGGCGCGTACGTAAATGATTGACCGTCCCGTCGTTCGGCAGCAATTGCTCCGATAAGTTCGTCCCCAAAGAGCATCGGCACGACGAGCCACGCTTGATGTTGCGGGTCGGCAAATGGCCGTGCGAACTCGTTCAGATTGCGACCAACACCATGCGTCTCGATCCAGCGCTTGTGCGTCACCTGGGCAAGGTCATCATTCGTGACGGTAGACGACTTCGCGAGTGGGGAATGCCAGGCGTGGACGACGATCAATTCACCGCGATCGTCGCGTTGAAAGATCCGAACTCCGACAGTGCCAGGAATACGGGCAAGCATCGCGACGCCAATTTCATATACATCCTGGACACTGCGAGCGTCAACGAGTCGGCTTTGGAGATCAAACGGAAAGCTTGCCAGTGAGTTGCGAAGCATCCGATCGAGGGCAGCGGTTTCTCCGCGGACCCGAGGAGCCTGAACAACGGGATGCTGGTTAGTGACCTGCATCGTGACCCCTGTCCTCGAATGTACCGGAATTGCCAGCCTGTGGGGACAGTTCAGAGCGAACGGCGCCAGGGACAGTGATCTCCATCATCGATCCGCCGGACGCACGGCGCGCGACGCGTAAATGACCTCCAGCGAGGTCCGCACGCTCGATGAGAGCAAGCAAGGCAATATCAGACAGGTCGCCTTCGTCGTCGCGTTGATCCGCGGCATAGGTCGCATCGTCATGAATCGCGATGACGACGTTTTGACCATGTTCACGGAGCGATACATCGATCGAGGTGACCCCGTCACGGGCGATGATGTAGTCAAGTGCTTCCTGGACCAGCCGGTACACCAGCGTTTCCTGCTCGGGGATCAGGCGTGATGAGAGGTCCGAGTCCAGATCTGCCATCAGGCCGTGTGCGTCAGCGATGCCGCTCAGCAGTTCACGGAGCGCTGGCTCGAGTCCGAGTCGATCGAGGGTCGCAGGTCGTAACTCGAAGATTCGACGCCGCAACCGGTCGATGTTCTCAGACAAACTCTCGCGGACATTGTTGATTTGAATGAGCGCGCCTTCATGTTCGCTCAGCGTCGATACCGTTGATTGAGCCTGATCGAGGCGATAGAGGCAGGCTGCGAGCGTCTGCAAGGTGTGGTCGTGGATGTCGTCGACCAGCTCTTTGCGTTCCAGTTCCTGTCGCTGCATGACCTCGTCGAGCACTGCCGCGCGACGATCCCCTCGTGATTGAACGATGCGATACAACCGGGCGTTCTCGATCGCGATGCCGGTATGGAGGGCTACGGCCTGGAGTAATTCTCGATCACGGGGGCTGTATGCGTTCCGAAACGGAGACTGGATCGAGAGTGCGCCGATGACGTTGCGACCGACGGTGACAGGAACGGTGAGATGCGAGTGTGGTAGCTCCTCTGGAATGACTCCAGGCAGCCACTCGCGCGTGTCTGCACCGCTACGAATGCCGACCAATTCGGTCCGTCCACTGGCAGCAACGCTGGATAAAGGATCGGTCCCAAGCGCCATCTTTGTCGGCCCAGGAGAAACGACGCCGTCGATCGCCGTCCGGACTTCGATTGCTCGACGATCAGACGTCAGGAGCGCCATCGCAAAACGACCGGCATCCAGTACTGAGGCGACCTGGTAGTACAGATGACGGAACAGGCTGTCCTCGTCAGTCAGCATCGCCATCTGGATCGCGATCTCGTTGATGATCGACATGCTGTCGGAATTTCCGCGAATCTCATCGAAGAGAATCGCATTCTCGATCAGTGTCGACAGGTGCTGGGCCATGCCAGCCATCGTCGAGACCTGAGCCTCTGTGAAGTAGATGTCTTCTTCGTTCTGGTCGAGCAGCAGGACGCCTGTCGTCTGGTGTCGTCTGCCACGGAGTGGGACGATCATCGCGGCGCGGATTCCCAGTGCGCGAACGAGCGAGGCTGGTAACAGCGTTGACTTCGTCGCGTCGGCGATGACGAGCGGCTTGCTACTATGGACCATCTGGTCGAACGCAGGAACGACCTGTGGTGAGAGTGAGATCAACTTCAGGATATCGACGAGATGAGGCTCGAGGCCGGCAACGGCCGTAGGCACGAACTCTCCACGTTCGGCGTTCCAGAGCATCGCGTAACAACGGGCACAACCCGGCTCACGCACGATCAGTTCAACGACTGCCTGAAGGATCGTCTCAGGGTCGGCGAGTTGCTCAACTGACTCATGAAGGCGGATGACCGTTTGAAAGACCTGGCTTTCTGCGGATGCCCGGCTATACACCTGATCGAGCAGTGCGCTGGCTGCATACGCCGCGAAGGGAAGGATAAGGTTGCGCGATTCTGTCGAAAATGGGCTGCTAGCGGTTCGGACGAGATCGAGACGACCAACGAGTTGCCCGCGAGCGAACAACGGCACGATCAACAGGAATCGGCTGCCGATATGCTCGAAGTCCCAACGCTCGTTCGACGGAAGACGTGCCGCCTGCGTTTCAGAACGCAGATCGATGGCGACCGTGCTTCCGGGTGTCGAATGAGTGATGTCGTCGGTGATGACGGAATACGAACCAATCAGCCCACCGATTGAGAGAGGCGCCGGACCTGTCGCCGACACCACGACAAAGTTTGCGCCGTCTATTGATATCGATCGAATCAGGCCGATCTCGGCGTCGACCGCTCGACTCGCGGAGACGATGATTTCCTGGAGAACCTGCTCGAGCGAGGCGTTGGAACTCACCTCGTGGGCAACCCGGTTGATCGCAATCGGAAATGGCAGTGGATCAAGCCCAACGTCATCATCCTTACTGAAGATGCGGTCGGCATCTGCAGTTGGCAGGAAGCTGATCTTTGGGTGTTCTGTATTCATGCCGTGTCGATTCCTCTGCGTCCGCGCGGGCATTCAATATCGGATCGCATTGGACTCAATTGCCCAATGTCGGCTGAAGCGATGCGACCTTACGCAACGGCTACTACACATGATATCGACACTGGTAAACGCGACAATCCCGTTAGAGTACCCAATTGGTACCGTCTTTCTTGTGAACGTCGGGATTGCGCTTGCTGCACCCCTGATGAGACCACCCTTATACTTCATCGTCTGGCGGGATTCGTCTTCAGGAGATGTGTCAGCTTTCAACGGTTGTCAGGAGTGTATGCGGATCACGTTTCTCGGAACCGGCACCAGCAATGGAATCCCGGTTATAGGATGCGACTGTGCAGTTTGTTCGTCGAACGACCCGCGTGATAAGCGAACGCGCACCTCAGCCGTCGTCGATGCGAACGGGAAGACGATACTGATTGACACGTCTCCAGAACTGCGACTCCAGTCGGTTGCGAATGATCTTTCCAGAATCGATGCGGTTCTTTATACACATGCTCATGCAGATCACGTCGCCGGATTCGACGATCTTCGCAACTTCAATTACATCAACCAGGCTCCGCTCGACGTCCACGCCGACACGTTGACGGCGCGACTGATTCGCGACCGGTTCTCGTACGCATTCGAGAATCCTTTTCCGTTTTTCGGTGGCAAGCCGGATCTGAACTTGCATGTCTTCGACGGCCCGTTCGTCGCAGCAGGTGTCGAGATCGTGCCGTTTCAGGTTGGTCATGGTCGCTGGACTGTGAATGGGTTTCGATTCGGACCGCTTGCCTACCTGACCGATGCGAAGGTCGTTCCCGAAGCTGCCATCGACACAATGCGAGGAGCGGACATCCTCGTCATCAACGCACTACGCGATCGACCTCATCCTGTTCATCTTTCGATTCCTGAGGCTCTGGCGATCATCGCCGAGGTTAAGCCACGGCAAGCCTATTTGACACATCTGTCGCACGATGTGTCGCATGCTGAACTGGATAGCCGACTGCCTGAAAACGTTCGTGTTGCGTACGATGGGCTGGTTGTCGAAACTCAGGATGCAACGGAATCTACAAGTGTGGCCGCTCTCGACGGAAAGAGACACCCCGATCATTAGAGATGATCGGGGGTCGTGGCGGCGGTGTTTATCCTCGGCTACGGCGCCCTTAGACGGCCATTGTGACCGGAAGCGATCGCGAGGGCTGGGTGCCGTCGTTCGGTCACTTATGGCTTATTCGGCCAGCTGCCGTACCAGTCGAACGGCTGGGGATTCAGGTTGACGACGACATTCTTCACTTGAGTGTAGAGATCGAGCGCATGCCGTGATAGCTCACGGCCCGTGCCGGACTGCTTGTAGCCGCCGAACGGCGCTTCCGGCGGGTTGACGGTCGGATAGTTGATCGAGATGTTCCCAGCGTGGATGTTAGCTGCAAGGGTATGGGCGCGCTTGATGTCTTTCGTCCAGATCGTCGCTGCAAGCCCGTAGATGGTGTCGTTCGCCATCTGGACGACTTCAGCATCGTTCTTAAACGGGATGACCGCCAGAACAGGGCCGAAGACTTCCTCCTGGGCGATCGTCATGTCGTTCGTTACGTGGTCGAACACCGTTGGCGTGACAAAGTTTCCTTCATTGAACGGATCCTCGGTCACTTTTCGGCCACCGTGTGCGAGATCTGCACCGCCCTGACGCGCTTTTTCGACATAGGACAGCACCCGCTCGCACTGTGCGCTTGAGATGACCGGCCCCATCTGCGTGTCCCAGTTGAGCGGATCGCCAATCCGAATCTGTGCCGTCTTCGCGACGAAGTCGGCCATGAATCGGTCGTGGATGGACTCGTGCAGGAACAGTCGGGTTCGGGCGGTGCATCGCTGACCTGCGTTAGTGAAGACAGCGAACAGCGAACCGTTTACCGCCTCCTCAATGTCGGCGTCGTCGAAGACGATGTTCGGGCTCTTGCCACCGAGCTCAAGCGATACCTTCTTGATCGTTCCAGCCGACTGGCGGATGATGTTGCGACCCGTTTCCGTTTCGCCTGTGAATGCGACCTTGTCGACACCCGGATGCTCGCAAAGCGCCGAACCAATATCGGCGCCGGGGCCGGTCAGGACGTTAAGTACGCCGTCTGGAATCCCGGCTTCGAGGCAGATCTGGCCGAGGATGACTGCGGTGATCGGCGTATTGCTGGCAGGCTTGAGAACGATCGTGTTGCCCATTGCAAGTGCTGGCCCGATCTTCCAGGCCGCCATCAGGAGTGGGAAGTTCCACGGGATGATTTGGGCGCAAACGCCCACCGGCTCCCGCAGCGTGTAGTCCAGCAGCGGGCCGTTCATTGGGATCGTCTCGCCCCACATCTGTCCCGTGAGGCTCGCGTAGTAATCCAGACATGCGGCGGTATTCAACACATCGGCACGTGACTCGACGATGATCTTGCCGCAGTTGATCGTTTCAAGGCGCGCGAGTTCATCGACTCGGTCTCGAATCAGATCGGCGGCTTTCCTCATGCGCTTCGAGCGCTCGACTGGCGCCATGCGCGACCAACGTCCGTCGTCGAAGGCTCTTCGAGCTGCGGCGACGGCCCGGTCAACGTCTTCGCTGCCTGCCTTAGCCATCCTGCCGACTGGTCGGTTCGTCGTCGGAGAAACCGTTTCGAATGTTTCTCCGCCAGCGGCATCGACCATTTGACCGTCGATCAGTAGCTGATACGTTTCGAGTGCAGTTGCCGTCATCATTTTCCTCCTCGCAATGGATGCCGCAGATCGCAGCGATTGAGTCCTAAAAGACCTGGCGCCACGGCTTCATCTCCCAGGATGCGAACACCCCGGCTTTCCGGAACGGGTCGTTTGCAATCAATTCTTCCGCCGCTTCTGGCGACTCGGCCTCGTAAATGATCAACGCTCCTGAATCGTCCTCGAACGGTCCCGACCCGAAGAGTTTGCCCTGTTCCTTGAGTGCTGAAAGGTACTCACGGTGTTTCGGGCGAACATCGGCAATTTGATCCTGGTTGCCATACTGGAATACCGTAGCGAACTTGGTCATCATCCCTCCCCAAGGCTGAGCGAGTGTGCCGTCCGACGAACGGCGCGGATCGTGCAACGGGCATACATTCGTGAGTATAGTCGTTGACTGGCTGAAACTGAGGAATATTCCGGTTCGGCCTCCCGGTTATAATCAGCGTTCCCGCAGCAATTGCCACCGGCTGCACCATGCACGCTGGTTCGTTGTCGCACGATGAAGAGGACGATATGGACGAAAAAGTACACGTTACAGAAGATGGCCTGAAGGCATTGCGGGCTGAGCACGACGATCTGGTCAACAACAGGCGTCCGGAGATCATTCGAATAGTTGCCCTTGCACGCGAGGAAGGCGATCTCCGGGAAAACTCCGGCTATCACGCGGCACGCCATGATCAGACGATGATCGAAGGGCGGATTCGTGAGCTCGAAAGTATGCTCAAACGCATCGAGGTTATTGACGCCAACGCCGGGGCGAAATCGGGTGGGAAAGTTCGACTCGGGAGCACGGTCACGATCGCGATCGACGGCGATGAAGAAACCTACACGATCGTTGGTTCAGTTGAGTCAAACCCGCTTGAAGGTCGCATCTCCGACAAGTCTCCGTGGGGGCAGGCACTGCTCGGCTCGAAGGCCGGACAGACCGTCAATATCACAACGCCAACAGCCACCATCCGGGCTCGTGTCGTCTCAGTGTCCTAGCGGAACGATGAGAACTCTCGACGCGATCGAGGCCTTCGCACGGGAACAGTGTGCGGGTCACGATACCGCTCACGATGTGTTGCATCTTCAGCGAGTTCGATCGAACGCATGCTGGCTCGTGAACGAAGAGCGCGAGCGCGGAGCATCGATCGACACAATCGTTGTTGAAGCGGCATGTTGGTTGCACGACCTCGTTCAACTTCCGAAAGGTACCGGGCCAGCGGGCGAGTCGGCACGACAGTCCGCCGATGCAGCGAGAGCGTTTCTCTCGGCACTTGAAGTTAATACGACGATGATTGGCGCTATCGCTCACGCGGTCGCCGCACACTCATATTCGGGCAACATCCGGCCGACATCGATCGAAGCCGCGATCGTCCAGGATGCGGACAGACTTGATGCCCTGGGTGCGATCGGCATTGCTCGTCTCTGGGTTACCGGCGTCAGCCTCGGCGGGGGTCTCTATCATCCAGATGACCCCGGTGGCGTGAACCGGCAACTCGACGATCGCGCCTATGGACTCGATCACATTGAGCGGAAACTCCTCAAACTGCCTGGGACGATGAATACGAACTCTGGCCGTGCAGAAGCCGCTCGCCGCGCGCAGTTTGTCGAACGTTACCGCGACGAATTCCTCCGTGAACTGACTGCAGGATGAGCAGTTTGGTCGCTAACATGCACGACGCGTCGTCAGCGTCCCTGTTGGAGCGGTTGATACGAGAAGGCGCGATCAACGCCACGATCATCGAACCTGGTGTACCCACTCCTACCGTGCCAGATGCCGCCAGGGCGCTCGGTGTAGAAGAGCGACAAATCATTAAATCGCTGCTGTTTCAGGCGAAAACCGGTGACGTCGTCCTGGCCGTTCTGGCCGGGGCGTCCAGAGTGCGTCGACAGCGATTGCGCGATGTCACGGGCCTGCGGGGTCTGGAAATGGCTGATCCAGCGACGGTTCTCGAGCGAACAGGCTATCCCGCTGGTGGAACGCCTCCTGTCGGGCATGTAACGACGTTTCCGGTTGTCATTGATGCGGGAGTGCTTGAGTTGCCAGTCGTGTTCGGCGGTGGTGGTCGAATCGACTCGTTGTTGCGGATCGGTCCACGTGAGATTGTCCGAGTAACGCAAGCCACTGTCGCACAGATTACGGACTGACGTTAGCTCAGCCAGTCGAACTCTCAGCGCGTGTCTTTTCGCTTGCCAAAAAGCATGCACCGATTATCCGTTGGCCTAATCCTTGCTGTCTGCTAGTATGGAATTGCTGGGTCATTCCTCGCTGAATGAAGCGACGCCTAAATCTCGCAGTAAAAAGTTCATTCTGTGTAATTAGACCCGCGCGAACGGAGGTCCGGATGAGCTTGACGCATGATCACGACATCAAAGCGGTTCCACAGCGCGCGATTCCGGGCCGAGGTGAGCGTTTGCCGGATCTCAGTGGGCTCACCCTTTCGGGTGGCCAGATTGGCACACGGGACTTCTACATGCGACGGAATCTGGCAGTGATGTTCGTCTGCGCTCAACCAGAGTGCGCCGACTGGATCCTGGCTGCGGCGGCTGTCCGTGACGCTGCCCATGCCGAGGACGGCGAGATTCTGTTGATCGTTGATGGACCGACCGAGACCGGTGGCTTGCCGGCGATCGTTGACACTGATGGATCACTCGCCGCTCGCTGTGGGCTGAGCGAGTTCGACCGACCTGCACTGTTCGTCATCGATCGTTACGGAACGATCTTCGCTGCGAACCGTGGACCGAATGCCGAGTTTGGACTACGCCCGCGCGATATTCCTCGCTGGCTGGAGTTCATTTCCTGTCGTTGCTCGTAGTCACCGTCCCAATTATCTGAACCGTCCGCTGTCCGCTAGTTCTCCACGTCCGCTGTACCAAGCGAACGTGTAATCCGTTTGCGAGGCTACGATCGCCTCCTGTGCGATGATGCGGCCCAGGTAGTGGCTATCGTTGCCGGAAGGGGCGGGCGTGGAGATTCCAAGCGAGCGTATTGATTCGATATTCAGGGAGTGGGATAACGACGAGTCACCCGGATGCGCGCTCGCGATTATCCACGATGGACAGGTGGCATACGCCCGTGGATACGGGATGGCGAACCTCGAACATGGCATCCCAATCACGACCGGGTCGATTTTTCACATCGCGTCAATCTCGAAGCAGTTCACTGACATGTGTGTTGCGCTGCTGGCGGCTGATGGCTCGATTTCCCTCGACGACGACATCCGTCGCCACGTTCCCGAGATTCCTGATTTCGGGCAGACGATTACGATTCGGCATCTGATTCATCACACGAGCGGGTTGCGCGACATGTGGGACCTGCTACGAATGGCTGGGTGGCGGGCAGATGATCTGATCACTGAAAACGACATGCTCTGGGTCTCTTCACGTCAATCGGCACCGAATTTTCAGCCGGGAGACGAGTATCTGTACAGCAACACTGGCTATGCACTCCTTGCGTTAATCGTCCACCGCGTCAGCGGAAAGACCCTGCGAACGCTGGCACAGGAGCGAATCTTCGAGCCACTGTCGATGGCGAGCACCCACTTCCATGACAACCACAGCGAGATTGTCAAGGGGCGCACCCAGGCGTACGAGCCGACGCCGGACGGCGGGCTCAAAATCAGTATCCCGGTGTTCGATGTCGTCGGAACGACCAGTCTGTTTACGACCGTCGAAGACATGGCTCGGTGGGACGACAACTTCAACCATCGACGGGTCGGCGGCGATGACATCATCGAACAGATGCTGACGCCGGGTACGCTGAACAACAACGTGCCAATGACATATGGGTTCGGATTGCAAGTCCACGCGTATCGTGGCCTTCCGATCGTCGAACACAGTGGGGCCGACGCCGGATATCGCGCTCACTATCTTCGCTTTCCAGAAGAACGGCTTGCAATCGTCTGTCTTTGCAACCTCAGTACGATGATGCCGCGAAACCTTGCCCTTGACGTCGCCGATATCCTGCTGGCCGATACGTTCCCGGAGTCGATCGTTGATGACACGCGAACGACCGTCGCCGATGATGAGCGGCGAGTCGTCGGCGTGTACCTCGATCGGACAACCGGTGATCTGCTTCGCGTCACCCATGATGCCGAAGGACTTTGGCTGGGTTTCCAGGATCCACAGCGACTTGAACCGCTAGCGGGTGGCGAGTATCGGGTTCAGGGACAGCGACTGACGAGATTGCAATTCGAGATATCCGATGGCGTCCAGCATCTCATTTCCGGAGCGATTCATTCCGCAGTAGCAGATCAGCGCTTTCAACGCGTCGCTGGGCCTGAAGAAGCAAGTGTGCCGCAGGTCTCAGGAGGCGACTATTACAGCAACGAAGTTGCAACGACATATTGGCTGGAACCAGACGGCAGCCGACTCAGGTTGAAACATTACCGGCTCGATGATCGAATGTTGCACCACGCCTACGACGACGTCTTTGCCGGAAACAACCTACGGCTTCAGTTGGAGCGCGATGGCGCGGGTGAGGTGAGCGGATTCACTCTGAGTACATTCCGCGTTCGCAACGTCAGTTTCCGCCGTTGCTGATCGTCGTGGGCGAGGGCTTGCTAGAATGCGTCGGTGGGAGACCGTCGGCGTCAACGAGGGTGGAGAAGCAATGGCAAACGATCGCAACGATGTGTACCGGGCGAGGATGGAGCGCGCCAAGGCCGAGATGACGCGTCAAGGTGTCGACTTCCTGTTCGTGACGCCATCGTCCGACCTCACGTACCTGCTTGGTTATCCGGCGCATGCTTCAGAGCGGCTGACACTGTTGTGTGTCCCCCGAGAGGGTGAACCGTTCGTCGTT
>JBGSWU010000209.1:0-10294 GCA_041751795.1 Thermomicrobiales bacterium
GGGCCGTGTCGTGTACCGGCCCACGCCGTGAGGCGTCCGGCTCCCCGCATACTCACGTGGTGATGTCCGCAACTGTGTGCTGCCGGGTAGAAGCCACCCCCGGTATTGATGCGGACGCCTCACGGCGTGGGCCGGTACACGACACGGCCCCTACGAGCGCACCGATATCGTGATCTCCTCACTCAGCACGTTGCACGGACCGCTGTTAGACTGCGCGTAAAACACTGGCAGGAATCTGACGTCATGAACCATTGGAGGGAAGATGAGCGAGCAACAACAACGGCCCGCTGACGACGCGCCGAATCCGGAACTGGTCGAAGCGGTTGTCGCGCAGGTACGCGGGATGATTCAGGATGAGCGCGATGATGCAGCCTGGGATGAGGTTCGTAAGAACGCCGAACGCCACCTAAAGATGGCGGCAAAACTGCGTGCCTATCCACTACGGAATGCAGACGAGCCGGACTTCATTTTCCGACCATTCCGGGCGGAGGGATAACGATGGCTGGCGAGATCTACAACCAAACGATCGAAGACCTCGGTCGACGCCTGCGTGACCGTGAAACGACGCCGACCGAGTTGACGAAGCTGTATCTGGAGCGCCTCGATTCTGTCGCGTGCCGCTACAACGCCGTCGTCTCGATCACCGAAGAGCGCGCCATGCGCGACGCAGAACGTGCTGAGGCTGAACTGGCTGCAGGCTACGATCGTGGGCCGCTGCATGGCATTCCGTACGGGGCGAAGGATTTGCTGAACGTTCCGGGTTATCCGACGACCTGGGGAGCCG
This sequence comes from Thermomicrobiales bacterium, assembly GCA_041751795.1. Lineage (GTDB taxonomy): Bacteria > Chloroflexota > Chloroflexia > Thermomicrobiales > CFX8 > JBBECJ01. The sequence continues at coordinate 785 of JBGSWU010000209.1, forward strand.
TCCCGTATCAGGATCAGTCGTTCGACGAGGAATCGCACGTCACTGCCCGACTACGTGATGCCGGTGCAGTCCTGGTTGCCAAGCTCGGCATGGTCGAACTGGCAGGCGGGATGGGCTACAACCAGCCGAACGCCTCACTGACCGGACCCGGCATCACGCCCTGGAACGCTGACGAGCATCCAAGTTGGTCGGGTGGCTCTTCGAGCGGCTCCGGCTCGTCGGTTGCAGCTGGTGCCGTCGGCTTCGCGATCGGTTCAGAAACCTGGGGATCGATCACGACCCCGGCGGGCTTCTGCGGCGTTTCCGGCCTGCGACCAACCTATGGACGCGTGTCACGGCGAGGCGCGATGGCGTTGTCATGGACGATGGACAAACTCGGACCGATGACCCGCTCAGCCCACGATTGCGGCCTCGTCCTGAACGCAATTGCCGGTCATGATCCCGGCGATCCGAGCAGCAGCCAGCGCGAGTATGCGTATCCAGCCGCTTCCGAGCGCACGTCAGGGTTCCGATTCGGACTGCTCTCCGACGCGACGTCCAACGTCCAGGATGCCGTTCGCGACAACTTCCTCGACTCGCTGCGGGTGCTTGAAGAACTCGGGACCGTCGAAACCGTCACTCTTCCGGATATGCCCTACAACGAGGTCGCCGGAATCATCATCCAGGCGGAACTGTCGGCAGCCTTCGAGGAGTTGATGACGAGTGGCGACGTCACGAAACTGACCGCGCCGGAAGACCGCGTCAATGGTCTGGCGACGCTGGCCCTGCCAGCAAATGTCTACATTCGCGCGCTACGGATTCGTCGCCACATCTGCGTCGCGATGGATGAGTTGACATCACGATTCGACGCCCTGATCTCTCCGACACTCCCAACCGTTGCAAGCCCGATCGATCAGTCGTTCGAGGCGTACTTTTCACGCGCTAACCGCTCACATCTTGGCGCTGCGGCGAACGTCGCCGGACTGCCGGGCATCGCCGTCCCGAATGGTTTCGGGGAGCGCGGCCTGCCGACGTCGTTGCAGTTCACTGGCCGAGCCTGGGACGAGAACACGATCATTGCCGCCGCCCGCGCCTACCAGCAGCGGACGGACTGGCACACGAAGTGGCCGTGCTGAACCGAACTGGACTCAGGAGTCGTGAGCGATTGCACTCCCACGACTCCTGAGTCCCAATCTCCTCAATCCGGATAACTCCAAAGCACCTCCTGACTTGTCATTTCAGGAGTCAGATACGGCTGCCTGCGCCTTGACTCGTGGTCATCAGCGTGGGACAGTACGTACAGTGCATCAGAGCCGTGGCACGATGCTTGGTGATGGAGCGCCACGGTCCATGATATCCGCGCGGACATTGTTGTTCCCCGTCGCTGCCTTGTTCGCGTTGGGATAGAGATGCCCGACATTGATCTGCACACACATCGCCGGCTGCGCGTTGCGCGACGGCACTGGAAGGTAGAACGCCCTCGTGTCCCGCCCAAAACAGCCCCGCAGTTCCGCTCCGCTGTCGTCGAAGCCATCACGCGGCTCGACTGGTAGTAACCGTCGTGTCAATCGCCAGGGAAACAATCGACGCAGCTACGGCCCTGGTGGTGCATGGTCGGGTTCGTCCAACTGGTCGCCCTACGACCGGCGCGAGCGGCTCTGGCCAAAGGTGCTGCTGATCGTTTCGGTCGTCGGTGTACTGATTTTCGGCTCGGTTCTCGTCGCCAGTCGGTTAACAGGGTTGAACGTCAGCGACGCCGTCGGTGGTGACGACGATAATCAGGCAGCCGTGGCCTCGCCAACCGGCGATACCACGCCGACGACGCAACAGGCGGCTGGTTCTCCAGCGTCGCAGACGCCAGTCTTGGACGTTCCAGATCCGAACGCGACGGTCGTCGCCAGCCCAACAGCAGTCGTCGATGTTGGCGAGGTGACCGCGGCGAAGGACGTTGCCGAGGCGTACGCAAAGATCTGGTCAGCGGGGAATTACAACCAGCTCTACGACCTGCTTTCAAAGGAGTCGCAGTCCTTCATCAGCCGTGAAGATTTCGTTACGCGTTATGAGGGTATCGCGGTCGAAGTTGGGGTCATCACCCTCAAGGCCGAGATCACGGGTGGGAAAGACGACGACGAACTCTTTCCAATGAAGGTCCAGATCGATTCGTCACGGGTCGGCACGATCGAGGACGAAAACCTCCTGCCCGTCATCATGGACGGCGACAAGCCCGCCATTGACTGGACCCCGTCGCTAATCTTCTCGCAGCTTGGTGACGGCTACGTCCAGTGGACGAGCCAGATTCCACAACGAGGCCGGATTCTCGATCGCAAGGGACGACCGCTCGCGCAAATGGGTCAGATCACGCGTGTTGGCGTCGTTCCAGGCAAGATCACCAACGAGCCGGAACTGCTGCAAACACTGTCGCGCCTGCTCGACATGCCGCAGGAGATCATCAAGAACCGCTACCAGGGCGGCGAAGCCACCTGGTTCATGCCGATCAAGGACTTACCGAACAATACCGACCAGGGCATCATCGATCAACTTACTGCTATTGAGGGGGTGGCGATCCAGAAGCCACCTGCTCGTGTGTACCCACAGGGCGAACTCACCGCTCATGTCGTCGGCTACATGAGCGAGGTCACGGCTGAAGAATTGCCGGAACTTTCCAAGCAAGGCTACGAAGCCGGTGACCTCGTTGGCCGGACGGGCATCGAGGCATCCGCCGAGCAATGGCTGGCTGGCAAGCGCGGCGGCACATTGGCACTGATCGGTCCGGATGGCGGAACGATTCGTATTCTCGGCGACGTGCCGAAAGTGGATGCCAACGACATCGTCCTGACGATCGACCTCGACATGCAGCGCGCCTCATTCGATGCACTCGGCAATGAGATCGGCGCGACAGTCGTCCTCGACCCGAACAATGGCGAAGTTTTGGCGATGGTCTCGAAGCCATCGTTCGATCCTAACCAGTTCATCCTTGGCGTCACCGACGAGCAGTGGCAGCAACTGATGGACCCGCAACGCCAGCCTCTCCTCAACCGCGCCGTCGCCTTCGGCACCTCGACCGGCTCCATCTTCAAGGTCATCACCGCCTCAGCCGGAATGGCGCACATGGGTTTGACCAACACGAGTAACACGCCGTGTCCGGGTGAGTTCCGGATCGAAGGAGTCGATCAGGTTTGGACCGACTGGGTGCCGGGCGGCCAGGGCGATATGGACCTTCACAACGCGATCGTTCGCTCCTGCAACACTGTCTTCTACCGGATGGGTGCCGAACTGGACGAGATGGATGAATCGTTCTTGCCGAACATGGCTAAGGCTTACGGCCTCGGCAAGGAGACTGGCCTGCCGGAACTGTACGAGTTACCTGGTATCGTCCCTGACCCCGAGTGGAAACTCGCCAACGTCGGCGACTTCTGGGCGCGAGGTGACGCGATCAACCTCGCCATTGGTCAGGGCTATCTCGTCGCGACACCGCTTCAGATGGCCAACGTCTACGCCGCGATCGCGAATGGTGGAACGCTGTACCAGCCGCACCTGCTACTCGATATCGTCAAACTCGACGGCTCAGTCGTCCAGAGTGGCGAAGTGAAGGAAAACGGGAAGCTGCCGCTCACGGCACAACAGATCGGGTGGCTCCAGGCCGCGCTTCACGATGTCATCAATGCTCCGAACGGCACAGCGGTCGAAGCGTTCGTCGGCATCCAGCATCCGGTTTCCGGAAAGACAGGAACCGAGGAAACCGGTTCCGACGCTCAGGGAACCAATGCGTGGTTCGCGTCCTACACACCAAGCGACGATCCCAAGATCGCCAACATCGTCTTCGTCGTCAAAGGTTCTGCCGGTTCGAAAGCCGCAGCACCGGTTTCGCGCAGAATCGTCGACGCCTGGTACGGCCTGAACCCGTAGCCTGATCGTGGACGCACCGGAGCCCCGCAACAACAACATCATTGCGGGGCTCCGGTCTATTGCTTGCCGTGCTAGTCCGTAAACAGCACCGGTGGAATCTCGTCAAGTTCAATGTCCCAGACATCGAGCGATGACGAAGTGGCTGAGAAACTGACAGTGCCTGATTGGATGCCGGCTGGGAGATAGGCACTCCAACTCAGTGTGCCTTCACCGTACACGCCAGCTGATGAAATATCGTAGGTAAACGCCAGTGTCGCGATGCCAGGGAATGGCCAATCCTGGAAAATAATAGCATCGATGCTACCCAGGGTATGATCGGCAATCAGCATGCCGTGTGACGATCCCACACCATCGGTCGTGATCGTCTCCCAATTGCCGACAGCGACCTCGCCGAGGAACGTTTCATGTGTCGCGGTCGATGCCAGCATCTCGCCGTCGTAGCTCAGATTGAAGACGACTGAGAGCTTCGGAGCCGACGGGCGTTCTTCCCCATAGCGCCATTGGTAGTAGTGCAGACCGACATTCCCTGCTTCAACCTGCCAACCGGATTCATTCCCCGGCGTATAGGTCAGGCAACGGCGCTGGAAACATTGCATCAGCACATCGCGAGCGACCCCGTCAACCTGAACCTCGGCCCAGTAGGCTTCCGCGATCGGGTAGCCGGTCGCATAGAATGGATTGACAAACAACGCTTCAGTCGTAATTGCACCGTCGTCCCAGACGAGACCCTCCGAGTGCATGAACTCCCAGAATACAGACGCAATCTGGTGGTCGATACCAGGAACCTGGACACGGTAGGCAGCAGTGACTCCCTGCCCAGCGAGTGATGGATCGTGCGTCACGTTACCTGCACGATCAACACGTTGGGTAATCGTCGATCCATCAGCGATTGGGTGTTCACCAAGGAGTGTCCCAATCGTGGCATAGGTCGGTCCGGCGGGATCGTTGAGGTCACCCGCGACATTGACCTCTGCTGGCGAACGCTCATCGAATGCGCTGTCGCCGAGCTGCATTCGACCGCTGACCAACTCGACGACGAGCAGGCCATTCGTGACATACCAGATGCTGTTGGCATCAGCGTCCGGATGACTCACCTCCATGCGCGCCTTGTCGTAGTAGATCACCTCGCGTTCGCCATCAGGCGATTGGAGATATTGTTCGTCAGTCGCGTACGCGTTTTCCTGCGGACCCCACATCCAGGTTCGCGCTGCCTGGCCGTTGGACACCGGGTAGTCGGTGCGCATCCAGGTGCGCTGCATTGGATTCAACGGACTGGCAGCCGCCTGCATCGGCAGGAGACCGAAGACCATCAGCGATACCACCGCCAGCGCGAATCGAAGTCGGAATCGACCAGGCATTGAGGATTGCCTTCCACGAATGATTCAACGACAACACTTGATACATCAACTGTCTCGCATCGTAAACGAACGTGTGGAACCAGCACAGCCACCGAGATACAGCAATTGTGTTATCCGCTGTACACATGCCAGAATCGTGGGGGTAGTATGTGCCACAAGCATTAGTCGGCCACCGCGCAGCCAGCACCAGAAAACCAGTTTGATGGCAAGTAACCTCTATTGACGCTCCCGTGGGGAATGGGATCACGATTGATCGTGTGGCCTTGTCAATCGTTCGACGTAGGACCTTATCCGTCGTCTGCGATAACCGGCAAACACACGGTGAAGGTACTCCCCCGGCCCTCGAAACTCTCGATACTGATCGTCCCACCGTGCCGCTCAATGATCTGGCGGGTGATGTACAAGCCCAGGCCAAGGCCGGACCCATCACGCTGACCTGCATTCGCGGCACGCGAGAACGGCTCGAACAGCATCGGTAGCTCGTCGCCAGGGATACCGATGCCGTGGTCGCGAACGATCAGAAGAGCATCCGAGCCGACGGCCCGAACGCAGACCTCGACCGTTGTTTCCGCAGGAGCGTATTTGAGCGCATTGTCGAGCAGGTTCTGCGCGACCTGCTCAAGCCGGAGTGGGTCCCAGTTCCCGGGAACCGGATGATCGGCATCCAGGATAACGCGCTGGCGTCGATCGTCCTGCAGCGAGACGATCAGATCAGTAACAATCTGGACGAGATCTCCCGGCTCGCGACGCAGTTCCAGGCGACCAGACTGGATACGCGAGATATCGAGCAGATCGTCAATCAACTCTCGTAGTCGCTCAGCCTGGCTGTCAATTGTGCCAAGTTGCCGCCCAAGCCGGTCAAGATCGAGCCGACCCGCATTGTGCGATCGCAACAGCAACTGCGCCATGCCTTTGATCGATGTCAGCGGCGTCTTCAGTTCGTGAGACGCAATGCTGATGAAACGATCCCGTGACGCGACCGCCTGCTCGGCGACAGCGAGGGCCTGGCGCTCACTCGTAACGTCGATCAACAGAATGACATGCCCTGAGAAGCGGCCCGACTCGGTCACTGGCGCGGCAATCCGCAGCAGCATCTGATCCGGTGAGCGCAGCGGGAAGTCGTAGATCAGGATACCTTCGCGCAGTTTGCGGGTTTCAGCGACCATTGCCCGCAGCGTTTCGGAATCTCCTGCCCATCGCCAGCGGAGCACCTGATCGACCAGACCATCCCACGATCTGCCATATGGCCCGTCCCGGTCGGTCACAAGCTTCAGTGTTTCCGCCGCCGACTGGTTGGCGAAGACGAGATGGTTACTGGCATCGAAGAACGAGATCCCCATCGGTGCGTGCTCGATGATTGCTTCGAGTCGGCCACGAGCCTGGTCGAGATCGCGCCGGAGTTGAACTTCAGCGGCATACCGACGGGCAAGTTCGATCGGACCACTCAACAACGCTGCGACGCGCTGCATGAAGCCAATGTCTGACTCACGGAAGGCGTTCGGCTTAACGGAATCGACTTCGAGGACGCCAAACGGCTTGCCGCGCCAGATGAGCGGGACGACCAGGAACGAACGGACGGTGTGCTCATCAGTGTTGCTGAGCGGTTGCAGTCCCTCGGCAGGAAGGTCGTTGCTTAGAAACGGTGTACCTGTCGTCAATACTCGCGAGGTCGTGCCTCGGCCGCGCGGAAGACGTTGGTTGACAGCACTCGCGGCAAACATGCCGCTCGCGGCTCGAATCACCAGATCGTCACCTTCGACAAGAGCGATTGAGCCACCAGTGAATGGAACCAATCCGGACATCTGCGACAACGCTGCCTCAAGGATCAGGTTAATGTCATCCTCACCGGCAGTGGAGAGGGCGATCGCATGCAGTAACTCGGCTTCCCCTGCCCTGCGGGCAAGTTCCTGTTCGAGCCGCGCTCGCTCCATCGCTATCGAAATTCGCTCACCGACCTCCTGAAGGAGTTGTAACTCCGGCTCATCGAACTCGTGTTCCTCGGCCAGGCCGTAGACAAGCACACCTAGCGTCCTGCCACCGATGAGCAGCGGAACGGCGGCTACTGACTGGACACCAATCTTATCGGCGAGTTGCTTCGTGAAGACAACACCTTCGGGAACGTTGTTGAACGAGGAAATGACCTGGACTTCGCCGGTTCGAATCGCGAGATTCGAGAGTGCCGGGCTGTTGATCGACAGGTTACGAATCTTCTCCAGCATGTCCGGGAGGTAACCGACGGTGTAAACAGGACCGACGCTGGCGTTGTCCTCTTCATACAGGAAGACACCTGCGCTCCGTGCGCCAACCTCTGAAACGAGTGCGTCGAGTGCAACCCGAACGACAGCGTCTGGTTCGGCTTCGCGAGCCAACGCGGTACTGAGCCGGTGCAGCAGTCGCTCCCCGGCCAACGTCCGATCGTCAGTCACAGCATGCCTGCTGCACGTTCTACGCGTTTGACGTCCATGACTTCCCCATAACGAACTACTCGCCCCGCAGTTCGCTCACCTTACGGTGCATGATAGTTCGTTCGCCTGCCGGATGTCACGTTCGACGGCTCGTCAACCGCATCAACACTGATCCATGGCTCCCAGGTAAAGCGATCCCGATAGCGATCGAGCAGCCGGATCAACGGTCGCCCAAGTGCAAGGACGAGCAGAACGTTTGCACCAGCACGGAAGGCGTCATAGACGAACGACGTTGTGGCATAAAAGCGAGCATACGTCGCCACGGTCTCGCCGAAACCCATCCCCGGAACCCAGTACAGTCCGGCTCGCTCGCCGAGTCCGGGCGCTGCGAAGGGCCATTCCGTCAGGTTGAGGATACCGCCGTAGAGGAAACCCCAGAACCCTCCGAAGGCAGCAAGCACCAGTAGTTCGCGTCGGCCTCCCGATTCACCCATCCGGGGAAGCCAGCCGGCGGTCATCCCGACCCAGCCCGCGCCTAGCATCTGGTACGGTAGCCACGGCCCCAGCCCGCCGGTGATGACGGCTGAAACGAAAAGGGTCAGCGCACCCATCAGGAAACCGATCTCCGCGCCGTAAGCAAACCCCACCAGGAGGATCAGCAGGAAGATCGGAGACGCCCCCAGCAGCGTCGGAACCAGCCGCAACGTGGCATCGATGGCAACGAGAACACCGAGCAGCGCCACGAGTTTCGACGCGCCACGGTCGCCAATTCCAGCGTGCCCCTGCACTTCCAGCAGGATCACCAGCAGGCAGGCTAGCCCCAGCGCCGTGAACACCAGCGGCACCTCGATGCCACCTCGCGCGGTTCGCGCACCGACGCCTGCCAGCACCGGAAGAAAGAACGGGAACAGGAACGACGCAACCCCGATCAGGCTGACGACAAGTAACAGCGGGGATGGTCGACGAGACATCACGTATCCGCCGAACGCCGAGGAAGGCCGGGAAACGACGTTTTCTTGTAGGGGCCGAGGCGTGTGCCTGTACTGGCCCGCGCCGTGAGGCGCCCGGTTCTCCATCCGTTCATGCGCCGATGTCCGCAACCGATTCTGCGCCCGTGTGCGATCCCTATCCGTGTTAACGCGGGCGCCTCACGGCGCCGGCCGGTACACGACACGGCCCCTACGAGGAACGGTGCGCGTCCCACGTCCATCGTCATCGCGGCACATCCGGGACGAAGATCCGTCCAAGAACCGGACTCACGAACTCGCTGGCAATGCAGTCCATATACACCTCATCGTAGACGACACCATTGAAGATATCAGCCTCGCGGCGACGGCCGAACTCTTTGAAGCCAGCCTTCTCGTAAGCACGCCGTCCGGCCAGGTTGTATTCGGCGACCGTCAGCATAACGTTGTTGAGACCAAGGGCGGTGAAGGCGTAATCCAGCATCAGCCGGACGACCTCGGTGCCGTAGCCCTTGCCGCGCCCGTCAGCTTCGCCGATCATCATCCCGAACGAGCAGATCCGCCAACGGAAGTCAACATTGAACAGGTCAGTCGTCCCGATCGGCTGCAGCGTTTCCTTCTCGTAGATCGTGAACCAGTAGGCATCGGTCGTCGTCGCCTGCTCCTCGAACCACTTGGTGCGCTGCTCGATCGAGACCGGTATCGGTAGGTCGCCGAAGGTGCGCTGGACGTAAAAGTCGTTGCGCCAGCGCGCGTAGAGCGGAATCAGGTCGCGTCGCAACGGCCCGAGCGCCACCTGTTCACCGATGATATTGAGAATCGGCTGGCTCTGTTCCTGATCGTCACTCATCGTTCCCCCATGCCGTGAACCCCGTCGTTCGAGGCGAGACGATACCA
>JBGSWU010000210.1:0-17789 GCA_041751795.1 Thermomicrobiales bacterium
CAGTTGGAGTCGGTGACGATCGCCGTCAAGCGGTCGAGTGACCAGAAGAGCGACGATAGGTAGGTCCGCCGGTTCTCAAGGGAAACAAAATCGGTGTAGGTCGTTTCCCAGCCGAGGACACCGAGCGCTTTCAATCGAGGACCGTCCTCAACCTCGGCAGGGCGGAGTCTCGGGATCTGCTGGCTGGCGTTCACGCTGGGAGTGCATCCTCGGCGACACATTCGTTACGTAGGACGCCAAGACCGGCGATTTCGATCTCACATACATCGCCAGGCGCGAGTTGCGGCGGTCCAGCCGGTGTGCCGGCCATGATGACGTCGCCCGGCATGAGTGTCATGACGCGGGATAGAAACTCGATCAGGTAGGGGACGTCGAAGATCAGGTGCTTCGTCGAAGATTGCTGTTTCACCTCGCCGTTGACGCGGCAGGTGATGGCGAGATCCTCCGAGGTCACTCCGGTGACGATGGCTGGGCCGAGTGGCGCGAAGCTATCGAACCCCTTTGCCCGCGACCATTGACCGTCCTTGAACTGGAAGTCTCGGGCGCTGACGTCATTGCCGGGGCACAGGCCGAGGATGACATCCCAGGCGCGTTCCGCCTTGACGTGGCGACATTCGCGGCCGATGACGACAGCGAGCTCGGCTTCGGCGTCTGTCCGCTCGACTCCGCCTGGAATGACGATTCTGCCGCCGTGGCCGATCAGCGCGGAAGGTGGCTTGAGAAACACGACGGGATTTTCCGGCGTTGGGAAGTCGGGCGCGTCCTGGCTGATGTGGTCCTGATAGTTCAGGCCAATCGCGATCAGCTTGCTGGGAACGACCGGCGCAAGCAGTTCGCACTCATCGATCGGCGCGATCTCTGGACCGACTGAGAGCTTTCCGAAGACATCGCCACGAGTTTCGCGCAGGATGCCATTCTCGATAACCCCGACTTCGTCCTGGCCGTTCCGCCGGAACCGTGTGATCTGCACCATTCAGCCCTTCCGTCAGCTGAAAACGATCCACGATCAGTCATCAGCCTGGAGATTCAATTGAGATTGAGGGCGATGTAACCCACCGACCATCGGATATTGTTGCACGATCGGCCCGAGGCGATGCCATTCGCACAACGCGAAGCCGACGGTGGGATGTCCAACCGTCGGCTTGGTTACTCACGAAACGCTACGCGCTATTGGACCATGAAGATCATCGGTCGCTTCGTATCGACATACGAGTGGTATGTCACATCGAAGTCGCTGGTTCCCTTAACCTCGAACGTGCCGACGATTACCTGGCCATAATAATCTTCGCCCTTGGGGTTACCGTGCATCGCGACTTTCGAGCACGGCGCGTAGAAGATGCCCTTCATGTAGAAGTCACCGTTGCCCTGAAAGTCGATTAGCGGCTGGCAGGTGTCCATCCAGAAGACGACGCCGTTCTTCCCTCCGATGTACGGGATCGACGACGGTGCGGTCAGATTGACTTCACCGTTCTTCGAATCGAAGTAGCTCGATCCGGTGAAGTAGAACATCACACCGGCACCGTTGAACTCAGAGTTGGTGTTCTGACCCGTGACATCCGTATTTTCGAAGTAGTACAGCCCCGGGGTAAAGGTGCAGATATTCTTGCAGTGAATCGTCTGGTCCTTGTAATAGCCAGGAAGCAGGACGCAATCACCTGTGCAGCCGAGGCGCGGCAGGCCACCTGGCTTGGACGGTTTTGGAACTCCGGCCATCGGGTCCGGGATGTACGGCATGTTCGGGTGGATGCCATCGGGAGCCGTGCCAACACCGGTGATCGAGCCGTGGCCATCGACCGATCCGGTCACATTCAGCTTGCTATTCCCGTTGACGTTCGTGCTCCCATACGCGCTGGCGTGGTCGCCCTTCAGGTTGATCGTTGTATTGCCGTTCATGTAGATACCGGGGTTCTGGGCCTTATTTAGAGTAATTAATGCGTAGTTTGCCCCGATGTCTTCAACACCGGCGACTGCTGAGGCTGAGACTTTCCAGTCACCCGTGTAGACCGCACCGATGAAGAATTTCGTGACAGTCTTCGTGATCGTCACCTGCACGTACTTGTTGTTGCCAATGTATTTTCCGCTGGATGGTGGCCAGGCGACGGTGACATTTCCTGATGGAACCGACGCATTCGTCGAGCCGTACCCCTGGGCAGATGCGGTGATCTCGCCAGTTTTTCCGTCGAACAGTGACTTCGCTCCAGCCAGAGCTGCAGCGTCTGCTGCGTTCTGCACCTGGCGTCGCTCGGCCATCAGGAATCCCGCGTCGACGGACAAGGCGACAAAGCCGATCAATGCCAGCGACGCCAACGCAAAGATGATCATGACCTGGCCCTGTTGAGAACGCTTGACGAAGCGTTTACCAGCCCAGGTCAACCGTAGGTCTGACCAGCCAACTGGCGATCGTACCCGCATACGTACACCTCCTGTGCTTGTCGGTATGCTCTCCCTGGAGACAATCAGTGCTCCCGGGAGGATTACTGCGAGAGGCAACAATAAGGTTGCCTCCTCCGACTATAGCGAGGTCGCGGGCTAGACTTGAAGAGACATTAGTCATGGAATACGTCGGGAGAATGGGCAGACGTTGTGAAAGCGCAAGTTGTGACCAGCATGGTGGAAGTTAAAATGCGGCCCCTTGCACGGTCATGATCGTGCAAGGGGGGAGGCGGTTCGGCTTCGTCGGTTCGAAGTTGAACCGCTGCAAACTCACAAGACGCTACTCAATCAGCCAGATTCTCGGTTTGGCCATCTTCACGTACTCTCGATACTTAATCACGAATGCTGAGGTTCCCTTGATCGTCAGGTCGCCGACGATGACCTGCACTCCAGCGCCTCCCGGGGTGCCATGAAGTTCGACATGAGAGCACGGCGCGTAGATGATGCCTTCAACGGCGAATTCACCGTTGCCTTGCGAGTCAAACGTTGAGCAGTTCGCGATCCAGAGCAACATTCCGGTCACGCCACCGCTATACGGCGTCGACGATGGCGCGGAGATCTGAATATTTCCGTTACCGGGGGTAAACTTTGAGCCTCCTGCGAAATAGAACATGACGCCGGAGCCTTTGATCCACGAGTTCGTGTTTTGCAGATCAAGCTTGGTGGATCCGTCGAAGTAGTAGATACCCGGCAGGAAGGTCGCCGTGCCTTTGATGTTGATGTTCTGGTTGTTGTAGTACCCAGGCAATAGAACGCAGGTGCTGGAACAATCGACAGGCGCCAACATTGGTAGACCCTTTGGTGGTGCTGGCGTCCCGAGGAGCGGATCGGGAATTGCCGACTGGTTGGTATTGATACCACCAGGTGCGCTCCAGTTGCCGTTGCCATTGATCGATCCAGCAGCGTCGATCGAGCCGCCAGCCGTGAACACGTTGCTGCCGCCGCTCGAGTTGATGATGGTATTGGACATGGCGCTGCCGTTCTGGATCGTGACGTTGGTCGTTCCGTTGATATAGATGCCAGGAGAGTTCAATGCCAGCAGCGCGTAGGCGCGCGGTTCTGGTTCAACACCGGCGACAGCTCGCGCCGTCACCTTCCAGTCTCCCGTGTAAACGGCACCGACAAAGAACTTGGTGACGTTCTTCGTCACAATCGCTTCGACATACTTCGAGTTGCCAGCGTACGGGCCGGAGGCTGGGGGCCAGTTGATGGTGACGTTGCCCGCAGGAACGTTAGCGTTGATGGCACCATAATCTTTTCCGGCTGTTTGAACGACCGAGAGAGACTTATTGCGAAGGACATCGGTTGCTGCGGCCAGGGCACCCGCGTCAGCGGCGTTCTGTGCCTGCCGCCGTTCCGCCAGGAGAAATCCGGCATCGACTGAGAGCGCGACGAAGCCAATCAGTGCTAACGATGCCAGGGCGAATATGATCAAGACTTGACCGCGAGCCGCTGACCGGCGAACATGAGACGCGACAGTGCCCAGTCCCTTAAATTGATTCATCTCTCTACAACCTGTTTCTGATGCGCAACGCAACGTATCAATGATTCTGGTATGTCCCGCTGTAGATAGAGCGGGAATCCTGAAACGACCACATGGATAACGATCTCCGCAATTTAGCGATTTCCGATTCTCTGATTTTGTCAGTAGGCGAACCTACTGCCACTGACGCAAAAGTCATGAATTCGTGCGGTACTCTGCCATTTCGGGTGCCGGTAGCGCGCTCGATCATGTACGCTCGCAGATAGTGACATTCCAGATCACGGGCGTGGTTCGTTCGTCGCTTGACGATGGTTATGACATTCATCACAACGCACGGTTGAGATCCCCGAGGTCATGGACATGAGGTTGAGCAGGTGAAGGCAGGTACGAATGCTTGACGCGAGCGGGCGGTATCGAATTCGTTACGGGGACATCTTCCGAGCTGTTGGGCACTTCCTCGACACGTCGATGTTCCGGGACTTGACGCTGGTCGAGACCGTCGACGGATTCATCGTCAAAGGTGGATCGATACAGACAAGCGAGACCGGGACAAACTACGTCACGCAATCGTTCCTGTTCACCGACGGTGATCTCGACACGCTCCTCGATCAGGCCGTCGAGCGGCGTGGAGCGCAGCTGTCGGCGGAATCGCTCCTACCGTCAATCACAATCGATGGTGAGAAGGTACGGTATGAAGATGCGTTGCGAAGTATCGGTCTGCTGATCGACAAGATCGGTTGGCGCGAAGTTGTTCTGATTCAGACATCGCTAGGATTCCACCTCAAAGGACTGTCGAAGGACGCACCAGTCGATCGGTCGATCGATGCGCCGGCACTCAGTGGATTGCTGGAGGAACTTCGTAAGAGCCGAGAATCTGCACCATCATCGCGACGACGGCTCTGGTCGCGGTAGGGTCGCACGAATCCCCAACGCGAATGACCCACCAGGCGCCGCCTGGTGGGTTTTTTGTTGACGGATGAGCGTCGACAGCAGCCTGCACAATCGAAGTCTCGAAGGGACCGATCTTAGATCGGTCCGCGTCTCGGAGGCCGCCGGTTGGGCAAACAGAAGGTTGAACAGGGATGAAGCGCGTGCTCCCGTGTAGACAGCGTGTCGGTGCTGTACGGGCGGCATGCGGGCCGCGGACACGACTGAGACCTGTCCCTACGAAATGGAGACACGTCTCAGGGAGCGGTTCTAGTGGTGAATGATAACCTTGCTGGTTCGCGTCATCGTGAAGTCAGAAAGACCGGGAATGATCCCGACAAGAACATCGTAGTTGTAGGACGAGGTGATTGTCACAGTCGTTCCAGGGTCGCCACCAAGCCCCGTCGCACTTACGTTCAAGCTACCTGACGTCAGCCCTGCTGTAGTGTCGAGAATCTTCGTCTTGAGTTGGGCTACTGTCGCGGGCGAACCCGACTTGGATCCATTGACGACGGCGAATCTGCCTGCCTCACGAGTGCCGTTGGTCAGTTCGTGACTGGTCCAGACGGCGCGACCGACCTCGAATACACCAAGCAGCATCATGAAGAAGAGTGGCCCGACGAGTGCAAACTCGACGATCGCCTGGGCAGAAGAGCGTTGACGTCGTGATCTGCTCAATTGATTACCCTCATCGTGACGGTCCGTGTCAACGAAATCGAATTTGGAATCGGCGGGATCGGCATGATTGGACTGAAGGTGTAGTTCACCGTGACGGCGACTCGGTCGTATCCCTGTGCATCCTTGCTGACGACCGCATTCGGAACCGTCGGTGCGACGCCCATGATCGTCGGGGCATCCGCGAGCGCTGCAGACCGGACCTTGGCACTGTCATTTGCGTTGACGAGTGATTGCATGCCAAATGTCGCACCCTCGTGCGCCGCGCTGCCGATGGCGATATACGCAGTGAATGCTCGACCAAAGTCCGCAGCGATGGCGAGGATGAGCACGAGCGCCGGAACGAGAATGGCGAACTCCACGATCGCCTGACCGCGTGATCGCTGGTGCGTTCGGTTGACTCGCATCGAGCCACCGGACGATGTCGAGTGCGATATTGATGGTTGCATCGATGTTTCGTTCATCGTTGACGTCATGAAACACTCCTGGACGTCTTGAACGTCCGAATCGATCGCAATTCAGCCGCATGGTTGATTGCGTTTCGATCGAGTGTAGTGGACCAATCTGGCTATGAATAGAGTACTTTCGCCACGATTTGGAAGTACTTTCAACCGATGTCGTGAGGTACGTTCTATCTCGCGAATATCTAGCCTCGGCCAGCATTCGTTCGGATTCTTCTGTGTTGTACCAATGAACATCGGGAGGTCAGACCCGATCGCCCGCGTCATCCCCGGCGTCCGATCGCGAACCAGCCGCGAGCAGATCTGCCTCATTCCGGGCTGTTTCCCGATCGACGTACGGGCCGTGGTGTTGCTCGTGGCCTGATTCGTCGTGTGCCGTTACCCACCAGCCGTTGATGCGCTCGGTCACGATGATCGTTTTGGCGTGTTCGGTATCCATGTCGTTCCTCCTGAATTCCGTGCAGCACACTGTCAATCATCCAAAATGGTCTGCTCTTTCCGGGTTCCCGTTTCGGGAAGCCTGGCAATCTCGTTCTGCAAATCGGTGACCACGAAACAAACAATGTTCCCAAGCGTGAAGCGTTCCACGTCTGACGACGTTTTCGCCTTTGGATCGCCGATTGATAGTGGGGGAACTGGAAACCAATACGGCCAAAGCTCGTCGTGCTGCGTATACCAAGACGAGTTGCGACATGGGGGTGGCGCGACTACTCCCCGGTCGCGGCACGCAGGATGCGACAATTTCCCGCCTGGTGTTGCATGTGTGATGCCTGAACGTTGCGCGGTATCATCATTGGTCGTGTCGGGCGAGCAGCGCACGCAAAGTTGCGACCGTTCCGTCACAACATCCAGTAACGCGTTCCCACGCTGAGACGACATGGATGTTCCTGGATTGCGATGCCCACGGGCTTTGAGGAGGTGGTTCAACCAAAGACGCAGGGCACCTGCGCCAGGTGCAGGCGGTTCGCGACGGGTCGTTGCAGGGACGCCGCGCGAACGATTTTCTCGAGCTGAACCAGTCAACACAGGTGATTATCTGTGTTGTGTCCGTCGCCGGGGGGCGACGTGACAGCCTGAAGGGTGGTTCAGCGTCGGAAAAACCACGCCACAACAGCAACCCAGATACGCACTATTTGATGTGAGGTATGGAGGAGTGTCTTGAGACACGCACCGCACTGGCTGAAATATGCCGGACTCTTAATGTTGATCGCGCTGATCATCCCCCTCGTCGCGGCATGTGGCGACGATGATGATAGCGACGCCGCTGATCCGACGAACACGACTGCCGTCGGCGAGGCCACCAACACGGCACCAGCCGGTACCGGCGACGCCACCCCGACTGAAGGCGACGATGACGACGCTGAGGCGACGCCAACCGAGGGCGATAGTGCTGCAGCATCTCCGACATCTGTCGGCACCGGCGCGTCACCAACCAGTGGTGGCGACGATATGGCTGCCGCGCAGACGTTCGGCCCATTCTCGAATGAGGATGTCCTGTTCGGTAAAGAGCAGGAAGATGGCGAGCAGGGCGGAACGCTGATCGAGGGTTCGTTCTCGGACATCTCGACACTCCTGCCAATCGTCTCATCTGACACGGCGTCGTCAGACTTCATGGCTGCGATCTTTGAGCCGCTGGTCACTGTCCACCCTGATACCCTGGAGGCTGTTGGCCTGCTGGCCGAGTCCTGGGATATCAACGAGGACGCCAGCGTTTACACGTTCCACCTGCGCGACGGTGTGACGTGGTCGGACGGTGAGCCATTCACGGCTGACGACGTTCGATTCTCCTACGAGATGTACATGAACGAGCAGACTGGTTCGCCGCGCGTTTCCGACTTCTCGGGCAAGATCGAGAGCATGGAAGTCGTCGACGACCAGACGATTACGTTCAACCTGACCGGCACTTACGTCGACTTCGCTGTCGACACGATGATCTACAACATCATTGCCGAGCACGTCTGGGGTGATGTCGATCCGGCTGCGATGCAGCAGGATCCGGGCGCAACCGGCGCTGATCCGTCCCGCGTCATCGGTACTGGCCCGTTCCTGTTCGAGGAGTGGGTGATCGAGGACCACGCGACCGCTGTCCGCAACGACAATTACTGGAACGGCGCACCGCTCCTCGATGAGTACATCTTCAAGGTCGTTCCTGACCAGGCCGCTGGCGTTGCCCAGCTGCAGACTGGTGAGATCGACTTCTTCGAGGGCGTTCCGGAGTCCTCACTTCAGGAGTTCGAAGGCAGCAGCGATGTCACTATCGTTGACTACCCAACGACGAACTTCACCTTCTACGGCCTGAACCTGGACGACACGAAGACACCGCTCTTCCAGGAGGTAGAGGTTCGCCAAGCACTGTTGTACGCGCTCGACCGCGAGGCGATGATCGAGTCGATCCGCTTCGGCTACGGCGAAGTCGCCGTTGGCACGATGCCGACCCTGTCATGGGCGTACAACCCGTCTGAGATCGAGAACACGTATCCGTACGACCCAGAAATGGCCGCGCAGCTCCTCGATGAGGCTGGCTGGGTCGAGGGCGCTGATGGTATCCGCGAGAAGGACGGCGTGAAGCTCGCCTTCACGATGTACACCAACGCCGGCAACCAGGTCCGCGAGTCGTACCTGACGGTTCTGCAGGAGTACTGGTCTGAGATCGGTGTCGAGATGACACCACAGCTCGAGCCGTTCCCGGCGCTGGTCGAGCGCATCACGGAGACCTTCGACTTCGAGGCCTTCCTCATCGGCTTCTCCTGGGACGTTACCCCGGACCAGTCCGCGATGTTCTCCTGCGACGCCACTGGCGGCAACGGCTTCAACATCACGGGCTACTGCAGCGAAGAAGTTGATGCAATCCTCGAAGAAGCATTGAGCGAAACCGATCGCGACCGCCGTATCGAGCTCTACACCGAGTTCCAGAACATCGTCGCCGACGAACTTCCGGAGACGATTCTGGACTTCCCACAGGGCTTTGCCGGCGTCTCGAACCGAGCGCACAATGTCTACCCGAGCGGCGTCAATGCCCGCTTTAACATGCAGTACTGGTGGGTCGAGCAGTAAAGCGATCTTCGGGGGTGGGGATTCCCACCCCCGTTGGCTACCCACCGACGACGTAGCCGTTGCCTGGCTGCGAAAATGCAGTAGCATGTGGGCAGGGTTCGCCCTGTCCACAGCGCATGTCAGAACAATCGAAAGGCCATTTCCATGGGTCGCTTCATCCTGCGACGGCTGCTTCAGGTCATACCGCTCCTGATAGGCATCTCGGTTATCACGTTTGCACTCGCCAACCTGGTGCCTGGCAGCCCGGTGAGTGGCCTTGAATTTAATCCGCGCACTACACCGCAAGATATCGAGCGCATCAAAGATAATCTTGGTCTGAACGATCCGGTCTGGAAGCGCTACTTTGTCTGGATGGGAAACGTCGTCCAGGGCGACCTCGGAATTTCGCTCCGGAACTTCCGCCCGGTCCGGGAAACGATTCTTGAAAAACTTCCGAACACGATGATTCTCACGGGAACGTCACTTCTTATCGCATTGATCATTTCGATACCCATTGGCGTCTATGGCGCAGTCCGTCGAAACTCGACTTTTGACAACGTCACGACCGCGACCGCGGTAGCTGGTTTCTCGGTGCCGACCTTCTGGTTCGGTCTGATGCTGATTTTGCTACTGGCAGTGAAATTCAAGGAATGGGGCCTGCCATCGTTTCCGGCGGGAGGAGCCTATGATCTGCGAGGTGGTGGCGGGTTCTTTGACCGTGTTGAGCACTTGATTCTTCCAGCATTTGCCCTTTCATTCGTGCAGATGGCGGCCTGGACGCGTTACATCAGGTCGCAAATGCTTGAGGTCCTTAACCAGGATTACATGCGGACTGCCAACGCGAAGGGACTGCGTGAGCGGATTGTTGTGTTCCGGCATGGCCTGCGTAACGCCGTCCTCCCGCTCGTGACACTGCTCGGCATCGCAATTCCGGACCTGTTCGGTGGAGCGCTCATCATTGAAAACATCTTCACGTATCCCGGCATTGGACAACTCGCGTTCAACGCTGCAATCAACAAGGATTACCCGTTGATTATGGGAATCACTCTCATTGCAGGCACGCTGGTCATTATCGGCAACCTGATCGCTGATGTGGTTTACAGCATGCTTGACCCACGTATTCGTCTTGACTGATCTGACTCAGTTGTCACGTCCGAACATCATGTTGAATGATTTGCCAATGAGTCCGGCAGGAAAGGACCAGTGAGATGAGCTCAGTTCAGGAGACTGAACGAACGGTCGCAACGGGAGCCACCCACGCGCTCGACCGCAATTCGCTTGAGCGCAATGGCAAGCCGCGCACCTATCTGGGGATGGCCTGGCGACGATTGCGCCGCAACAAGCTGGCAATGATCGGGCTCGGTGTGATGGTTTTCATGATCCTGGTCGCACTCGGCGCAGGATTGATTTCGGAGTTCATCACCAAGCGTGAGCCTCAGGCCCAGTCGCTACGTTCCAACTTTATGGGCATCGGCGAGGAAGGGTATATCCTCGGGTCAGATGACCTCGGCCGTGATACGTTGACCCGCCTTGTGTACGGCGCACGGGTCAGCCTTGGTGTGGCCGGATTGTCGGTTGTCGTCGCGCTGAGCGTTGGAACCGTGGTCGGCACCGTCGCAGGCTTCTACGGCAAGTGGGTAGACAGCATCCTGATGCGGTTCGTCGACATCATGCTCTCGATTCCGACGTTGTTCCTGCTGCTGCTGGTTGCGTCACTTTGGAGCCTCGGCCCCTGGACGCTGTCGCTCGTCATCGCTGCTGTCGCCTGGGTTACCTTGTCCCGGCTCGTCCGTGGCGAAGTGATGGCCGTCAAGGAGCGCGACTACGTTGACGCCGCCCGGGTCGTCGGGGTTGGCAACCGTCGGATCATGTTCCGGCACATCCTGCCGAATGTTGCGCCAGTCATCATCGTCTGGGCGTCACTGGTCGTCCCCGGATTGATCCTCACGGAAGCGACGCTGTCGTTCCTGGGTCTGGGCGTGCAGCCACCAACGCCGAGCTGGGGCAATATGCTGACCTATTCTCAGAAGGTCTGGAGCCATTCGACCGCGATGGTTCTCTTGCCAGGCTTTGCGATCTACATCACCGTCTTCGCGATCAACCTGTTCGGCAACGGCCTTCGCGATGCCCTCGACCCGCGTCTGACGGACTAGCGCAACGTCGTCGATCGCGACCAGGTATTTCGGTCATGGGGAGGGCAGTGATGTCCTCCTTTCTTTCTGCTCGAATGCGAAAGGTGGGTGCCGATGTCGATGTTGGCCGTGAACGGGATCCGTCTGGCATACGACATCATCGGCGACGTTGGTCCCCCGCTCGTGCTGACGCATGGGTCGTGGGGTGATCGTCGCAACTGGGCGTCAGTCATCCCCGGATTGTCCCTGACGTTTCGAGTCGTGACCTGGGATCGTCGTGGGCATGGAGGCAGCGACGATGGGGCGGGCCAGGGGACGCGTGAGCAGGATTCGGATGATCTGGCAGGGCTGATTGAGGCGCTGGGCCTCGTGCCAGTCCATGGGGTCGGGAACTCGTTCGGCGGGTCGATAACTCTCGGGCTGGCCGCACGCCGGCCAGAGGTATTCGCCAGCATCTGTGTCCACGAGCCTCCGGTTTTTGATGTGCTGGCCGACACCGGTTCGTCGGAACTCGCGCTCGTGCGCGATCGGATCAGGAGAGTGACGGAGCGTCTTGCGGAAGGGGAACTGTCGGAGGGGGCAGCACTGTTCGTCGATACTGTCGTCGGACAGGCAGGCAGTTGGGAAAGCTTTTCAGCAGATGCACGCGGATCAATGCAACGGCACGCTGGGACGTTTCTGGACGAGAATCGGGATCCGGACGTGTTTGCTCTCGATCTGGCTGCACTGTCGCGCTTCGAGCGACCGGCACTAATGTCGTTTGGCGACGCGAGTCCAGCTTACTTTGGCGAAGTCGTAAAGCGTGTTGCCGGGGTTATCCCGAACGCCAGGATTCACACATTCGAGGGCGCTGGCCACGTACCTCATCGTTCACATCCTGCTGCGTTCGTCGACGCCGTGAAGGACTTCGTGCAGGAGAGTACGTAGCGGGATTTACTCCGTGACCCGCCCGGTTGCGTGTCGCCACTTCAGGAAGTTCAGACGGCGCCATTCCTCGACGGTGTCGGTGAACTCAAGGTACGGATAGTTGGCACGCAATTGATCGAGGCGCGTGATCTGCTCGGCGTCGAAGCCAAGAAGTTCCATGTCGCTGCTGGTGATGACTCGCGGCATCGTCGTCGATGAAGTTGTCACGTTGCCCTCCGTTCCGGAGTCTTACGTTTGAGCCGTCCTGGCGGTCAACGCGACTGCCGACTCGTCCGTTCATACCAGCATAGAGATGTCAGACGTGTTGCACATCACCGCAACGATTGGTTTTTTACTGTCCGAAAGTACGAAGAACGTTCGGCCATTGGGACCAACGGCGTGCGTCAGGCGATGTGCCGCGATCTCGAAAGCATCACTCACGACGGATCAGGTGAGCATTGACGGGTGTTACATGCACCATGCTATGCCGCAAACGTTGCGATGCCGTGATCGCGGGGTTGCTGTCAGGTGATGCGATAACCACGACGGACAGACCAAAGGCGACCCGTTTGGTCGCCTTCAATCGAGTGTCGATTATTTGTGCTTGAAATCAGGGCGATGGGACGACCGCGGCCGTCATCACCTGCGGTCCGGATGGCTCGGATGTGTCGGCATCCTGTTCCAGCGTGATGATGACCTCTGTGTACGTTCCGAGCGCATCATGTGGCTCAAGTGACAAGCTGGCGCGGCCATCTTCGCCGACGACGAGAACACCGGCACGCGCATACTCGTTCGGTGCCGACAAGCGCAGCCAGGCGACGTACTCGGCGTCACCTTCGGTCGGCGGTAAGCCGATGGCGAGAATTAGCGCGCTATTCGTCTCGTGATTGACGATTAATTTGGCGCGTGCGTCCGGCGCCGTCGTCGAGTTGATGAACGTCGCCTCCGCCGGCTCTTTGCTACCGACGTCGCCAAAGAACACCTTATTGACGGCGGCCTGCTCGGCAGCCTGCTTCGACTCGATCGTCGCGATCTGCTGCTGTTGGTCGTTGATGATGTTGGCCATGATTCCAACGATGGCGAGAATGAGCACCAGCGGTACCGCTGCGAACGCAACAATCCGGGGGGATGCCGGAGTTTTGAACCAGCGGCGTGGCTGGCGATCCTGACGCGGTATCGCTGGCAGGACAACCAATTGCTCCTGATTCGTCGTGCCGATCTCATCCAACCGGGCGAGTAACCCTGCCCTGGCACGAATCGGAACCTGCTGCACAGGCGCAGCAAAGGCTAGGAGGCTGACGACGTCGTCATAGCCGGCAAGTTCGATGCGGCAAGTCTGGCACTGCTGCACGTGCCGGGCGACCAGTTCAACTTCATCCGGATCGAGTACACCGAGCGCATATTGACCGAGCAGGGCTACAGGATGCCCGTCTTGCTCGTCTTCCTGCTCGTCAGGGAACTCGTTAGTCTCCGTGCTCACGAGTGCCCACCACCTTCCAGGGATAACTCACTGTCGCGAATTGACATCTTCGCGTTCGTCTTCGAGCGCGTCCTTCAGCTTATGAATGCCCAGCCGCAGCCGGGTCTTGATCGTACCGAGCGGCTCTCGCAGGTGCGCAGCGATTTCACGTTGCGACATGCCATTGAAATAGGCCAGCTCGACGGCAATTCGTTGTGCCTGTGGCAGTGTCGCAAGTGCTACGGCAACTCGTTCCCGGAGGGCACTCGCTTCAGCTGCTTCTTCAACGTTCGTGGCCTCATCGACGAGACCATAGAGCGTCTCACTGATATCAACGCCATCGACGCGTTGCGGTCGGCGTTGCCGCTTGCGTAGTTCGTCAATGGCAAGGTTGTGCGTGATGCTCAGCAACCAACTTGCGTAGTTGCCGCGCACTGTTCTAAACGTCTCGGCCTGGCGCCAGGTGCGCACGAAGGCTTCCTGGAGGATTTCTTCAGCCGTCTGGCCGTCGCCAACGATGCGGACCGCAAACGAGTAGACAACACGACCATAGCGACTATAGAGCGTTTCGAGCGCGGCAGTATCGCCGTTGCGCACACGGCGGACCAACTCCTCGTCGGTCGAATCGACCGCTACAGGAGGGTCGATACTACGCGATGCCGGAAGTAACCGGCGAGGCTTCTCGCTCATATGTCCCCGGATACGGGCCGACCAAGACCCGCTATCCACCACAATATACGAGCGGTCACTATGTTTAGGATGTACGTCGTTGGTGATTGTGACATGTTCGTGTTCCGGGGTTTCAATGGCGAGTCATCGGCTGGCACGTTGATACCGCCACATTAGTATAACGCTGCCGGTTGCGATTTCGTTATGGGAATACGTATTCGTCAACTACCGTCGGGTGTATTTGGCGCTCGCTGGCGTTCGGCAAGCACCAGCCGCAAGGTCTCTCGCCGTGCCAGACGGTTTCTGTAGGTCAACCGCGAAATCACGGCGATGCTGAGGAGTCCGACTGCTCCTGCGATGCCGAACCCGACCAATTTCCCCTGAAAGCTGCCGAGCATCGGGATCATGATCAGCGGAAGAAACATCGCAAGCATCAACGAGAAAATAACACCACAGCCAGCCCACGCTTGCGCCGACCAGTATCCCCACTCCTCAGTGGAGACGTCATCCGGCCTTTCGCCGGTTGCAATCGTTTTCGATGGGTTGTGGGTCGTCGGCGTGGGGCTATCGTCGGTCATGGTCTCCTCATGGTCTGGGTCGGTTCTTTGGACACAGTCTATCGTGAAGCACCGGGATCGCTGATGAACTGATTCTGGAGCGTCACGTTGCTGTGCTTCCAGTTACGCAACAGCTGGCGATTCGGGGCGCGGTTGGAGCAGGAGCCAGGCGAGCCCAGCGAGCGACACCACCAGCATGACAAGCGCGACGACCTGCGCCTGTTGCAGTCCCCATATCCAGATTCGTTCTTCGCGGACGGCTGAGATGATGAATCGCGTTGCAGCATATAGTGCCGAGAAGATGGCGAAGATCGCGCCGTCAGGCAGCCGCTTCTTGCGGAGCGGCCAGATGATCGCAACGATTGCGAGATTCATGACAATGTCGTAGATCGGGTACGGGTGCGTTGGGACGCCTTGCAGGCGGTTGGGAATGATCGCGTCCGGATGGGTGTAGATAAAGGCAAACGGCGAATCCGTTTGCGCTCCCCAAGCATCACCATTGATCGTGCAGCCGATCCGACCAATCGCTTGCGCGACCGCCAGGCCTGGAGCGACGGAATCGATGATCTTCCTGAACGGGTAGCGATAGATGACGCTGAGAATCGCAACCGTGCCGAATCCACCGATAACCGCCCCGTAGACTGCCAGTCCACCTTCAGACAGCGCGAACACCTCGAGCGGGTTGTCGCGAAAGCGGTCGAGGTGGTCGAAGATGTAAAACACCCGTGCGCCTGCGATGCCGCCAGCGATTGTCCAATAGGTGAAGGACTCCAGTCGTGGCAGAACGAGTCCGCGCTCACGCATGCCAATCCGGGTAACCCAGACGCCGGCGATGATCGCGAGGACGGTCAGGATGCCGTGCCATGCAAGCACATACGGCCCGAGTTCCAACAGATTCGGGTCAATCCCGATTTCGATTTCAAACACGTGTGGTCTCCTCCACTCGTAATAATCCTACGCGTTCGATCGGGTAACGCCGATAACAGCCGCGATGTATTGCAAGTAACAGCCTGACAGTCGATGATCGAGCAGTCTGCAAGCATGGCAATGATGGTGTTGCCGATCGTCCGCAAACAGTAGCGCGAATGGAGCGTTCACGATGACAACTGGGACATTCACCGAGCAGGACACAGAGACGTTCGCAACGAAACTGGAGGCATTCAGCCGGACGCTGACGACTGGCGAACAGGCCGTATTGACGTTGATCGAACAGCAGCTCGGCACGCTGACGACGACTACGACCGATGACGACGTTCAGGGGTACATGATCGACCTGGGTGAGATCGCAATGGTCCGGCAGCGGGAAATGCTGCACGACGCCGATCGACTGAGGCAGGGCGTTCGTGTTGAAACCGATGCGACACCGGACGCCGCTGCGTCACGAATCGGGTTGTGGCAGCAGATTACACAAGCACTCGGTCGCCAGGCGTCGGCGATGTCTCCACGCTCGACAGGGCAGCCTGCATCTGGTTAGGCGTTGCCGATACCTCCAGCAGCGTTGGGCCCCGTTTGCCCGCAATTGCACCGCGCCGCACGTCGAAGCCACGACGACCGGCACACCGGAACGTCACTCGTCGCGATTGACATGGAACGTACTCGTTGCTACTATGCGCGGCAAGTGAATCATCGGATGACGATGATCGGGACAAGTACACGACCTGCTCGGTGTACAGCGATCCGGCGATTGGTGAAAGGCCGGAACACAAGAGGGCGTGGAATGGACCCGGGAGTTGCGCTTCGAACGGCAATTGCCAAGTAGACCGCGCCGGGCACTCCGCCGTTACCTGGAGTTGAGGTGGACGACCTCTCCGTTACGGTTCCCACAGGGTGGGAATCGCACGCGGATCGGTTCGTCAACCAGGGTGGTACCGCGGGAGCGCAAGCGCGCCCTCGTCCCTGTCGGGGACGGGGGTTTTTTGTTGTCCGTGGTCCGGAAAGCAATGATGACGATGATGCGAAGTGAAACTCACAACCAACGAGTGACACCTGCTGAGTTCAGCCGGGCGAGTTGGCGCAGCAGTGTACTTCGACGTGTGTTATTGAATGCGATGGGAGATCGACGATGGTAGCGACTGAAACACGACCTCAAACGATGTCGAGCACTGGATCTAAACGCCGGGTCTTTTCCGGTATTCAACCGAGTGGCGCGACGACGCTCGGGAACTATCTCGGCGCGATCAAGCGGTGGACGGTGCAGCAGTACCAGCATCAGAGCATTCACTCGATCGTCAATCTGCACGCGATGACGATGCCGTACGACCCAGCCGATCTTCGTCAAAGAACGTTCGATCTGGCGGCGGTGCTGCTGGCCTGTGGCATCGATCCGGAAGCTGCAATCCTCTTCGCACAGGGTGATGTTCCGGAGCACACTGAGTTGACGTGGACGCTGTCGACGCAGACGATGTTCGGCGAACTGAACCGGATGACGCAGTTCAAGGACAAGGGACGCGGCGATGAACGGGCCGGGGCAGGGCTGTTCTTCTATCCGGTGCTGATGGCGTCCGACATTCTGCTCTATGACACGAACTCGGTTCCCGTTGGCGAGGATCAGCGTCAGCATATCGAGTTGACTCGCGATGTCGCGACCCGCTTTAATGCGACCTTTGGTGAGACATTCGTCATCCCCGAGGCCGATATCGAAACCGAGGGCGCGCGAATCATGAGTCTGGACGACCCGACGAAGAAGATGAGCAAGTCCGGCGCGTCAGGAAGCTACATCGCGTTCCAGGACACTCCGGACGAGATTCGACGCAAGATCAACCGGGCCGTCACTGACTCCGGCAGCGAGATCGTTGCTCATCCAGACAAGCCTGCGATGACGAACCTGCTCGGCATCTACTCGCTGATGACCGATGTGCCGGTATCGGAACTGGAGCGGCGCTACGAAGGTTCCGGCTACGGGACATTCAAGCGGGAGATGGGTGACGCGCTTGTCGAGCACATGGCACCGATCCAGCAGCGGTTGGCCGAACTCACGGCTGACCCGGGCGAGTTGCAGCGCATTCTGGCACGCGGTCGAGATCGCGCTCGGGAGATCGCCGTTCCAAAGATGGA
>JBGSWU010000211.1:0-12439 GCA_041751795.1 Thermomicrobiales bacterium
GGATTTCGTATCAGGCTGGCTACTCGATGGCGGTGACCGTTGGGGGCGGCCTGTAGACGTCATCGTCGCCAACGATGGCGACCTGTTGATTTCAGACGATGAGACCGGAGTGGTCTACCGTGTCAGTAGGACGGCCGAGTAGGTGTGACCCGTTCCCTCCGGTTCCCATCAATTTCGTCGATTATCCTGGCAAACCTTGATCCCGTCTTCGCGTGGCTCTACACTGCGTAGCGCTTGGACAACCGGGCGCGGGCCGCCACGATGGCGGACGGAAGGAGATGGGGTTTCGTGGCAAGATCGGGTGATGACGGCCGCGAGTTGCTTCGCCAACTCGTGGTGGAGTTTATCGGGGCATTCGCCCTGATGTTCTTTGGGGGCGGCGCTATTGTCGTAACTGCGTCGGAGGGGCTTGGAGCGAACGCAGGGCTGCTCGTCGTAGCACTGGCCCATGGTTTGGCGATCGGCCTGATGGTTGCCGCCGCTGGACACATTTCCGGCGGACTGTACAATCCGGCACTCACCGTAGGTTTAATGGTGACTGGCCGAATGCCGGTTCAGCGCGGCGTTGCTTACATCGTCTCACAATGCGTCGGTGCGATCGCTGCCGCTCTGGCGTTGACAGCGATCTTCGATACATCGCAGATCGACGCCGTGAAACTCGGTGTTCCGCTGGTTGCCGAGCGATACGAAGTGACGGCAGCACTGTTCGCGGAGATTATTGCCACATTCTTCCTGATGTACTCCGTCTACGGGACCGCAGTTGACCCGCGCGGAGCGAAGGCGATTGCCCCGCTCGTTATTGGGTTGACCATTTCGATCAGTGTTCTTGCGATTGGCCCAGTAAGCGGTGCGGCGTTGAATCCTTCGCGCGCAATCGGCCCTGCTCTTGTACAGGGTGAGTTCGGCGATCACTGGATCTATTGGCTAGGACCAATTGGAGGCGCCGTCCTCGCCGCATTGCTCTACCATTACCTTCTGATGGGTGGACGCATCACACCCGAGGCTGGTGACGTCGAGGTTGAACCAACCGAGGCTCATCATATGGACAGGGAATCCCGCACGCAGCAGCGTCCTCAGCAGCGTCGCCGCCGCCGGTAATGCTTGAGAATGCGAACCGACGATGGGGATGAACACTTCGTCGACCCCCATCGTCGTTTCAACCTGGACTCCTCGCATGATGTCAGCCGTAGCGTCGGTCTTATTCCGACGCGCGAGGCGTTCCGGGGCTAACCAAGGACTTCGACGATTGCTCCCTGGATGGCGTCGGCGACGCGAATCGCATCTTCGCGATTGAGGATGAGTGGTGGAGAAATCGCGATGCCGTCGTTCGAGCAGCGGACGATAATCCCGCGAGCGCGGGTCGCCGCCTGGAGTTTCGGTCCAATGTTGAGCGATGGGTCAAACTTCGCCTTCGAGCCTTTATCGTCGACGACCTCGACGATCATCATCATGCCCTTGCCACGCACTTCGCCGACATGCTGATGTGGTGCCATTTCCTGCAATCGGTTCATCAGGAACTCACCCTGCTCCGCAGCATTGCCCGGAAGGTCTTCGTCTTCGATGATCTGAATGTTGCGCAGCGCAACGGCACAGGCGACTGGATGGCCTGAGTAGGTAAACCCGTGCATGAACATCTGATCCGGTTCGATCATCTGCTGGTAGATATCGTCGCTGACACCAACCGCACCGAGCGGAATGTATCCAGAGGTCACGCCCTTCGCGATTGAAACGATATCTGGCTGCGTTCCATACTGCTCGACTCCGAACATCGTTCCTGTTCGGCCAAACCCGGTGATCACCTCGTCAGCGATCAGCAGGATGTCGTGCGCCTTGAGAACTTCGCTGATACGTGACCA
This sequence comes from Thermomicrobiales bacterium, assembly GCA_041751795.1. Lineage (GTDB taxonomy): Bacteria > Chloroflexota > Chloroflexia > Thermomicrobiales > CFX8 > JBBECJ01. The sequence continues at coordinate 1,857 of JBGSWU010000211.1, forward strand.
GTAAGCGTCTGGAGCAACGATCACGCCGCCCGCGCCCTGAACCGGCTCGCCGATCATCGCGGCGATGGTGTCCGCGCCTTCGCGCTGGATCGTTTCTTCCAGTTCGCTGACAAGCGAATCGACGAAACCTGCTTCGTCCAATTCTCCGGCGTTGCGGTACGCGTACGGCGCGCTCAGGTGAACGAATCCTTCCGGTCGTGGACCGAAGTGCTGCCAATAGGCGGGGATACCAGTCGCTGACAGCGCGCCCATCGCAATGCCGTGATAGCCCTGCATGCGTGAGATGATCTTGACCTTGTTGCCCTGACCACGCGTCGACCAGTAGTACCGGGCGATCTTGATCGCCGTTTCGTTCGATTCAGCGCCACCGGATGTGAACTGAAAGTGGTTGATCGGTCCCGGATACATCGATGCGAGTTTGGCTGCAAGCTGGATCGCGGGCGGCGTTGCCAGACCGAAGAAGGTGGGAGCGAACGCGAGTTGCTCGATCTGCTCGCTGGCGGCTTCGGCAAGAACCCGGCGCCCGTGACCAACATTCACGTTCCAGAGCCCGGCGAAGGCGTCGATGTACTCTTTGCCGTCGCTGTCGAAGATCTTGCTGCCCTCGCCACGAGTCAGCACCAGCGGTCCACTGGTGGCATGTTGGTGGAGATTCGTCACCGGGTGCAACATGTGGTCGATATCCATCTGAACGAGTGCTGCAGTGTCGAAGGTTGTCGTAGCCATCCTTTGTATTTCTCCCTGTCCCATTGAACGGCGCAATGCACCGCCTGCTCAAGCGTGACGAGAATAGCATGAGCCAGTGAAATTCGGGGAGTGCTTGTCTTGAGATGAACTAGCCTGGCTGCCCCAACTCACGGTGGTCACCGGAGCCGTGCAACGTCCGACGTCATGCAGGTTGAGACGGAGGTTCGTTGATGAGCAAGCGCGCGGCGCTCGTCAACGAGAACACGACAAGTCCGAGGGTCACGAGCGTGCCGATTCCCCCAAGGACGATCCATGGCAGCGCGGGCATGTCGTGTCTCCCGGCCTGATCGAACAACCATCCACCCAGGAGCTGTCCTGCCGCACCTCCGAATGCCAGCGATAGCGCGCTGAATCCGAAATAGCTGGCAAGCAATCCGTCACCAGCCTTGCTCGCGATTCGGGCGACGCTCGAGTTCACGACCGGCTCGATGATGACGCGCGATGCCGACACGAATCCGACGCTAAGGAGAAGCGCTGGTAGCCCGTTTGCAAGTCCGATACTCGCCAAAGAAAGCGTCAGACATCCGGTGCCGAGCGCGACGGCCTGGAGTGATGACAAGAATCGGGTTGCGAGACGGACCAGCGGAAACTGCAGCGACACCGCGACAATCGAATTGACAAGAAAGACAACGCCAAGACTGTCAGTTGTGCCGGTCAGTCGATCAGATTCCAGTGGGACGGTGATGAACAGTTGCGTGCCAAGCAGATAGTAACCAGACATGATCAGGCTGAAGACGACGAATGTCCGGTCGTGGATAACTGAACCGATTGTTCGGAGGACGCCAGGTGGTCGGCTGACTCGACCGGTCCGGTCCGCTGGGGGAATCAGCAACATCGTCCCCGTCGCGCCGACGATGTAGATGGATGCGGCAGCCAAACAGACGAACGAGAAACTGGCCTTGATGAGCAGCGCGCCGATCAGTGGCCCAACTGCCAAGCCGACATTTGAGGCGAGCGACCAGAGCGAGAATCCTGCAGTGCGCTGCTCCGCCGGAACGATCGTCGCCATCAGCGATCTCGCGCTGACCTCGAACAACGCGCCTCCGAGCGCGGCGATCAACGACGCGACGATCAGGAGCGGGAGTGTGTCGGCGATGACGAAGGTCACGAAACCAGCAGATCGAACGACCATTCCGCCTGCCAGCACCGGTCGATAGCCGTACCGCTCGGCGAGGTTTCCGGTAACCAGCATCAGGCCTTGCTGAGAAAACTGCCGTATTGCCAGCGCGAGGCCAACCATCGCAGCGGTGAAACCAAGTGATGACGTGTAGTACACCGAAACGAGCGGGATGAGCATGAAGAAACCGACGCTCATCGCGAATGCGTTAAGCAGCATCGACCAGATCGCGATCGGTAATCCGATCAGCGAACGGTACCCGATGTGTCCGGTTTCACCCTCGATCGCGAGGCGCAATCGACCTGACAACGAACCTGTTCCACCCCTCATCTGCCGGAAGGATTGTACGGCACTGTCAGAATCGGATCGTGATACATCGCACGCCTATGAAAACGGGAGCGACACAGGTCGCTCCCAGTCCCGACTTCGCTACGCAGCGATGTTACGCGTGCTCTGGAGACTCAATGTCTTCGTGGGGTCGGGGACCTGGATCGCTCAGTCCCGAATCACCGAACCGGCGCAGCACACGTACCTTGAGATCTGAGTTGCAAAGGATCTGGCACGAGAGCCGAGTGTTCGGACCAAGCTCATTTTCCTTGGCAAGACGTGTTTCTTCGCGCTCGGTCATCGGACCGGCGTCACCTTCCAAAACCTCGACGCGGCAGGTTGTGCACTTCGACAAGCCACCACAGCGGTGGAGAATATCAACGCCATTGTCCTCAAGTGCGAGAACGAGGCGGCGACCTTCCTTCGCCTCAAACGTCTTGATCCCCTCGGCTTCGATCATCGGCATGAATCGGTCCTCCTGATGTTGTCCAGATGGGCTGGACGCCCTATGACTACTCGCAACGTTCAACACCGTTGCGATCAGGCAACAACTTCTCGGGTATCGGCCAGCGCGAGATACTCCTTGGTATCGACGATCTCTTTCAAGTGCTGAACGGTATCCCAGACGTCGACATACGACACGTACAAGGCAATCGGCGCAAGTCGAACGACATTCGGTTGGCGAAAGTCCGGAACGACGCCTCGTGCCTTCAGTGCGCGCGCGATGCGTGGTGCTTCAGCATGTTCGACTGCGACGTGTCCACTACGCCGCGATGGTTCACGAGGTGTCCCGATCGCGTAACCGTAATCTGGGCCGGTCAAGCCGCGACCTTCCAGTAGTTGCATCATGTATTCCGTCGCTGCGAGGGACTTCTCACGGATTCGATCAATCCCCGCTTCTTCGAAGATATCGAGTGACCCGATCAGCGGCGCCGTGCTGAGAATCGGGACAGTGCTGATCTGCCAGCCGCCAGCGCCGATTGCCGCTTCAAACTCGTGTACCATGTCAAACTGTCGCTCTTTGTTGTATCCCCACCAACCAGGCAGTCCTGGTTGCTTTCCGAAGTGTTTCTTATTGACGTACAACGCTCCGACACTTCCTGGTCCAGCATTCAGGTACTTGTAGTTGCACCAGACACCGAAATCGACGCCCCATTCGCTGAACTTGTGGGTCATTGCGCCAGCCGAGTGGGCGCAGTCCCAGCCGATCGGAATCCCGCGATCGTTCGCTGCTCGAGTCACTCGTTCCATGTCAAGTAACTGCCCGCTGCGATAAAGAACGCTCGGCAGCAGTATCATCGCGACCTCATCAGTCATTGCGGCGATGATGTCGTCTTCCTCAACGGTTCGACCGTCGTGGCTGATGACCTTGACCAGATCGACATCCGGATCACCGCCGTGGTGCCGAATGTGTGCCTGCATCGCGTAGATGTCAGACGGGAAGTCGAGCGAGGTCGCAATAATCTTTCGTCGGTCGCCAACCGGCTCGTAGAACGTCGAGATCAGTTGATGCAGGTTGACCGTTATCGTTCCGGTGACGACGACTTCTTCGGGCTCGGCCCCGATCATTGGCGCAATTCGCGCGCCAAGTTGCTCTCCGAGATAGAACCAGGCTGGATCAGCGCGCAACCAGCCGTCGATCCCATGGTTCTTCCAGTCGTTCAAAACGGAGTGCAATTGCTGCTCGGCGTCCTTTGACAAGAGTCCAAGCGAGTTGCCATCCATGTAGATCGTTCCCGGCTGGACATAAAATCGGTCGCGGAAAGACGCTAACGGATCATCGCGGTCGAGCGCTTCAGCGTGCGAACGGTCGAGGGCTGCAGCCATGGTTCGTCCCTCCAGAGGTGTGCGACACAATTGGGGGAGAATACCACCATCAGATGCGATACTCTCCGTACGAAGATTCTCACATTGGCGAAACAACATGGGGGAGTGGATGGCGGAGAAAGTACGGGTCGGCCTGCTTGGAGCAGGAAAGTGGGCTCAGGAAGCGCACCTGCCAGGGTTCACGCTCGACGATCGCTGTGAGGTGGTCGGGATTTGTGATCCGGAGCGAAGCAGGGCCGAAGCGCTCGCTCAAGAGTTTGGAATTCCGAACGTCACAACAGATTGGCACGAACTCGTTTCGAGGGCGGATATCGACTTGATCGACGTTTGCACGCCGAGTGCGACACATTTCGAACTCGCAATGGCGTCAATCGACTCTGGAAAGCATGTCCTCTGCGAGAAACCGGTCGCGTTTGATTTCCGGGAGACTCGGCGAGCGGCAGAACTCGCACGGTCTAAAGGTTTGAAAACGAAACTCGGCTTCACGTTCCGCTATGCCCCAGCGATGCTGTACATGAAACATCTCATCGATCAGGGGTATTGTGGAACACCGTTCATCTTCAACGGCTACGAGCAAAACTCGCAGTGGATCGACCCACAAACGCCACTGCGACAGGTAGACCACACTGCCGACCAGTCGGAGATTCACGTTTCCTCACTTGAGGGCTACGGCGGGCCGATCATCGACCTGAGCCACTCGATGGTTGGCGCGGACCTGTCAAGCGTCGTTGGGACAATGCGCAATTTCATTCCGGAGCGTGTCGTTCGAGCGACTGGCACGATGATGCGGATGAATATCGATGACGGGGATATCTACATTGGCGAATTCACGAACGGTGCAATCTGCTCGATCCAGACTAGTTTCGTGACGGTCGGAAACTATCCCGGAATCGAGGCTCGTTTGTACGGGAGTGAGGGCGCATTGATCTGTCGGCTGGTCGAAGAGTCCGGTGTCTGTCAGACGCTGAAGGGCGCAAAGCCCGATGACGTGGAGTTCAAGGACATTGAGATTCCTCAAGAGTTCTTTCCACCCGGAGGATCGTCCAACGACCCATGGCCGTCCCTGTTTTACCGGAACCTCGTGAGCAACTTCCTGACAGAGATCATCGCCGGGGGCGACGAAAATCAGGGCAACTTCGATGATGGTGCTTGGGTTCAGGAAACGATCAACGCCGTTGAGTCGTCGTTCCGGCAGCGGGCATGGGTTAACCTGCCCTTAGATGGGAACTAGTGATGTCCACGACCCAATCAGCGGACAAGTGGCTCGACGCGTTTTTCGAGCACTACTATCGATCCAACCCGGTCAACGCGACGTTCATCGGTGTCCACGACTACGACACCGAACTCCCTCGGAATCTATCGGCACAACCAGGCGACGAGGTCGAGCGCGAGGCCAGGGAACTCCTGGATCAGATTGAATCCGGAAACGTCGAGACGACTGATGATGTCGCAAGGCAGGTCGATCTTCTTCTCGCGAGTTCATATCTTCGAACGATGATTGCCGAGCGACAAAGCGGTCACCTCAGTCGTAACCCATGTCTGTATACCGGTGAAGCAATATTTGGGATCGTCTCGCTGTTTCTCCGCAATTTCGCGCCGTTAGATGCGCGTATCAAGCTTGCCGTCGAGCGACTGCAGCAGGTCCCTCGCGTCCTCCAGGAGGGTACACCTGCGATCGACGCTGCGCCGGATGCGTGGGTTGGTCGTGCCATCACGGAATGCGACGGCGCCGAGCGCTTGCTTCGTGATGGGTTGCCACTGCTCGTCGAGCGGTCCGGCGCGGGGATCGCCGGTGTCACCGCTGCAGCGGAGGCAGCACTCGCTGCCTTCGCAGAGTATCGTCAGAAACTGGTTGAACGATCATCGGCCCCGCAGGATAGTTCCTACGCCATCGGGTCCGAATTATTCGACCAACTGGTGCGCGAAGCACATTTTCTGGATATGACCGCCGACGAGATCGCTGACTACGCTCGTGGCGAAATGGAAGCGGCACGTGAAGCCCTCTCGTCCTCGCTGACGGAACACGGATACAGCGATTGGCAAACCGTCGCCGACCTTCTTGCTGATGAGCATCCGTCCGCCAATGAGTACGTTGAACAGTTCCAGAATGTCTGGGACGAAGCCCGGCGATATGCGATCGACCGCGAACTTCTGACCTGGCCCGATGTTCCGATCGTTTTCGAGCAGATCTACGATTGGGCAAGGACGGCTTCGCCCAGCCTGTACTTCCTCTTCTACCGCTGTCCGCCGCCGTTCGATGATGGTCAGACACAACGCAACCTCGTGCCGCCGATCGATGGTCTGTCGGCTGAGCAGCAGAAGCGGTTGCTGCGCACGGTCAATGACGCGCAAATCTCGATGAATCACGTCATCCACCACGCCGGACTCGGCCATCACGTTCAGAACTGGCATGCGCGTCGCGCCAAATCCCGCGTTGCTCGGATGGCTGGGAACGATTGCTCGCTCCGAATCGCGATGCAGTCGGCGGGAACCTACATTGAGGGTTGGGCGTGTTATGCCACCGATCTCATGGCAGAAGCAGGATTCCTGACGCCGTTGCAGGAGATTTCGACCAACAATGCGCGAATGCGGATGGCTGCGAGAGCGATCGTCGATGTCGAACTGCATTCGGGGCGGTTCTCGCTCGATGACGCGATAGCGTTCTACGTGAACGAAGCCGGCATGTCGCAGGAGGCGTCACGGGGCGAAGCGATCAAGAACTCGATGTTCCCTTCTATGGCGATGATGTATCTGATGGGAACCGATCTCATCCACGACCTCCGATCCGACATGCAGCAGCGCTGGGGCGACGCGTTCAGTCTGCGCCGCTTTCACGATGAGTTCCTGTCGTGGGGCGCAATTCCAGTCACGCTGGTCGCACGGCTGATGCGTGGCGAAGCGTTAGAGCCAGGCGCATTTAGCCCAAGTCATCAGGATGGCGCAGGGCGCGAATCCAGCCATTCTTGAACGGAATGACGATGTCATTAGAATCACTCTCGATCGGAATAGCTCCGGGTGCCCCGAGTTCCACTGCATCGATCACCTGAATCGTACGGGTCGGAGTGTTGACTCGGATTGGCACGCTCCGACCCGCGACGCCTCGGATGAAGTTCCAGGCGTCAATCGCTCGACGGTTAGTATCGATGACGTAGTCGCTGTCAAATGGAGCGGACTCGTAGCTGGCGGCTGATGCGTCTTGTCGCTGGCTCATGAGTCGGCCTCGTTGATAATCGGACAGGGCGTTCATCGTTAGTTCAGCCCCCGCCGTGGCGAGGATCGAGTCCAGCTCGTGTTCTCGAGCTCCGTCTGGAAAGGGCATCGAGCGCTGCGCAACAATACGCCCAGCGTCGTACTGATGTGACAGTTCGTGGACGGTCACGCCAAATCCTGCCCCTCCATCGCGCAATATCCAGAACAGAGGGTCGGGACCTCGATGGGCAGGAAGCAACGATGGATGGATGTTCAGCGCGATCATGCCGGGACGCTTGTAAACGGTTCGTGGAATCAACCGGGGAAAGCACGCGATGACGATGCCATCCAGATCGAACCGGTCGATGAACGTCGACAATGCTTGGGATGTGAGGTTGCCGACTCGGTAGGTTGAATACGGTACCTTGGTGCCCCTTGAGGTATCGCCGACCATCGGCAATGCCGTTCCGACCTGATCGACGCGCATTGGTTTTTCCAGACCAGGATGGCCAGGCAAAAGCAGCGCTTGGAGTTCCGAACCTCGTTCAATGAGTTCGCTGGCGACCATCGTGGTGAATTCACACTCGATACCGAACATGACAATACGCGGCGAACGTCGTTGAGGTGATACAGTTTTCATTGAACGGAACGCGAATTGGCGCGGTGATATCGGATGGCCATGACGCATCCAACATGATGAAGCGATGATCTGGGGAGGGCACGATGGCGCGAATGGTGAACTGTGTGAAGCTGGGGCGCGAACTTCCGGGCCTCGAAGCTCCGCCATTCCCCGGCGATCTCGGATTGCGCATCTTTGAGAACGTGTCTGCGGAGGGCTACCAACTCTGGGGCCAGCACGCGACGATCATGATTAACCACTACGGACTCCATCCGGCAGATCCGGATACCCGCAAACTGCTCCGTAAAGAGATGGAAGACTTCTTCTTCGGTGACAATGCACGGATGCCGGACGACTGGGTCGCACCCGGCTCTGCACCGGCAGGCAAGGGCGACGCGGCTCCAGCACGTAAGAAATAGAGATTCGTGTTCGGCACAATCAACCAGCCGCGGCCGGCAGCATCACCATCATCCTGTCGATGCGGATTCGTAGTCGCGAATGCGCGACTCGAAGAGCCTCTTCGACATCTTCTGGAGAGTCGGCACGGGCGAAGATAAATCCCAGGTAACTCGCGCCTTCCGGCAAGGGTACGATCGGATAGTTCATCTTTGCCGTGATTTCTATACCATCGACGTGATCGACTGCCTGTGCCTCTTCAATGCCCTCGACCGAGCGGAGGATTCCTGCGCTCGGGATCGGGATCATCATGACACCTGCAGCGTTTCCACTTCGATCGTACGAAGGAATATCCATACCGACCGCATGTCGGAGGATCAGTTCTTCGAGACACATGCCTGCGCCAAATGACAGCACCGTTGAACATAGACCACCGATCGAGCGTCCCGCAATCTCGAGGATCCAGGGGCCAGTGTCGTTGATTCGCAATTCAGCATGGACTGGCCCGGTCCGTAATCCCAATGCAGCCGCGCACGCTGCGGTTTCGCGAGCGATCGCATCCTGAACGTCAGCAGGTAGCCGCGACGGCGTGGTGTAAATCGTTTCCTCGAAGAATGGACCCACGAGCGGATCGGGCTTGTCGAAGATTGTCAGGACGTGCAGTTCGCCGTCGGTAAGTAGTCCCTCAACTGCTACCTCGTCGCCGGGAAGATAATCCTCGATGAGGATCTCGGTGCTGGAGAGATCGTTACCGTCATTCTTCAGGATGTCGCGGAGTCTGACGATCGCGCTGAAGAGTTCCTCGGGATCATTTGCGCGGATGACACCGCGACTTCCCGACAATCTCGTTGGCTTCACGACGCACGAGTATGTCACGCTGTTCGCGTACGAAGTTGGATCGACGTCCGCCTTGAAGGTCTGGAATCCCGGACAGCGAACGCCCCCGGCTTTCAGCATTGATCGCATGACGTACTTGTCGCGTGCGGCGATTGCCGACGTCGGGGAGTTGTGCGGCACATCGATTTGGCTGCCAGCCCGCGCCGCCAGTTCCGTCGCGCTGTCATCGACGGCTAGCAGTGCATCAACTCCATCGCGACTTGCAAGGCCGACGATTGTCTTTGTTGCTTTGTCTGCATCGCTGAAATCAACGCCGTGCGACTGGCCCCAGTACTCCTGAAGATGATCAGGCATGTCGACGACCGAAACCGTATCGATGCCGAGTCCACGCGCTGCTTCGTAGAATGCTGCTGCGCGATACGTTGCGGGCGACATGAGCAGCATGACACGTTTCGAATCCTTCGGTCCGGTGGTGCGTGTCTGGTTCATCTTTCGCGATCCTTGCCGTGCGATCATTGTGGTTTCCCATCTTCAGTGTATCGAAGCGTGAGTGACTTGTCGGTTATTCCTGGCTGGTGGAGTCAGTGGTTAATGATCGTTGCCGGGAATCAACGTCACGTTCCGAGTCCGATTGGGTGTTGTTTCGTTGCCATGGCCATCGTCCTTCGAGTTCGACTTCTAGCGCGGTACTCAGGAACGTTCGAATGGCGACAATTACTGCGAGAATGCCAACATTCTCAAAGGTCGGATCAAACGCGACCGTACGGATGATGTCCGCAGCGACCAGAAACTCTAGACCCAGGAGGAGCGCTCTCCCAAGCCCGAGGCGGTAGCCACGGTAGGCGGCGTTCAAGTCGTTCGAGCGAACGACGCCCAGCATGAATGACATTGTGGCGACGATTGCGCCGATAACAATGATCGCGACTCCCGCTGCATCGATAGCCTTGCCGACGAGTTCAACCCACTCCGCGAAATTCATACACCATCCCCGTTATGAATTGTCATCTGTTGTCGACGCATGTTCCGCACGCGACCTGCCATCACCCATTGACGCAATTGTTATGATAGAAGGCGCACAACTGAGATTGGCGATGACGGAAACAGTTTGACGGCGTCTTGTGCAATAGCGAATCTGGGACGGTGGAAGCCAGATACGCTCAATGCCGTGAAAGATCATTCCTGAGCCGCCACCCGAACGGTGGAGTGCTATGACGCTCGTGTCAGCGATCCGACTCCCCAAGTAGACGTGGCCGGGTTTGCCACCCGTTAACAGTACGGCACCGACGAACTGCACTCGTTGCTCGATTCCCTGAAGGATCGACGCGTCACGCTGGTTGTTCGTCGGACAGAGCGGGTCAACGTGTCAGAACGTTGGCCAAGCGGGGTGGTACCGCGGGTGAGAATGTTCAGCCCGTCCTCGATGATTCGAGGGCGGGTTTTTGTGTTTCTTGAAACTGATATTTCAGGTACCCGAGTTGAACGAAGCAATTCAGTTGAGAACGACGTGCGAAGTCAACATGGCCG
>JBGSWU010000212.1:0-3005 GCA_041751795.1 Thermomicrobiales bacterium
TCGAGGTTATCGAGGACCATCAACAGTTCCTGCTCAGATAACCAGGTCAACAGCGCCTCACGCGTATCGAGGTTGTCGGTCGGCGGCGCGCCGAGAGCCTCAGCAATCGACGATGCGAACAGATCGGAGGACGGCACTCCCTCAAGTGGAACGAAGACGACACCATCGGCGAATGACGAGCCATCGATGACCGCCGCCTGGATCGCCAGCCGCGTCTTACCGATACCACCCGGCCCGACCAACGAGACAAGGCGGCAGTTCCCATCCAACAGCAACTGGCCCAACTCGACCAGTTCGCGCTGGCGGCCGACAAAAGCCGTCACCTGAACAGGGATTGATTGCCTGCGCGTGACCGGCTCGCCTTGACGTGGGTGTGATTCAGCGCCCTGGCGGATCCGCTCCACCAGTTGGATCGTCTCGCGCTCGGGTTCAACACCTAACTCGTCAGCGAGACGGGCCCGGAATCGCTCGAACCCGTCGAGCGCCGATCCACGCTGACCACTCCAGGTCAGCAGCCGCATCAATTGCCGGACAGCGTCCTCACGCAAGGGATCGAGTGCGATCATCCGCCTGGCAGTGGCGACCGCTCGATCGATCTCACCTCGACCTTCGTGAAACGACGCCAGTCGGCCAATCGCCGCCAGTGTCCTTTGACGCAAATGCTCCCGATGTACCAGCGACCACTCGTCGAAGATATCACTGTCCGGGAGTGAGAACCCCTCCAACAGATCACCCCGGTACAACGCGATCGCCTGTTCCAGCCGACGCGCGCAGGCGCGACAACGGGCGGCATCTCGATGGGGATGAGTCTCACAGGCTGCCAGAAGATCATTGAAACGCTGGACATCGCTACGGATACAGGCAGCGGGATTGAACTGAACAGTGTCGCTCGTGACAAGGAGAAGCGGCTGGCTGGCGTCATTATCATCGAGTGCGCGGCGAAGGCGAAAAAGCGCCTGGCTGAGACTGTGGCGAGCGGCGCGTTCGTCCTGATCGGGCCAGAGAAGGGCGGCAAGCGCCTCACGTCGCTGCGGACGGTCGCGCTCAACGACGAGGTACGCCAGCAGCGCACGCACCTTGTCATACGCAAACCCCGACAGCGGCGTCGTGTCGCGCGTAACCTGCAGTGGCCCCAGCAGAAATACGTCCAGTCGTGTCACCTTGTCCATGATCTGCTCGCCCTGTGTGTTCGGCAGGTGCGGGTGGAGATGTTCTCATCATACGCCCTTGCGCAATGCAGCCAAACCCCGATTGAGACGTTGTTGATGGATTGTTGATAGCCCCCGGATATGGTGTCTCTCATGAGGCAACAGAAATGCCCGGCACGGTTTCACCGGAACGGTCGATGAGGACTACCGGATAACCAGCCAAGACAGCCTCTGGGAGCCAGGCGGCTCCGTTGTTGACGTAACAAGGAGGTTACCAATGCAGTTCCGGCGTCATTCCAAGCACTCGATTCTTGAGCCCGATCCTTCAGGACTCTCGCGCCGCACGTTACTCAAGCGCGGCGGAGCTCTGGCGGGGGGCGCGGCGCTGCTGGGTGCCGCACCCAGTGTCATGGCAGCAAGTGAGACGCTGAAACTCGACGTCGCCTGCGATGGCGGCACGCTGAGAATCAATCGATCGAACGACGTCGAGCCGAATGCACCTGTCCGGCAAGGTGATCCGTTCATCGTCCAGGGTCGCATTTATCCCGATGGGACGATCGAGCAGGGGCTGTCGGGGCCACATCAGGCGGGCAGTATCGGCCATTGGATCTGCCGCGGCTGGTTCTATTACGGCATCGAAGCGATCGCCGGTGGCGCCGTTCCGCACCTCGTCACGACCCAGTTGTACCTGCTCGACAACTTCGATGGCCTCGTCAGCGATGGCATGGAAGGGGGTATTACCGTCGTGCGCGCAATCACCGGCGGCTATGGCCGCTACTCCGGTGCTCGGGGTCAGATAACTGAAGCCGAGGTTGGTGGGAACGACACCACGCTCGATTTCGGCGGCGGAATCACGATGCCCGCGTTCAACATCCACTTCGAGTTCCAGATCGACACATAGGTCGCAATGTACCAAGTAGGTCTGCTCCTTCGAACACACGTTGAAATGTCACACGGAACCACGAGAACGACACAGCCAAGCGTCAATGTCGACACCCTCCGGCAACGGTGCCGGACCGAAATAGACGAGGAGATTCGTGATGTCCACGCCAGCATTCCCCCAGGAGTGCACGTTCACCCGCAGGTTCACCCTGCTGTCGGACGTTCCTCCTCAAACGATGCTGCTGACCGCCAGCGTTGCCGGTGTTGCAGTTGTCGTCAGCGCCATGACCGGGATTCCCCTCTGGGGCACTGCTATAGCAGGCCTGCTCCCCTGGACTCCCGTCCTCATGCGCGAAACCGTCTGGACCTGGCGCAACCACGGCTGGCTGGCCCTCTTCTATCTCCTCGTCGTCGGTCAGGGAGGTCACTTCGGTGAACACCTGGCTCAGATGACCCAGATCCACCTGCTGGATCGCAGCGGACCAACTGCCTCCGGCATCTTCGGTGCCCTCGACATCGAGTGGGTCCATCTGATCTGGAACAGCGGGGTCCTTCTGGCGGCTGGACTGCTCGTCTACCACTTCCGCGCCAACCGCTGGCTCTGGCTGACAGCAGGGATCGCCGCCTGGCACGAGATCGAGCACGTCTACATCATGTCGGTCTATCTCGAAACGGGCGTTGCTGGGACACCGGGCTTGCTGTCCGACGGTGGACGGCTGGGTGGCGGCCTGCCACTGACCCGGCCAGACCTGCACTTTGTCTACAACCTGATCGAGACGACCCCACTCGTCGTCGCCTTCGTCCTCCAACTGCGCCGCTCGCGGGCAGGAATGCCCTTCAGAAAGGTGGAGTAACGATCTCCCGCCTCGATACCTCATGGACTGGAATCACACAGAAAGCAGGAAACACCAGATGGTTACAGCAACCAGATTGACAACAGACCAGATCGATGGCCTGCGCGGCCAAATCCACGGC
>JBGSWU010000213.1:0-2395 GCA_041751795.1 Thermomicrobiales bacterium
ACCGGCTGTTCGTCCTGGCATGGGGGTCATCGGTGCGGGTGGGCGCAAACTCGGCACGGTGACTGATGTCGTGCGTGATCCAATCGGTCAGTTCCAGACGTTTGTCGTTGCGCATGGGTTGCTCGGTCGGAAGCACAAGGCACTGCCAGCCAGTGTGATCGGTCAGATTGACGGTGACACGGTGGTCCTGACGATCGATGCGCCCGAATTCAAGTTGTTGGCCGATCGTGAGGGCGCGTTGTAACCACTGCTGATGCCGTCAGCCCGTGGATGGTCGTGATCGTTCCGCATCCGGTCCGAATCGTTTCGCACAGTACACGATGGAGGGATGACATGGAAACCTACATTCTGCTCGCCAAATTGACGGCTGAAGGTCGCAAGACGGTCCAGGAGCGACCCGATCGGGTGACTGAGGTCAATCAGGATGTCGAAGCGATGGGTGCGAAGGTGGTGAGCCAATGGGCGGTGCTTGGACCATACGATTTCGTCAGTGTCGTCGAAGCGCCGGATAACGAGACGATTGCGCAGGTCTCGTTGGCACTTGGCGGGCGTGGGACGGTCGAGTTGCTGACGCTACCAGCGATCAGCCTGCCGCATCGCTAAGGCGACGGACGACGCGGGAAGCGCCGTCTGCTGACCGCATGGCCAGCGACGAGCGTGAGACATCGCGGCTGAGCCAGAACCATGAGACACAGCGCCGCCCCGGAGGCAGGCGCTTCGGGGCGGCGTTTCGATTTCCGCGATAGAAGGAGGTGATGTCAGCCTGGCAGGACGGGGTGTTCGCTGATGAGAAGGTCGACGTGCTGATGGTTGTGGGCGAGCAGGTGACGGTCGAGGCGGTCGATGAGGGTGAAGATTTGCAGGGCGGTCAGGTGGTAGGTAGCGAGGCGGGCGAGTAGATCGACGGTGATGGCGGGATGGACCGAGGTGCTGGTCGTTTGTGGCGGTCGAGGCTGAGGCATGGTCACGAGATTGGCCCTTTCTCGCGAGACGCGCAATCGATCAGTGCGATGTTGCTCTATTGTGGCACATCGGGTCAATGAGGTGGTTGATACCTGGATCGTGACCGCGATGCAGTCAGACGATGCGACACGGATCGGCGTGCGGACGATGGTGTGTGTTGCCACGTCAGATGAGCGATGCTGCTGCGTCGGTTCAGCAGATAGAGCGGGCGAACGCGAAGCGCGATCCCTGCATGGAGTTCCGGGTTTCAGCGGGGCATGATGGGTCGTTCGGGAGGCATCGTGGCATCATGATTGCGGGGTAGATAGCAGGGTGAATACGCGCCCGTACGGCTCAGAAAGGAACTGCCTCCACGACGATGTGGAACCCGACGACCCACGAAGACTACGATACGCTCAAGGGCTTTGATGTCTACTCACGAGATGACGAGAAGCTCGGAACGATTACGGACGTGCTGCCCCCTCGCGACGAGATGCCGCTGGCACGCGGGAAGCACTACTTCAAGGTTGAGCCTGGGATGATGAAGAAACTCTTCTCCGACCAGGACGAGATCTTCGTTCCGGAGCGCCTGGTTCAGACGGTCAGGCCCGACGACGACCGGGTCATTCTTGAAGTCACGAAGGACCGAATCGAGCACGAAGACTGGTCGAAACCGCGTGACTTCGAGACGTTCAGGCGCAGTTAGCATCAACATGACAACGTACACATAATAACGACGATGTGCGGCAGGCGGGCTGGGGAGCGATCCCCGGCCCGTTTCGTCTACGTATTGGACACGGGTGAGGGATCGAGAGTACAGCGACGAGCGGCATCGACCGTTGGTATTGATGGTGCGTATTGGTTGCAGGAGTCGTTGACGCATGGATCGACCATCACAAGGAGGACATCATGTATATCGGTGGCGGAATCCTGACGGTCCTGATCATCATTATTCTGTAGATCTGGTTGCTGTAATCACCCCGTGCAGATGATCCCATACAAGGGGCCGATGCAGATGCATCGGCCGTCGTCATGTTCGCGGAGTTCGCAGGCGGGCTCTATCGTGTCCCAAGTCGTGATGGCGACCGACTGGTTCCTTTGGCGCTCCACAACGCCGGATACCGGTCGATCGTCGAGTGACACGAACGCGGCTCCAGCGGGACATGATGGACGACCGTGACGAAGGATAGCTGAGCAGGGCGACGAGGACGATGTGAGCGCTTAGCGGCGAGGGGCAACGAAGAGGGTCACGGTTCCGGTGAAGGTAAACGTTTCCCCGTTTTCTTCGAATGTCCCGCCAAACGTGCAGACGATGAGATCGTCGCTCAGGCCCTTCATCTTCCCCTTCTTGCTGACGGACTCGCTGAAGATGACATTCCCGCTCGAGTCCATCCCTTCGAAGACGAACGCGACAGGGATCAGCACTCGCCCATCGTCATCGATGATGTGACCA
>JBGSWU010000214.1:0-10745 GCA_041751795.1 Thermomicrobiales bacterium
CATGATCAGATGGGCAACGGTCTGGGCGGTGATATTGGGATCGAGAACATCGATGTAACTTGATTTGATACCGGCAACCAGTTCTCCACCAGATGCCGCCTCACCGACGTCAGACGTTTCGGGAGAGGAATCGCCAGAGGCTGTCGTTGCTGCCGGTCCTGAACCAGATGTATCGCTTGTCGCGCCGGAATCGTCATCATCGTCGTCTTCACCGCCACACGCTGCCAGGAGCGGCGTCAATGTGGCTGCTCCGATGCCGACTAACCCAATCTGAAGGATGCGCCGGCGACTCAACTGTCCGTGATCCAGGATCTCCATTGCGAATCGTTCGTTAGCGACCATGAACTCCTCCTGCCTCGTCGAAAACACGAGTGAAAATCACGTCTCGTGAACAGTTCAGCCGAGCGCCATGCATCGTCACAACGCCACAAAGCCTCATCACAGACCGTGTACACATGCTAGTGATGAGCCAATTGTTATCGTTCACGTGAACGTTCATATTGAAAGTAGCACCATGGACTGTATTCGTCAATTCTCTTGTTGGATAGGTTACTGATACGGCATAATCAGTCGATTCCCTATAGAAATCCGTGTGGCGAGCCGCGCGATCAGAACGAGCGTCAGCGCAATCCGCCACAATCGTTGCAGCACAAACAGGCACAACGTTTTGATCGAACTGTATCCCTATAATCTGCGGTCTCCATTGCTCACTGATGCGCTGCGCGTCTACGCACGCGTCTGGCCCGACCGCGACCCTGACATTGCTCGTGAGACATTCACCCGCTATACCGGATATGAGGATTTCCACGGTTTCGTCGCCATGCTGGACAACGAACCGGTTGGCGTCGGCTACGGCGCGAAGTCGTATCCGGGCGTGCCGTGGCACGATCTCGTCGCGCCAGTCTTCGACATTGACCACCCCGCCTTTCAGAATGCGTTTCGAATCGTCGAACTGGCCGTCGTTGCGGAGTGTCAAGGGAACGGCATCGGTGGACAGTTGCACGACCGACTGCTCACAACGCAACCATGTCCACGCGCCCTGATCTCGACCAGCGTTACGAATGAGCGGGCGCGATCAATCTACGAACAACGTGGCTGGCGATATCTGCATACCGAGTTCGAGGCGCCGGACGACCCGCATCGCTACGTCATCATGGGTAAGGAACTTGGCCCGTCGGTCGAGTAGATACGCTCCCTGTGTCTGATTCGCATCGCCGAGATCGAAGTGTTGCCTGCAACCAGACGATCCACAGTTGCCGAAACAACTGGACGCCGACATCCGGACGACGTTCGGCAACCCAGTTGCTGCCGAACGGCTTGGGGGGATGAGTGGGAGCGATGTCTGGCGTCTTCGATGCACCGGATCGACCGTTGTCGTCAAGGCCAGTACGTCTGCAGTCGAAGCCGCTTTCTATGAGACCATCACCCCGTCGTTGTGCGCAGCGGAGATACCGATTCCGGACCTGCTGCTGGCCTATTACGATGGGAACAGGCACAGGCTCGTAATCGAAGATGTCCCCGGCCCGTTACCAGCGCCAGTCCAATCGCCACACCACTGGCGACCAGATCCTCGCATCATCACCATTCTCGCCCGGCTCCACGCTGTCACACGCGCTCAACCGCCGAACGTTCCAGATGCACCGGTATTCCGCTGGACCGACGAGATGACCGCGTCCGCATGTAGTTGCCCGCAAACGCTCGATGCAGCGACGAAGGCACGACTGTCGCGCCTGCAATTCGCTGCGCAATCACGTCTCACCCCGTGGTGCTGGATATCTAGCGACCCGAACCCGCGAAACTGGGGAGTTCGAGCCGATGTTACCCCTGTCCTCTTCGACTGGGAACAGTTCGGACCCGGCCATCCGGCAACCGATCTGGCGATCATCGTTCTCGGCCTCGGCGATTTGGACCAGTATCGACGCACGGCTTCCGCGTACCTCGCCGCGAGTGTTGCCGATGTGCCTTCCCGGTGGGATGCGGATAGCCTGGGATCGCTGATTGGAATTGCAAAAGCCGCGACCGTCGTCCAACTGCTCCATGGGCACGTCAACGGCACAGCGAACGTCAGCGACGATCTGTTGAACTGGCTCGTCGACGCTGTTCCAGCCTGGGTCCGGACGATCTGCGCCTGACACACCCTTGGCGCATCGACCGCCATTGATCCAATCACGACGACGGCGCGAACTATCGACATCTGTGATCTTTGGCGATGGCTGAAAGGAGCCGAACGATGCCCGTGGTGATGTTAATGCGCTGGGATGGTGTCACAACCGAGCAGTACGATCAGGTAAGGAAACTCGTTGGGTGGGAGGAGAAGCCAGCCCGCGGAGGTATCTTCCATATCATGACCCATGACGGCCAGGCGATGCGTGTGACCGATGTCTGGGAAACAGCCGAGCACTTTCAACAATTCACCGAGCAGCGCCTGATGCCTGGTGTTGCGGAACTCAACCTGCCCGGCGAGCCACAGATCGAGATGTATCCGGTCCATCGGATCTTCGTTCCGGGAGCGATTCCGACGTCCTAGGGTCGGCAAATCCCGCTGCAATGGAGCGGCAGATCACGATGCGCTGGTTGCATCGGCGGACCGGCGGGACGGCGGCAGCGCATAGGGGTCCACGAACGGATCAGCGCCGTTGCCGAACTGCCGGTTCCACTCGTGATGGAGCGCCGGGACGCCAACAGTCCGCTTCAACTCGTAATGCAGCATCTTGTAGGTCAGCGGGATCGTCCCAGCCTGTTGCAACCGTCGCAACGCCGGACCATCGTTCGGCTCGGCGGTGAACAGACAATCCTCGACGAGAAAGACCTGATGTCCCATCTCGAGCAGCCCGAGCGACGACTGCAGGACGCAGACATCCGTCTCCGACCCCGCCACGATCATCTGATCTCGCCCCAGCCCATCGACGGCTTCCCGAATCTCCGGCTCCGAGCAGAGGTTGAAGGTGCGTTTGACGAATCGACCACTATCCGGCGGAAACACCCGTTCGAGCCGCTCCGGGAGCCAGCCGTTGCTGTCAACCGGATGCTCGAATGTCGCAAGCACCGGGATCTCGTACGTCCGTGCCAGCAGAAGCAGATGCTCCAGCCTCGCCAGCAACGGCTCATGCTCGCCGTGCATCAGACCGATGAACAACGGCTGAACGTCGATCAGCACGAGCGCCGCCCGTTCGGGTTGGACGAACCGAGAATGCATCACTCCTCTTACGCTCCTGTCTTTATCCCGTTATCAATCTGAATCAGCGTGTACACGATGCTCGTGACCATCCTGACATGCCCCGCTCGACGTCGCTACGTCGAACCCAGCGTTCACACTCAGGATATCCGCCACGTACTGTCCCCTTACCGTCACGGTTCGTCGAAGCCCGCCAAGGAGAACAGTGCATTACCGTACCGATCGCCCTTGCCTGCCGTCGACATCAAGCGCACGGTGATGTGGAGATTGTGGAGACGGCAACGTATCCTGGCCGGGATAGATGACCAAGGAACCAAAGGAACATACCGGTGTCCAGCCTGCCGATCGCATGTAGCCTGAGCGACTCCGACCTGGCGGCGGCCAAGGCATCATATGAGGCCGCTTCGAGCCAGTATCACGCCTCAGCGAGGATCAGTGAAAACCACGCTGATGTCGTGCTCACCGGCGACAAGACCGCCATCCACGCGCTGCTGTCGGAGATGGTTGAGAGAGAACGCGCCTGCTGCCCGTTCTTGACCTTTGAAATCGAAGAAACAGCGGGTGGTTTCGCTGTTCGACTGGGTGTCATCAGTGCATCAGGTCTTGAGACCGGCATCGTGCAGGAATCAGTGGCGACATTCTTCCCCGCTGCGACGATGACCAGCACATAGCCATCTTTCTGACACCACGGTTTCCTTGAACGAGGCACGGTATCAAATCGCTGCTACGTCGAGATGTCAAGCACGATGTAATTCATCAAGGTGTCATATCAGCCTAGCGTCACCTCTGTTTCGATGCAATCATCTGTCGCCAAAGGGCCTACTTGACTGTTGACGGATTCATGATATGTTATACACACCTTCATTGATATATCAACAATGAATGCAGAATAGGGGCCAGTCGCGAAATGCGAGAGATAGGTGATAACAACCGAACCATCGATGCGTCAGTCGCGCAGCATGCGTACACGTGCCTGCGAGAATTGATCGTCAATCTGGATATTCCGCCCGGCTCAACGATTCACGAACAGACACTTCAAGATCGACTGGGCGTCGGTCGGACTCCGCTTCGAGAGGCGCTACACCGTTTATCACACGAGCACATGATCCACATCTATCCACGACGCGCGATTGTCGTTGCGACGCTTGGAGTCACCGAGATCCGACAGATCTTTGAGATGCGGGTGATCACTGAGAGCGCTGCTGCCGGTTTGACAGCGGAGCGAATCAACGATGAACAACTGAAATACTTGATTGAACTGGGTCAGGGATTACACAATAATCGTCTCAAGGCCGACGCCAACGCGTTCTTAAAAGCCGACCAGCAATTCCATCGATTGCTCGCTAGCTACGCACAGAACGCCATCCTGGACGAGTCAATTGATCGTCTTCAGACACTCAACCTCTGGCTCTGGAACATGTACTTCAAGTCACACCATCCACACAGTAGCGATCTGTTTGCGCACGATCCGATCATCGAAGCCATTTCCATCTATGACGTTGAGGCAGCCACAAATGCAATGAGGAGTCACGTGCTCTCCTCCAAGGAGCAACTACTCAGCGCTTTGTAACGCCACACTCACGAACAGGAATCACGGAGGAATCTATCGATAGATACACCGACGCGGCTGTTTGAGAAAAAGCTGAACCAAGCGAGTGAAGGATTGAGGGGAAGTAAATGTCAGACCGTACGAACAACGAGACAGTCCAATTTGGAACCGCCCTTTCTACAATCGAATTGTCGCGGCGACAGTTGATAGGCCGCCTGGGTGGACTGGGAGGACTCGCCGTATTTGGTGGTTCTCTCGCCACACTGCTTGCCGCGTGCGGAGGTGACGACGAAGAATCCGGTGACGGCGAATCGTCACAAGACGGGTCGTCGGCAACATCGACTACCGCAACGGGAGGTACGCAGACAACGCCGTCCGCACAAGGGGAGACAACGCCAGCGGGTTCGTCTGAATCAGACGGTGATATCCAGCGGGGCGGGACGTTGACCTGGGCGTTTACGCAGATTCCAACGAAACTCGACCCCGTGTGGACCCAGGCACGGACTGACAGCATCATCCTGTCAAATGTCGTCGAACCACTCGTGCGCCCGAGCAGGGAAGCTACAGACGTCGAGGGTGCCGTTGCCGAATCATGGGAAGCCAGCGACGACGGGCTTACGTTCACGTTCACACTTCGATCGGGATTGACGTTCCACAACGGCAATCCGGTAACTCCCGCAGATGTCATCGCCTCACTCGAGCGTGCACGTACGATGGGCGTTCACAAGTGGAGTCTCGAACAGGTTGAGAGCATCAAAGAAGTCGATGACGCAACCATCGAGATCACGCTGAGTTCAAAAGTCGCTGGATTCCTGGCTCGGGCTGCCATGATCTCCAATTCGATCTTCCCCAAGGACGAGATTGAGGCAATTGGAGAAGATGAGTTTTCGAGTCCAGTTGGCACTGGCCCGTTCAAAGTCAGCGAATGGGTTCCGAACGACCATCTCACACTCGATAAGAATCCGGAATGCTGGGAAGTCGGGACGGACGGCGAACCACTTCCCTATCTGGATCAAATCGAGATTACCGAGGTGGCAGAAGATGCAACAAAGGTGCTCCAGATTCAGTCCGGATCACTTCATGGAACTGAGGGCATCCCATTCAGCCAGGTTGGCGAACTTGAGAAGAATTCGGCGGGACAACTGCTCTTCTTCCCGAATCAGCAAATATTCTTTATGGTCATTCAACTCACTAAGCCACCCTTTGATGATGTCAAGGTCAGACAGGCGATGAGCCTGGCGTTGGATCGCCAGGTCTTCGTCGATCGGGCAACTGGTGGAACCGCCGAGGTTGCTAACTCTCTCATGCCAAAAAGCGGCTTGTGCTGGAATCCCGACTCGACACTTCCATACGACGTGGAGAAAGCCAAGCAACTCATTGCTGAGTCTTCGTACCCAGACGGACACAAGGGCGCGAAACTACAGGTCCCGAGTGGGAATACCGTCGGCCGAGACAATGCCGTGATCGCACAACAAATGTGGTCGGAAATTGGCATCGAACTGACGATCGAGGAAGTCGAAGGTTCAACATTGGGCGACAACTGGTATCAAAGCAACTTCGAAGCAATCTCGGGATACCAGTGGACAAACGGCATGATGGACCCAGAACAGTTGATGCGATTCTTCTTTATCGACCCACGCATGAACACAGGCTACGAGCCCGCCCAGGAGGCGGTCGACCTCGTCGAGGCTGCGACGATTGAGCTGGATCCTGACGCACGCTGCGAACTGTATTATCAATTGCAGGACATCTATAACGAGGACGTTGGCGGCACGATCTCCCTCTATTACACCCCATCGGTCAATTACCTCACACCGGAAGTGAAGGGCTTCTTCCGAACTCCGCTCGGGATTCCAAAATACCAGGAAACCTGGCTGGAGAAATAACAACTCTTCGCGCACTTCGGTAGAAGTGTTGTTGAGTCAATTGCAACGAACTTCTACAGACGTAAACCCGCGATTCAGATCTGAGTTGTCGCCTGGCAGGCGACAACTCGGGTCGCGATATCCATGGAGACAACATGGGCCGACAACGATACATCATGAGCAGAATCCTGCAGATGATTCCAACCATCGCAATTCTTCTTGTCCTCATCTTTTTGATGATCAGACTCATTCCGGGAGATCCTGCTGTGACGATGCTGGGCGTTCAGGCAACACCAGAGCGGGTCGAGGAGTTACGCAGGCATCTTGGACTCGACCAGCCGATGCCTGTTCAATTCGGAGTTTTCCTTCGAGACCTCGCTCGCGGAGATCTCGGAGATTCGGTGATTGTTCGAACTCCAGTCATCGATCTCGTTAAACAACGTCTACCACTAACACTGTTTCTGGTCGGTTACGCCGTATTCCTGGCACTGGCGATGACGATTCCTCTCGCCATTGTCGCTGCACTCAAGCGCGATACGTTCATCGATCAGGCGATTCGCGGATTCTGCATCTTCCTGATCTCGACACCCGGATTCTGGATCGGCATCCTGTTACTCATTCTGCTCGGGGTCAAGGTATCCATTTTTCCAGTAGGCGGAGCAGGGGACTCACTGACCGATCGTCTGTACTATCTATTCTTGCCAGCACTGACGCTCGCACTCAATGTGACAGCCGTGTTGACACGAAATCTGCGTGACTCGATTCTGACTACGATGAACGCTGAGTACGTCGTCGTCGCGCGTGCCAAGGGATTGACTGGCTACCGCATCCTCATTGGTCACGTCCTGCGCAACGCGATGATGTCGACGGTTACGCTGTTAGGACTGTACATTGGCTGGCTCGTTGGCGGGTCGGTCATCATCGAATCGGTGTTCGCTCTGCCAGGAATGGGGAGCATGATGGTGACGGCTATCATGGGCAGGGACTATCAGGTCGTCCAGGGCTTCACACTCGTCTACGCAATCCTGGTGTCATTCATTTACCTGCTCACCGACATTACCTATTCCTTTATCGATCCACGAATCAGTCTGTGAGGCACAGGAAATGAGCACGGCTACGGCCGGGACGACTCCGTCACTGGGAACAAAACCGTCGCGCTGGATAGGAGTGACGCGATTCTGGAAACACAATCTTGCTCTGGCAGTAGGAACAGGTTTCGTAGGCATTTCGATTCTGGTGGCGATCTTCGCGCCTGCAATAGCACCGTACGATCCACTGGAACCTGACTACGCGGCGGCCGTCGAAGCACCGAGTGTCGCCCATCCATTTGGAACTGACAAGTTCGGTCGAGATCAGCTGTCGCGTGTATTGCATGCGGCACGAATCGACATGAGCATCGGGGTAATCTGCACACTCGTGCCACTCATCATCGGCATCGTCATTGGTGCGATCGCGGGATACTATGGGGGCCTGGTCGATACGATCTTTATGCGCATCATCGACATACAGGTGGCATTCCCATTCTATGTGCTGCTGATCGCAATTATCGCGATCCTGGGCCCCGGCCTTGTCAACATGTACTACACGCTCATTCTCGTCGGCTGGGTCGCGTTCGCCAGACTGATCCGAGGCGAAGTTCTGGTTGTCAAGGAGATGGAGTATACGGTCGCGGCCAGAGCGTCAGGCTGTACCAACTCGCGCATCATTGCTCGCCACATCCTCCCAAACGTTATCGCGCCGGCCATGATCTTTGCGATGTCGGCGGTGGTTCTCAATATTCTGGCTGGTGCATCACTTGGATTCCTCGGGCTAGGTGTTCAAGCACCTCGGCCTGAGTGGGGAGTGATGATTGCGGAATCGCGCGAGTACATGACAACTGCCTGGTGGTTGCCACTGTTCCCAGGCCTCGCAATCGCGATCGTCGGTGTGTCATTCAGCCTGCTGGGAGACGGACTGTCCCGACTCATGAATCGGCGGGGACGCTAGACGGCTATCGGAAGCCGAGGACACTTGAGCACAGATAGCAAAAGATGAGTATGGGGGAATCCACGCGTATGACCGCTACGAACAACAACAATCGGACAACGTTAATCCGTGCCGGAACCCTCATCGACGGTACAGGCGGTGAGCCGCGCAGAAACGTCTCGATCACCATCGAGAATGGAACCATCACTCATGTTGGCGATGGGCATGACATACCGCGATCGGCCGAGGTGATTGACCTGAGTGAATACACGGTCCTCCCCGGACTGATCAATATGCACACGCATACGATCCTTCCTGGAGATGGAACGCCGTTTGCCGACTGGATGGAACAACCGGACGAATTGCTTCTGTTACAAGCGCATGCCAACGCACTCACATCGTTACGGTCTGGGGTAACCACGATCCGGGACTGCGGCGGCAAAGGGGAGATCATGTTCCGGTTGCGAGACGCGATACGCGCCGGAATCGTACCGGGACCACGGTTGGTGCTGAGCGGTCGTGCACTGACGATCACCGGAGGCCATTGCAGATACTTTGGAGGTGAGGTCGACGGAGCTGATGAGATGCGGCGCGCAGCGCGTCAACTGCTCAAAGAAGGAGCGGATTTTATCAAGATCATGGCAGCTGGCGGAGGGACGATCGGAACGTACGCGCAGTATCCGGCATTCGACGTTCCAGAAATGCAGGCAGCCATCCACGAGGCACACAAGATCGGCAAGCTTTCTTCGTGCCACTGTATCGCGACAGAATCGATCGTCAATGCGCTGGATGCCGGAACCGATCACATCGAGCACTGCATGTTCATGGCACCTGACACGAGCATCCGCTATGACGATGCGATTGGACAACGTGTCGCCAGTTCAGGAGTCTTTGTCACCGCCACACTGCAGGTGGGGGCCGATCTGCCTGAAGACATGCTTGAGCGCCAGCAACTGGGGACCGCATCTCCCGATGATCTACAGGCGATTACTCGATCCCAAACCCAGACCGCGGCAAACATCGCAACGATGGCGTACTTGCATGAACTGGGAACGCCAATCGTTGCAGGAAACGACGCAGGATGGCGCAGTACAGGATTTGATGATTTCTACATGGAACTGCACTACCTCACCCAGGCAGGTTTATCACCGCTCGAAGCCATCCATGCTGCAACGGGCCGCGCCGCCACAGCATGCCAACTCGATGGCGTGATTGGAACCGTTGCTGAGGGATGCGTCGCAGACCTCATTTCGGTGGCAGGAGACCCGTTGAGCGATCTCAGCACGCTTGCGGCGCCGCTGATGGTGCTTCAACGCGGCAATCTAATCGTAGATCGGCTCGGAATTCAGGCGTAAGCTCTCCGGACTATGGCCGGTTCTACAGGTGCAATTAGACTGTCGACAGGCCGGATTCAGCTTGACGTAACATCCTCATCTACACCCGTAGAACCAACGGTCATTTACAGCGCGATCGCGTCGGCGGCGACGGCTTTCACCTTGGCGTTGAAGCCTGGCACGTCCTCCTTGAGGATCGCGTCGAGTTTCTTCAACTGCGTATCGACCTTGCCCGCCAGGTCATCGAAGACCTCACGGACCTGGGTCGTTGGCTTGCCCTCGGTACCGTTGATCGAGCCGATCAGCGCGGCGAGCTTAGCATTGAGCTTGACCGGGAAGTTGAGTGTGTCCTGCCCCGCCTTCGCCCGCCACTGAATCAGCTCGTCCTCGACCTCGCGCAGGCGGTCCTTGAGTGCCTCGCCAGCCTTCGTGACGCCCTCGTCATCGAGCCGCTCCGACCAGGCATCGACCTGCTTGCGGACGGCGCGCATCTTGTTGACGCCCTCGTGCAGTTCCGAGAGTTTGTCGCGGACCTGGAGCGCCAGGTCGAACCCTTCACGGTAGTCCTCGATCGACGAGCCGGTGCGGGCATCCGGGAGCAACTCGAACGCGTGCGTTAGCGTCGTCCCGCCGTTGACGATCTCGACCTGGTACGAGCCAGGCGCTGCCTTCGGGCCGGTGGCACCGCTGGCGAAGCCCATCGAGCCGGTGTCGTCCGGCACTTCGGTGGCGTTCGGGTAGCGCAGGTTCCAGACGAAGCGGTTGCCGCCCTGCTTGGCCGGGACGATCTGTGGCTTGCTCAGCCCCGGCTTGTCCTTGAATTCCTTCTCATCCGGCTCCTTGCTGGAGAACTCGCG
>JBGSWU010000215.1:0-6282 GCA_041751795.1 Thermomicrobiales bacterium
CGACGTTCGGCAATCCGCTGCAGGCGAATCACACCAACGCGACGGCTGCTGTTCCGATGCCCATCACGCCTGTCAACAGCAGCAGCCCAAGCGTGAGCTTGCGAAACCCCGCAGCAGTGAAGCGGCGAATCCACCGGTTTCCGATGACTGTGCCGATTGTCGCGGCAGGGGTCAGCGCGATCGAGGTGACGATCTCTGACTCGCCGACGGCCCCGCGTGACAAAAGAACAAGCAGTCCGATGATGTTTATCGCGATGAAATAGCCGGATATGGTGACACGGAACGCATCTTTCGTAAGTTGCCTGGCAGAAAAGAGAATGACGATCGGTGGCCCGGAAAGACCGGTTGACGTCGCCAGTGCTCCGCTTGCCGCGCCAGCAAGTGTCGCAGGCCAGGTACCGTTGAGACCGGTCGGTTGAAACCCTCGCAGCAGCAGGATCGAATATCCCGCGACGAGCATTCCAGCAACGATTTTCAACAGTGTCGGATCGACGTACGTCAGCATGCTGGCACCGAGCATCAATCCGACAACCGCGCCGGGAAGCATGGTCAGGATGAGCTTCAGGTCCAGATCCCGTCGGGCGCTGAGAACTACGACGACACTGGTGAGTAGCGATGCTCCGATCGTGAGCGCGACGACGGTTTCAGGCTCGTAAATCAGGAGCAATGGTGGAACGCTGACGAGCGCGAACCCAAAGCCAGTCATCCCGAAGATGATCCCCGATATCCCGACGATCACCATCGCCGCCAGCAGCGTCGCATCCACGTCGCGTATGCCCCCGAAGCCATCCCGCCCATTTGCCCCAGGCATCGTACATGAGGGTGGCTGCGGACGCGGTGACGGTGGCGGGGTCAGGCAGTTAGCCGATGACAACGCCAGTCAGCCAGAACCCCGCCATGCCAGCGACGAGTCCTGCCCAGAGTTGACCGAAACGGATAACGATGACCGCACATACGGCTGCTCCAATGAATCTGGCGGGGAATGTCCCGGCACCTTCAGCGATCCCTGGTATCGCGAGAGCGGCAAAGGCTGCAACAGGGACATACGCGAGAAACCGATCAAGTGACGGCGGGAGATTGCGGTCGTTGAGGCGGAAGCCTGCGATCCGCGTGAGATAGGTGAGGACCGCGACCGACACGATCATTGCGAGGCGTTCCATCAGATTGGGTCCCTTCGTCGTTCGAGGAGCATTCCGACTGTTGCCGCGCCGATCGTTGCCAGGAGGATCGTAATTCCGCCGCTCAGAAATTGACTTGCGCTGAGCGCGATCATGGAGGCGATCCCCGCTACGAGGAGTTGGAGACGCGAGCGCAGCAACGGCAGCAGTAGCGCCATAAACGAGAGCGGAAAGATGAAGTCGATCCCGCTCCGCTCGACGTCTGGTAGCAGGGACCCGAAGACGATTCCTGCCAGCGTCGAATGGGCGAAGACGGAGTACAGGCTGATTCCGGTGCCAAGCAGAAATGCACCACTTCCGCGACCGGCCAGCCATTCGCGGGTTGCGATGCCGTATGACGCGTCGGTCAGGAAGAACGCCAGCACCGACCGTCTCGGACGTTCATCTCGCGCAATCTGCCGATCCGCCGACAAGCCATACAACACATGGCGCAGGTTGAGGATCAGTGCTGTGAGGACGATCGAAACCGCCCCCACACCGCCCGCGTATAACGTGACCATCGCCAGTTGCGCGCTTCCGGCATAGACGAGCATCGTCATCGCCTGTGTTTCGATCGCACTGTAGCCACTCGCACGAGCCATGATCGCGTACGCGACACCGAACGACACGACACCTGGCCAGAGCGGAACCATCGCCAGGAAACCGCGCCGTACCTGTTGCCGGAACGAGATGTCCTGGGCTGGCGTTTCCGTCCGAGCATGTGTTCGTGTACTGACGATCATCGTGACCTACCCTGCTATCGTTCAAACACTGGTTAGATAGTCTCACGTTTCTGCTAACCAGTCAAGTGGCGAAAAGGGGTTACAACATCCCAGTATCAGTCCATTATTCAGAGCGAGCCACGTTTGTACGATATCCATTCGTCAGGTGGACCTTTTCGGAGGAATGTCGTGCCTCATAATGGCCTGCATGGACACGATGACGGCGGAGTTGACAATCGAGCGCGACAGCAGAACTGCGTTGTACCTCCAACTCGCAGAACTGCTGGCCTGGCGGATGGGAACAGGAGAGTTGCCTCCGGGTGCGCGGCTGCCATCAGAGCGTGATCTCGCGCGGCAACTTGCCATCAGCCGGACCACGGTCGTCAGCGCATACCGCGAGCTTGAATCTCGCGGACTCGTGCGCGGTCACGTCGGACGCGGGACATTTGTTTGTGCCGTGCCTGCCGAAACTGGTGCGCCGTTCGCGTGGCGCGGGAAGCTCGCGCTCGGCGCACAGCGAACACTCGATGGATCGCTGCGGACGCTGGCTCGTCATGGCTCGGATCGAGCAGTCATCTCTCTGGCAACCGGCGCAGGCGCGCTGGATCTTTTTCCGATGGACGCATTCCGGGATCTCGCCGATCGTGTTTTGAGCCGAGGCGCCCACGCGGCTTTGGGACTTGGCCCGACCGAAGGTCAGCCGAAGTTGCGACGGGCGATTGCTGCGCGGATCGGCGTTCGGCCAGAGCAGGTGCTGGTTGTCAACGGAGCGCAACAGGGTCTCGATCTCGTCGCCCGTTGCCTGCTCGACCCTGGTGACACCGTGGTCATGGATCGGCCTGGCTACGTCGGCGCGATCCAGGTCTTCCGGGCTGCTGGGGCGAATATTGTCGGCTGGGATATCGAGCGCGCCGATCCGAATGAACTCGAAGATCTTCTGCTGCGCTACCGGCCAAAACTGCTGTACACCAACCCGACGTTTCACAATCCGACCGGACGGACGTTGGACCTTCACGAGCGACACGATCTGCTCGATCTGGCCGTTCGATACCGGTTGCCTGTCGTCGAAGACGATCTGTACCGTGACACGTGGTTTGAGACGCCGCCACCGCCCTCATTACGACAATTAGACCAGCATCAACTCGTTATTCAGGTCAGCACATTTTCGAAGACGATCGCCGGAGGAATGCGGCTTGGTTTTCTGGCGGCTGCCGACGCGATCGTCGATCAGTTGGCACTCGTGAAGCAGCGCATAGACGTAGCCAGTCCAAGTTTCGAGCAACTCATCGTCGCTGAGTTCGTGTCCGGTGCTGGGTACGACGAGCATCTGTCCACGCTTCGCGTCGCCCATCGCGTGCGATACGAGGCGCTGCTGGCGGCGATCCGGCACCATTTGCCGCCAGGTACATTCAGCTTTGCACCGGTTGACGGTGGGATGTACCTGTGGTGCAGTGTCGGCCATGAAATCGACACCCGCGAACTGATAGAACCAGCAACCCAGGCTGGGGTGGTCTTCGTTCCCGGAGACGTCTTTTACCCCGCCAGGTACGACGGATCTGGACGCCACAAGTTGCGACTCTGCTTCTCGGCGGTACCGCCTGCCCAGATCGAAGAAGGTATCCGTCGCCTCGCTCCAGCTATCTACGCTGCGCGGACGTTTTCGGACTCCTGCCTTCCGTCACCAGCACTCGTCTGACTTCCGCTGGGTTCAATCGCGAACCGTGGGAAGATAATCGCCGGGTCTGCCGTTGCACTCATTAGACATAAACTGGGGCGCCCTGAAGAAAGGGCGGCATCCCGCATGGAGGCAAGGCACTTGGAACCGACTCTGAACGGCATTCACCACGTCACGATGATCGCGAGTGATCCGCAACGCAATGTGGATTTCTATACGGGCGTCCTTGGCTTGCGACTCGTGAAGTTGACGGTCAATTTCGAAGCCCCGAATGTGTACCACTTTTACTATGGCGACGGTCTCGGCTCGCCGGGAACGATCCTGACGTTCTTCCCTTTCCCGAACGCCAGGGGAGGGCGGCAAGGCGCAGGTCAGGCCGCTGTGACAGCATTGGCGATTGCGCCAACCTCGTTGGGCTACTGGATCGATCGGTTGCTCACTTCTAGCATCACCTACGACGGTCCAGTCGTTCGTGGGGGAAGACGGGTGTTGTCGTTCAAGGACCCTGATGGTCTGCTGCTCGAACTGGTCACGGACGCGACGTTCGCCCAGCAGGCAGCCTGGGATCGAGGTCCGGTGCCGATCGAACATCAGATCCGTGGCGTCGCCGGTGTCACCCTTTGGGAAGATCCGGCACAGCCGACGTTGGAGTTTCTTAAGGGTAATCTCGGCTTTGATTACGAAGGACAGCACGACAACGTCGAACGCTACCTGAGCAACGGCCAGTACGTCGACGTTCGATCGGTGTCAGGCTTCTGGTCTGGCGTCGTATCGGCTGGGACTGTCCATCACGTTGCCTGGCGGACGCCTGATGCTGTCCATCAATCCGAGTGGCGCAAACGCCTGGCCCTGGTGGCACCGGACATCACAGAGGTCAAGGATCGGCACTACTTCGATTCAATCTATTTCCGGGAACCTGGTGGTGTTCTGTTCGAGATTGCGACGGATACGCCCGGATTTTTGATTGATGAGTCAGCTGCAGACTTGGGTTCAACGCTGAAACTGCCGCCACAATTCGAACCAAGTAGGGCCTTGATCGAAGACACGCTGCCGAAAATCGTGTTGCCAGAAGGAGTACGGGCATGATGACCGACCTGGGTTTCGTCCATCGTTGGGTACCTGGGGACGGAGACGCCTCGTTGCCGACGCTGTTGTTGTTACACGGCACGGGTGGCAACGAGGCGGACCTGCTCAGCCTCGGGCCAATGTTGATGCCGGGTGCGTCGGTCCTCTCGCCGCGTGGAAACGTTTCCGAAAATGGCGCGCCACGGTTCTTTCGGCGATTGGCCGAAGGCGTATTCGATATCGACGATCTCATCGCGCGAACGCACGAACTGGCAGAGTTCGTTGGCGCAGCGGCTAACCAGTATGGCTTCGATGCTACGAACGTCGTCGCCGTTGGCTATTCGAACGGGGCCAACATCGCATCGAGCATGATGCTGCTGCGTCCCGGAACACTCGCGGGCGGTGTTCTGCTTCGACCGATGGTGCCACTCGAGCCAGAGACGCCGCCAGACCTGTCGGGTACGCCGGTGTACCTCGGTGCCGGCCGGATGGACCCGATCGTCCCCGTCGAGAATGTCGAGCAACTGGCCGAACTGCTTCGGGGTTACGGAGCGGACGTGATGCTTACCTGGCAACCGACCGGCCACGGGCTAACCCGCGAGGATGTCCTATCGGCACGCGACTGGCTTGCGGGATCGGGCGTTGCCGGTTCGTAAGTTGTCTCACTCGCGGTGCGTGTTGACCGCTTCCATCCAGATGTCGTCCCAGCGGCGACCGCCCGACACGTACGCTTCGCGCACGCGGGCGAACTCTTTGAATCCGGCTTTCTGGTAGGCGCGGATTCCTGCCGGGTTGTTTTCAAAGACGTTGAGGGCGACGTTGTGGAGACCGAGTCGAATGAACGCGTAATCCAGCATCAAGCGAGTCGTCTCGGCGCCGTATCCCTTGCCTCGCGCGGATGGTTCACCAATCGAAATCGCGAAATAGGCCGTGCCGTTGTAGTCGTCGATGTCGGATAGCCAGGTCATGCCGACAGGTTGTGATGTCGCGATCTCATAGATCGTGAACCAATGGGCGTCATCGCTGATGGCGTTTCGTTCGTACCAGCTTGTGGTGCGCTCGAGTGTGCGTGGACCCGGAATATCGCCCTGAGTGCGGTCGGTTGCAAGGTTATTGAACCAGCGCTGGTACGTTGGGATCAGGTCACGTCGCAGCGGACCAAGCGCGACTCGTTCACCGCTGAAGTTGGCAATGGGCGATGTATTGTCGCTGCTCATTCTGCTCCCTTTGGCTCGACGGGAGAGACGATCGTCGTCATTGGCGGACGCTTGAACTCAGTCGCCAAACAATCCATGAAGATGAAATCCCACCGCTTTCCCCCCATAACGTACGCCCCCCGCCAGCGGCCGAACTCTCGGAAGCCAACCTTCTCGTAAGCACGGCGGGCGAGATTGAACTCGAAACATCCCAGCATGATGTTATGAAGCCCAAGATCGAAAAAGCCGAAGTCAAGAATCAGGTGGGAGATCTCGGTTCCATAGCCCCGCCCTCGAAAGGATGGCTCACCAACCATCATTGCCATCGTCGCCGTTCCGTGACGGTGATCGATTCGCCGCAGGACGGCGAAGCCGATGTGTTGCCACGTCATCCTGTCGTATGCGCTGAAAAAGGTTCGGTCGGGTGAGCCATTCGTTTCAGAGCCGATCCAGGCCGTGCGTTCTTC
>JBGSWU010000216.1:0-2619 GCA_041751795.1 Thermomicrobiales bacterium
CGCCGCCTCCAGCTTCCCGGTTCCGACGTTCGAGGTGCCGTAGATGACCTGCCGCTGGAGATTGGTGAAGTCCACGACATCGGCGTCAACAAGGCCGATCGTCCCGACGCCGGCCGCCGCCAGGTAGAGGCCGAGCGGCGCGCCGAGCCCACCAGCACCGATTAGCAGCACCTTGGCAGCCTTTAGCTTTTCCTGGCCTGAGAGGGCGACTTCCGGCATGATCAGGTGTCGCGAATAGCGCAGGATCTCGTCGCCTGACAGTGTCTGCTCTTGAGCAACCGGCGCCGACGCGCCGCCTGCGATCGATGGAACGATTGTGATCTCGCTCCCCGCTTCGAGCGCCGTATTCTCACCGTCGAGGTAGCGGATGTCTTCCTCGCCGACGTAGACGTTGACGAACGATCGCAACTTGCCGTCGTCGTTGTACAGGTGTTTCTTCAAGTCTGGATACTCAGCGGTCAGTTGCGATAACCCCTCGCCGACATTCGTCGCCGAAACGCCATAGGTGGCATTTCCGCCGGCGAATCCGCGCAACGCTGTCGGAATGAAGATGGTTGCCTGTGCGACTCCTGCTGTCATATTGCCTCCTGATGATGCGGAAATTGGGGATGTCGAACGGCTCAATCTGTCCCCGAATCCCGTGTCACGGTTCCCGAATCTCTCGATACTTCCGCTTCGTCGTACCCTGAGCGATCGTCTTTTAGTTGCCAGCCAGTAAGCGTATCGTAGCGTCCGGAGCGGATGCTGGCGATCAGGTACGTCTGCCAGGGCAGCGCCCACTCGCGGTCGAACTCGGATGGCCGGGCCGGTGCGTCCGGATGCGAATGGTAGTAGCCGAGGACCAGCATTCTCTCGCGGGCCGCGTCCTTCTCCACCCGCATGACGGTTCGCCCGTCGATCATGAATCGTCGGCGGCGCTCCGTCTCGTCCCAGACGTTATCGATTGGTAACAGTCGCTCGACGACGCGGACGCCATTGTCCTCGCGCCCAAGCAGCGCCCCGCAACACTCGTCCGGAAAGGTCGCTTCACCGTGCCGCGCGATCTCGTCCCACAATGCCTGGGGCAATCGCACCGGCACGGCTCGTGTAGTTGTCGTTTTCGCGTTTGTCAAATCGACATCAATCCCAATCATTTATTGCTATCCACGTTCAGGAGTGCGCCCTTTGCGATTGCCACGACCGTTCCCGCGTCCCTCATTCTTCATTCCAGAACCGGTCGCTCAGATAGCGATTCCCGTTGTCCGGAAGGATCGCAACCAGAACGGCTGATTCCGTCACCGGGATTTCGCGGGCGATTCGTTCGGTCACTGCGAGTGCTGCGCCTCCGGAAATGCCGATCAGAATGCCTTCCTCACGTGCCATTCGCCGGACCATCGCGTAGGCGGCCTCAGTCTCGATCGTCGCGTCCACGTCGGCCAGTGTCGCGTCGTAGATGCCCGGCACAATCGCCGTTTCCATGTGCTTTAGTCCCTCAAGGCCGTTGAACGCCGAATCCGGCTGGACCGAAATGGCCTGGATATCCGGGTTGTACAACTTCAGCCGGCGCGTCGTTCCCATGAAGGTGCCGCTCGTCCCGAGTCCTGCCAGGAAATGGGTGATCCGCCCGCCAGTCTGCTGCCAGAGCTCGACGCCAGTCGTCCGGAAGTGCGCGCGCCAGTTCTCCGGGTTGCTGTACTGGTCAGGATAGAAATACACGTCCGGGTTTTCCGCGTACAGTTCACGAACCTTGCGGATCGCGCCGTCGGAGCCTTCCGCCGGATCGGTGTACACCAGTTCAACCCCGTGCGCCTGGAGAATCTGCTTGCGTTCCTGGCTGGCCGTCGATGGCACGCACAGCATGACGCGATACCCTCGTGCTGCGCCGATCATCGCGTAGGCAATCCCGGTGTTGCCACTCGTCGCATCGAGAATGATCGTGTCTTTCGTCAGCGCGCCGGATCGCTCGCCAGCCTCGATCATCGCTAGGGCCGCTCGATCTTTGACCGATCCACCTGGGTTGAACCACTCGGCCTTGCCGTACACCTCGATTCCGGCGTGCGGCTCCAGCGAGCGCAAGCGCAACAACGGCGTATTACCGATAAGGTCGGTCAGCCGCTGCCCTCGACTCGTCGGCTGTCCGCCAGTGTCGATCTCAGAACCGAGAATGGTGTTTTCAAACGTGTCGCGGGAAATCGTAACCATCAAACGTTGTACCTGCCTGTTTCACACACAAAACGCCAACACATCATCATCGCGAACACATCGCGACGGACATGTGGATGAACAGCATTGGCGACGCAAACTGCGTCGGAATGCCGTCAGTGGCGTGACGACCCGCTATCTGGGTCAGCCGCGCCTATGTGCGTGGACAGTGAATGGTGGTGAAGTGGTTGTCAGTTTCGTAGGCGAGGTGTGCGACCGGTGTGCTTGGCCAGGCAGCATCCAGCGCACCGCCTCGCGGCCCGCTTTCGGGATGCAATACCTTCGTGCCGAAACTCACTCGCGTCACCCTCATGATCCCTGCGCCCCTGCGCCCGCAGAGTGCTGAGACTAGCAATCTGTGGGCCAGGATGTCAAGCGTCTTGGCTGTCAGCCTTTCAATTCTCAGCCGACAGCATTCCGCAAACTGCTGTTCCCAGT
>JBGSWU010000217.1:0-20247 GCA_041751795.1 Thermomicrobiales bacterium
GAGGTCGAACGCTGCCGGATCTTCAGCGGCCTGGGCGTCGATGGCGGCTGTCAGCGTTTCGACGTGTGGGATCAGTTCCTCGGCAACGGCATCAGCCGGTAGGTTCGGATTGGCCGACGCGATGAAGGCGCCGAAGTCGGCGCGGTAGCCGTCGAGATCGGCGAGTGCAGCGTCCGCAGCGGTCTGATCGTCGGTGGCGACAGCGTTGGTGTAATCGACGAAGAAGCCGATGTGGGTGCGCCACAGTTCGAGGAATGCGGCTTCGGCATCATCGCCGTAGACGCTGCCGATCGCCTCAGAGAGCGCAATCGAGTTCTCGTCCAGTGTCGCCGCCGCGGCCTCGAAGTCTGCAGTTCGGCCACCGATCGCCGCGCCAGTCGCCGATCCGGCGAGATAGACATGCTCCTGGAGGAGGATTGTCAGCCCGGTGCGAAGGGCAGCCGCTCCCGTGTCACTGGTGACCATGTCGCCCATTGTTGGGGAGGCATCAGTCGATCCGGTGCCAGTTGTCGGTGACGCGTCGGTCATCCCGGTTGTTGGCGTCATCATCGAATCGGCCATCGATGGGGTCGCATCGGACATGGCGGTCGTTGTCGTAGATTGCGCGCCCGCACCGACCGCGCCGGATGGGTCTGTCGTATCGCCGTCGTCGCCGCACGCTCCAAGAATGAGTGTCGCGGGGATCAATCCGGCAACCAGCAACTGTTTCCAACTGGTTCGTCGGATGAATGTTCGGTGACTGGTCATTTGAACGTAGCTCCTCTAATTGGCATTCAACGTCAGCATTGACGTGATTGTCTTGCCTGTTCGCAAGATCGTGATTTGCGGCATCCATGTTGCCGCTCCGGTAGTGTTACGGAATGGATTGCGATCTGGATGACATGCCAGTGATATTCGATCTTCAGCGAACGACGACCTCGCCGCGCATGAACTGATGACGGCTGCAGAAGTACGTCACGGTGCCGGGTGTATCGAACTTATGGCTGGTCTCCGTGCCAGCGTCAGGCATTTGCCCGTCGATCATCCCGTCGGGATTCTCTGGAGTGCCGCTCGTGACGGTATGGAGAATCTGATCGGCGTTCAACCAGGTGATCGTCGTCCCGACCGGCACCTCGATCGTCTCCGGTGCGTAGACGAACCCTTTAACGTCGATTGCGACCATCTCAACCATTTCAGTCAGCACCGTTGCCGTCGCAGAAGCAGCAGTAGGTGCGGTCTGCACTGCCGAGTCCGCAGGATCGTCGTTGGCGCCACAGCCTGCCAGCACGATTGCCGCACCAATGACGGTCAACAGCATCGTTCGTTTCATCGCTCAACCTTTCACATACATCGCCGCGCTCTGGTCGCGACCAGTTCACGGGCACTGACCTGTACGGGGTTGATGCAATGCGGGATGACTCGCGCCAGAGGCGTCACGATTTGATCCGGGTGATCAGTTCCGATGGGAGTGCCGGGAGTTGACCGGCTCAGTCGCCAGTCGTCGCTGGTGCACCGTTCAGTGAGTAGACCGGCAGTGTGCCTTCGCGGTAGACGCTTCGTAGCGCTGGTTGTGCGGCGCTGACTGCCAGGAGAATGATAATGTAGGCGATCCCAGGCAGGACGAGCACCGGCCAAACACCGAGATAATCGGCGATCGTGCCGTTGGCGAGGTTGCCGAACGACATCACACCACCGGCACTCATCAGGAAGATACTGGTGACCCGACCACGGATCGCGTCCGGCACTGCCTCCTGGACGAGGGTGTTCGACAGGGTCATGAACATTGCCTGGGTGAGGCCAACACCAACCATCGCCAGTATCGCCAGTGGCCAGATCCCTGCGACGGCCAGCAGGATGGCCGTCACTCCACTCCCCAATCCACTCGCCAACAGGAGTCCTCCGCGCCAACTACGGACACGAAGCCCTGCTAACGCCAGCGATCCGACGATGGCGCCGATGCCGCCTGCTGCGACCAGCGACGAATAGACGGCACCCCTCCCACCGAGGTTCTCTTCAGCAACCAGCGGAAGGACCGCATCAAACGACATCGTCAGCCAGCAATGGAGAACGACCAGCGCAAGCAACAGCGCGACCATTCCTCGCTCACGGATGTAGCCAATCGCTTCGCTTGCCTGCGCTCCAAAGCTGGCACCGGTGATCGCTCCTCGTGGCATCGGTGGCGTCATCCGTGTCCAGAATAGTGCAGGCAGATACAGCATCGCGATCAGGAGGAATGCGAATCCTGCCCCACCGAGTGCCAGAACCGGAGCGAGCAGCGCCGGACCTGCGAACCGCGAACCAAGTGTCGCCAGCGAGTTGAGCGACAGGTTGTTAAGCAGCACCCGCTTCGGGACGAGGTTCGGCAGGACCGCACCGACGGTCGGCAACTCGACCGTTCGGGCCGCGCTGGAAACCAGTACGAGTGCGATCAGCAGCGGTAGTGGCAGTAGGCCAGCCAGTTCCAGCCCACCCAACAGCAGTGTCAGAACTCCTTGGAACATCTGCGTCGCCACAACGATCGAGCGCCGGTCGTAGCGATCGGCCAGCAGGCCACCGATCGGTGTCGAGAGCAGGAATGGGAACATCGTCGCGAAGGCGACCAGCCCGGTTGCGCTCCCACCACCTTGCTCGTAGGCCAGCCAACCGGCTGAAACCAGGAACGACGCCTGCGCGATGCTGGAAATCGTCGTCCCGATCCAGAAGACACGGTTATCCCGATAGGCCAGCGACGCGAAGAGTGTGCTGGCTAAGCGGCCAGAGCGCCGTCGTTCAGACATTGTTACCTTCGCGATGCTGCCCGTGATTTGTCGAAACGAACGTGTCTACCGATTCGTCCTCAGGCCGGACATCGACCACGAGGTCACAGTATGACAGCACGACACGATCCTTACCGGGCAGCCTTGAGTATTGCAGCAACGTACGAAAGGTTCTGGTCGTCGCTCGCTACGGTATCACGTAGTTCGCTTGGTCTGAGGTCATTGTTGCTCAGTTGCTTTGTCCAAGCCTCTTCGATGACGGATCGTCTAACGGATCGTGGATTTCCGGTGCTTGCCGGTGTGACAGTGACAGTGTTCTCAGCAACACCATCGACCGTGAACGGGTTACCTCTGATTGTTCGCAGCGTCTGACCTTCGAGTGCCTTCACTTGATTCCAGATATCGACCACGGGGAACCGCCTTCACTATTGCTGCGATTATCCTCTGATTGGCACCAACGTAAACCCAGCAGCCAGAAAGTGTCGGTCGAATGCAAACGCGTGTGAAATGCCTCGCCCTTGCATAAGGGCGAAACTGACGGCATCCGCGAAACTGAATGCGTGATCGGCATACTGCGCCAGTAGACGTTCAGCCCGCTGTTCGAGATCAGCGTCTGCGTAGACACGTTCAATACGTGCCGTTGTGCGGAGTGATTCGAGGAATCGCATCGCTCGCGCATGTCCACCATCACGACGGATTAACGCGTGTGCCTCCGCGATAATGAGATTTGTTGTGACCAGCGGCGTCGACGTTGTTACGAGTCTTCGATATTCAGCGGCGGCGGCAACGTGGTGCTGGTCACCGTTCCAGACGACAGCGATCCAGGCACTTGCGTCTACGAAGATCTGAGAACTCAAGCGTCGTGGTTATCAGCGTAGGCTTCAGCCAGATACTTGTCATGATGCTCGGAAATATCCGTTGGGCCGCCTTCGATCATTCCGATGATGTCCAGGAGTGGATCCTCTTCGGGAGAGACACCGGCGAGAACGTGATCGACGCCTTCACGGACGAGTTGGGCGATGGAAACGTCACGCCGCGCGGCCAAGTGACGCAATGGATCCAGTTGATCTGGACGAAGATAGACCTGGATCGGCTTATTCCTGGTTTTCGACATCCTGTATCTCCCATCGTGACGTAGATTTAATATACATCACATCCAGTTCATGCAACACAGACGCCGTATCCTCACCACTCCCACACCACCTCACCACCGATGATCGTTGCTTCGGCGCGGAGATCGAACAATGCGTCAGGTTCGACGGCACGGGGATCGGCGGAGATGACGGTGAAGTCGCCGAGTTTGCCGGGGGTGATCGTGCCTTTGTCGTGTTCCTCAAAGGTGCCGAGGGCGGGCCAGATCGTGAAAAGCCGCAGGGCGTCCTCGACGGCCAGTCCCTCCTCGGGGATGTAGCGGTTACCGGAAAGTGTCCGGCGGGTGACGGCGCAGGCGATGTTGTAGAGCGGCGGGATGCCGTCGGGGATCGAACCGGTCGAATCACTTGAGCCGATGATCTCAAAGCCATGCTCGACAAGTGTCTTCAGTTTGAACTGACGCGGCCATCGTTGCGAGTTCGGCAACGCTAGGACGTCCCCCTGGGCGTAGATGAAGGCTGGGGTTGTGATGATGCGCAGGCCGAGTTGCCGGACGCGGGTGATGTCGTCGTCCTCGATCAGGTAGTCAGCGGCATGCTCGATCCGGTGGCGATGCGGGGCCGGGTGGCGGCGCAATGCCTCCTCGATGCTGTCACAGATCATCCTGATCGCTGGCTGCGAGCAGACATGCATCCAGAGTTGCTGCCCAGCGGCATGCGCGCGACAGATGAACTCGGTGAGTTCTCCCGGTTCCCACTTTACGTCGAAGACTCGATTGCCGTAGCCGTCGTGACCGACGCCGTCGACGAAGATCTTAACCCCGCCGAAACGCATCCGGTCGTCGCCGAAGCCAGACTTGAGTCCCATCGCCAGCAGGCTGTCGAGGTCAATCTGGTGGGGGATGTGATAGTACATCCGGAATCGGATCGGCAGTTCTCCGGCTGCCTGGAGTTCCTGGACGGCAAGGATCTCTTCCGTACCGTATGGCAGGTTGTGGATCGTCGTAATCCCCTTGGCGAGGAACAGATCGCGTCCCTTTGCCCGGATCGCCGCTTTGACCTGCTCGACGGTGAATCCAGGCACCATATCCCAGACCTCGGTGACGACGCCTGTTGGCGTGCCATCATCGGCTCGGTGGAGGACGACACCCATCGGCGGTTCACCGGTCAACACATTCAGTTCAGTCAGCGCGCGGGTATTGAGCATGTTCACATGCAGGGACGACATGACCATGATCGGATGCCGGTCAGAAATCGCGTCCAGTTCCTGGCGGGTGAACAGTCGTTTCTCGTCAACGCGCGCGTAGAGATTGAACGAGCAGCGCACGATGATCCACTCGCCTTCTGGCGTTGCACCTGCCCGTTCGTGGATCGCGTCGGCGATGCTTGCAAGGCTGTTGTGTGGGGGTGTCGTCACTGACAGGCAATGGGTCAGCGCACAGCAGGTCATCTCGAAGTGGGCATGTCCGTCGATGAATCCCGGAACGATCGTGCGTCCAGCGGCGTCATACACCGGTGCATCCCCAGCCTCCGCCAGAATATCTCTGGTTGTCCCTACCCGCGCAATCCGGCCATGCTGCACGAGCGCAGCCTCGGCTGCCGGGAGGTCGGCGTCGAGCGTGATCAGGTTCCCGTTGACGATTGCGAGATCGGACATCGGTGGCATCCTTCGTTGCTGTTCCTGCCATCATCGTTGCGTGCGTGGTTGGCATGGCGGTGTCGTTCGGATATCGTGGACGACAATCGCCAATCGCGCAACGGATGCAGGTATACAGCCGGAGCCGTTAGCGGAGCAGTGTTTCTGCTCACGGCTCGCTCCGGGCATCAAGTGGAGTCGATGATGACGGTGATGTGCGTTGGTGTGGAGGCTGGATTCTGTAACTGGATTGGGTCAGGCTGAGATCAGCTCTGGTACTCGTGGTCCAGCAATCAGCGATGCGACGATGTCGAGACAACGCAGCGCATCTGGTACATCAATCTCTGCCAATGGACGAGCGATCATGAATCCCTGACCCAGGTCACAGCCCATTGACGTGAGTTGTTCCAGTTGCGATTCTGTTTCGATTCCCTCGCTGGTCACGGTGAGGTTGAGGGCTTTTGCGAAGGCAATGACAGCACTGACGATCGCGACATCGCTCGTGTTGTCATCCATGCCGATCACGAACGACTGGTCGATCTTGAGAACATCGATCGGCAAGTGTCGGAGTCGCGACAACGTGGAGTAGCCCGTCCCGAAGTCGTCGATGGCCAGGCGCACGCCGAGGTGTTTGAGTTGATCGAGGACCCAGCGGTGGGACTCACTGTTCATGATCGCCACGCTTTCGGTGATCTCGATGGTCAGTGAACTTGGACGGATGCCGGATGCACTGAGCGCTCGGGCAACATCTTCAACAAGGTCCGGTTCTTCCAGTTGACGATTGGACAGGTTCACGCCGACTCGGAGCAATGATGATCCAGGCTGCCGTTGCCAGGATCCGAGTTGTCGGCATGCTTCTTCGAGCGCCCATCGGCCCAGCGGAACGATCAAGCCTGTTTCCTCCGCCAGGCCGATGAACTCCTGCGGCATGATCAGGCCGCGAAGCGGATGCTGCCAGCGAAGAAGGGCTTCGAGTTCAACGATCTGGCCAGTCTCGATCGACGCCGTTGGCTGGTAATGGAGAATGAATTCCTGTTCCCTGATCCCACGTCGCAAGTCATTTTCCGCAGCAAGTTGGCCATACCGCTGGCCATGGAGGCGTTCGTTGAACACTCCATAGCGGTGCTTACCGCGATCTTTGGCTCGGTACATTGCAATGTCGGCCCGTCGTAACAGGTCTTCGGGCTGATCGCGAACCGAGGTGCTCAAAGCGACGCCGATGCTGGCGGTGACTTCGACAGCATGTCCGTCGATAGCGAACGACTCTTCCAGTTCGTCGAGTATGCGCTCTGCCAGTTCGATTGCGTCCGACTCGTCGCAAGCGTATTCGAGCAGGATCGCGAATTCATCTCCCCCAAGTCGTGCCGTGACGACAGTATCGCTGGCAAATGCTTTGAGCCGCTGGGCGACTGCGACGAGAACTGCATCACCAGCAGGGTGACCGAGGCTGTCGTTGATGACTTTGAAGTTGTCGAGGTCGATGACCAACAGGCCGACTGCATACTGTTGCCGGAAGTTGCGCGCGAGTGCCCGGATGAATCGATCATTGAGCAGGACGCGGTTTGGCAGGTTCGTCAGTGCATCGTGTGTCGCCTGATACTGGAGTTGTTCTTCCAGTTGCTTGCGTTCGGTGGTGTCCTGGATCTGGATCAGGATGTACGACGTGGATTGATCCTGCCCCCGGACGGCTGAGATGTTGAGGATTCCCCAGATGATCTCACCCGTTGCGGAAAGATACCGACGCTCGACCTGATGGCTATTGTGCTGCCCCGTATTGAGCGCATGCAGGTACCGCTCGGTCGATTCACGATCGTCGGGGTGGACGA
Source organism: Thermomicrobiales bacterium (assembly GCA_041751795.1). Classification (GTDB taxonomy): domain Bacteria; phylum Chloroflexota; class Chloroflexia; order Thermomicrobiales; family CFX8; genus JBBECJ01. The sequence continues at coordinate 7,289 of JBGSWU010000217.1, forward strand.
TCGACTGCAGCGTCAAACTGCACATGTCGTCCTGGCTGAAGCCAAACAGTTGGCAAAGTGGCTGGTTCGTGTGGATGAGTCGTCCATCCGGCGCTGCGATACACATCGGGATCGCGGCGTCGTAGAAGAACCGTTTGAAGCAATCGTCGCCAGGTTCGACCATGTGCATCGGCAAGTTTCTCCACGTCATCGATCGCGTTGCACGTTGATATAGGGTATGAAAACACGATGGCTCGTTAATGTTCAGGGGCCAATGGATGTAAACCAGCACGGTACGCTTGGCCTGCAATTTGGTCCAATCGTCTGGCGATCCAAGTCACTGGCAGATGATCAGCCGGAATCAGCGTCGCGAACGCGAGCCGATACAACATCATCGAGATGGTCTGGTGCATGGTTCGTCGATGTTGGGTTCGTATGAAAAGACGGGCGTTGAAGTCTCAGGGCCGGGGATCGAACTGGTTCGATGTGATTGATGCCAGCGTTTCCCAGCCCATGACTCTTTCTCCGCATTCGATCCCGGCAATCAACTCGATCAGGCCGGTATTGATCGGCGCGGGGATGCCCTGCTCCTCGGCGCGGCGGACGAGTTCGCCGGTCAGCCATGGGACTTCAGTCGGGCGCTTCCGGATCGCCAGATCGCGCCAGATGCCGGTGTGCTGCTTCGGGCGGCCCCGGAAGCGATCCGCAACGGCATCGTAGAACCTGTCGATGGCGCCGTGATCGAGTGGTTCACGGAAGATGGCAGGATCGAATGGCTCGAATGGTTCAAGGATGATGCCGCACGCGTCGGAGATCATGACGGCCTCGACGACAGCAGCAGTCAACGTAGCGCGAGCATTTGAGCGGGCCAGCACCTCGTGGACGGGCGCATCGACAAGTGCTGTGCCAACCAGCAGTGACCCGTAGCACTCTTTTGACCAGAGATACCCCATGACGTTTGTCGTGAGTGTCGTGTCCATGATCCGAGAAAAGCGGGTGACGAGGCCGACGAGTGTCATGTCAGTCGAGCCATCGAGCCGACCGAGGTAGTACTCACCAGCTCCACCGTAGCGCACCAGCCCCGGCTCGATATAGTCGGCAGCGAAGTTGATGAATCCGCCGATGACCCGTTCAGCGCCAATCCGCGTAGCGATAATGTCCGGATTCAGCCCGTTCTGGAGCGACACGACGGTCGAACCGTCACTGAGATGCGGCTCGACCAGGTCGAGCGCAGCCTGTGTGTGCTGAGACTTCACCGCCAACAAGGCGACATCAATTGATTCGTCCAGCGCACTCGCCAGGATTGCCGACGCGTCCGCGACGACATGCCGGACGCCATCGACGCGTAACCCCCGTGCGTTGATCGCATCGACATGTTCTGGCACGACATCGACGAAGGTGACGTCCTCGCCATCCTTACTCAGGAACGCTCCGGTGACCCCGCCAATCGCACCGGTTCCGATGATGTGAAAGCGCATTGGTCCTCCGAAGTGCCTCGTGGGACGTGTGACGGATGGATTAACCCAGCACGTCGCACCAGGAACTATTCTTTCACGTCGCCCGCTGGCTCCTGAATCACGATCAGGTAGTTATCGGGATCACGTAGCAGGAACGATCGGCCGCCCCATGGGGATTCAGCCAATGGGGCGAGGATCTCAATCCCGGATCGCTCGATGTCGTGGTAGCGGTCCTCGATTCGTGAGTCTGACAGGGTGATGACCGGACCGGATTTCGGCAGATTCAGCGGATTGGTACTGCCCGGCTGCTCCAGCAACAACAGGTGTAGCAGGCCGAGTTGGAGCAGACCGGTCTGGTGGCCCATCCACTCCGAACGGGTGACAGTCTGGAAGTCAAGAACCTGAGCGTAGAAATGTATAGCGCGGTCAAGATCGGAGACATCCAGTACGAGACGGTCAAAGATCAACAAGTCGAATCATCCTTCGTTTGTAACTGGCAGGTGGCCGCGTCTCGGCACTACGACACACGACGGAGATGTCGCCTGTCCGTTGGTACAGGTCGGGAGCCGTCCGGCCGGTGGCACCGAACTGTCCCGTCGATGGATTACGGAATCATCGTGCCACCACTAGTATAGAAGTATCCCGGTGAATCCCGGGGCGATGGCCAGGAACCAACGGGACACATGGTTAACGGTCGAGCAATGACGCTCCCGGACGTGTCCCGCAGAAGATCGGCCAACGCGCGAGAGCTACCCCACTCTCGTCAACCTCTGACCACCTCCCTGGAGACGGCGGCTGACCAACGCCAGTTTCACACCCCACTGCAACAGGCCTGGCTCCTTCCCCTGCACACGGGAGCCAGGCCGAAGCCTCTTTTCTGATTCCAGTGTCGATGACCAGGCGTGCGATGTCGTATCGTCGTTATTCCCTGTCAGTCGCCAACCGGCATGGGTTCGGCGACCTGTTCGCGACCTGCCCAGTCGAAGACATCGAATGTCTGCGCCGCAAGATCGGGCGGCGGCGGGATGTATGCGTCAGCACGGACCATTGCTTCAATGTAGTCGAAGATCGCAATGATCTGCTCGTTGCTGTTCACCGACTGGAACCAGATTTCGTGCCCGGCAAAAAGCAACAACACGACGTTCGAGAGTGCGCATGGCCCCAGGCAACCGCCGAGCGAGAGATGGACCTTGTGGCGGATTCTCCTGCGTGCCCACTCGGCGTGGTAAAGACCGAGTGGTACCTCGGCGTGGCCGCGCTCGGTGTGGCCGCAGCAACAGCCTGTCGCGCAGACGAAGAGTTGGCCGGGGCGTCGGAAGACGTTGATTGGTTCCCCGTCCGCTCGCCAGACAATGTTGCGAGCCTTCGAAGTATGTGGCGACCGTGTCAGGCTGGGAATGGCGTCTGATGTCGTTTCATAGTGCTCGTGTTCGTCCCACAGTCCGGTCACGTGCTCGGCGGTCCGGGCGTCGAGTTCGTCTATCGTGACGATGTTCGTCTCAATTAGCAGGCGTTCGAACGACGCCAGCCAGCGCTCGTAGTAGTTTGATGCGTCGCCGTGTGCGTCTGCAGCTGCGATTTCGGCTGCCAGGCGGTCGCGAAACGCATCCCAGTCGTAGACCTCCTGGTCGCTCAGTGCGACCGCCATCCCAAAGACTCGCCCTTCCCATGGAGCCTCGAAAACGAGTTCACCATTCCGGCGTGGGATTGACAGGTCATCACCGAGATCTTCGATACGCTGGTCAATCATTGTCGTGCACCTCCTGCCGGTCAGCTAGCGGCGACGGCTTCTGTCGGCGGGTACACCCTCGCAACACCGATCATTGCGTCGCGAGTAACCAGCGCTGCCAGCTCCGCCTCTGACAAGTGATCGACGCCCTTGGGACACTCAGGCAGGATCATGTAGCGCTGATCTGCGCTGCTGTCCCAGACACGAATAATGACCGAGTCGTCGAGTTCCAGGTTGAAATCACGCAGGACTGCACGCGGCTCGATAACCGCCCGCGAACGGTAGGCGAAGTCCTTGTACCAGGTCGGCGGCAGCCCCAGGACGTACCACGGGTAGCAGGAACACAGGGTGCAGACGACGAGATTGTGTTCGCCCGGCGTATTCTCGATAACGATCAGTGGGGCACTGCTTGGGACGCCAAACTCGGCCAGCGCCTTCGCACCATCCTGCAGCAGTCGCGCTTTGAACTCGGGATCGCGCCAGGCTCGGGCCACGATCTGTGCACCACGCAATGGACCAATATCCTTCTCGTATCGACTGATCTGCTGATCGACGGCATCGGGCGTGATCAATCCCTTTTCAATCAGCAGCGATTCGAGTGCCTTGGTGCGCAATGCGACATAAGGTTCCTGCTCTGGATCGTATTGCACTGGGCATCCCTCCCGAATCTAATCGCCGGTGTGATTGGATCAGTCTGTCGCTGGTTCAAGATAGCTTTCCCAAAGATCGATGTTGAGCGTGCCTCCCGGCTCGGCGGCATCGCCCCAGAGTTCCTGGGTCGTGAAACGGACGCTGTAGACGACTTGCGGGTTCTCGCCCAGGGCGTGGGCGTTGGTATCAGCGAAGATCTCAGGTCCATGGATGCGGTGGATAACGGCCCGCTTGCCGCGTGTGTAACGTGGAAGTCGTGTGTGGCCAGTCGGGTGCTGGTTGCGCGTAATGACGGCATCACCGACTGCGAAACGGGGCGTGATTTCTGGCATGTCCGTTGCAGGACGTTTCCGAACTGCGCGCGATGGACTGTCGACGCTGCCGGGCTCAGGCAACGTTGCGTTCGGCTGTTGCTGGAGAAGGTTCGTCCTGGTGTCGAGTTCGTCGCTTGTCAGCACGCCCTTCTCGATCAGGTTGTATTCGACCGTCCTCAGCCAGCGCTCGAAATACGATGAGCGCAGGTAATGGGCCGGATCCATCTGTTCGATGCCATAGCGGAACTCGTCGAGGTTGAAGAACCGGCCAACGACGTCGTACATCATCGCGCGGACGCGCCCCTCCCACTCCGCATGGAAGAGTGGTTCGTTTTCCTCCGGGAGGACGGGGCCAAAGCCATGCATACCGCCCATGTCGTGAACGCCGTTCATTACTCACCTCCTTCGCATCCTGCTGCCGCTCATCTCATCATAGTGGAAACGAGAATGAACACAAGCAAGAGGGATCTGCGCCTGTACGACACAGCGATGAAGCATGCCGCGATCGCTGCGCGCTATTCCTTCGCGATGTAGGCCAGGACGTCTCCCTTCCGAGCCGACAGCGAACTCAGGTAATAGAGAACGATGCCGCTGTCGGACGTCGTCATCGTCGCGATGTCGTTTCCGAGCGGGTCGAAGAGTGAGCCGACGGGAGCATTCGCAGGTAGCGATTGGCGTAACTCGATTCCCGGACGCCAGAGTCCGTCAGCGGGCGCGGTGATCGCTGTACCTGGCTTGAGCCAGCGGGTAGACACCGGTGGAAGCAGACCTTCGAGGACATCGAGGGCGCGCAGACTGTTGATCAGCCCCTGGTAGACGGTCAAGGTGTCTTCGTCGCTTGCCAGCGCGTTGCCTCCGACCTCGACGAAGATGCTGGCAACGCCGATCAACGTAGCGTTCGCGGTCATCCCACCGGAACTGGCCGGATTGGGATAGACGATGGCATGCGGGAGCCCGAGTGCTTCGGTCATTTTACGTGCCAGCGAATCCTGATCCGCGTTGCCGCTCTGGTGGTAGCCAGCGTAGGGCGACAGGGTCTCGAAGACATCACCGCTATGGAGATCGATGATCGCGTCGGCGGGAGCAACGATGTCGTTCATCAGCCGGAAGGCAAGGACATCGGAAAACGTTCCGGTAGCGTTACCGGGAAAGGCCCGATTGAGGTTCTTTCCATCGTATGGCGTGATGAACGCTGTCCGCGCATGAAACGCGGGAAGGTTGGCAATCGGCAGGATCAGCAGCGAGCCGTGGACACGCTCCGGATTGATGAGCCTGCCCAGCCTGAGCGCGCCAAGCACGCCGGGATACTCGCCACCATGTAGCGCCGCGATGATCGCGACGGATCGTCCAAGCTGGCGGCCACGGACGGCAATGTAAGGCCAGCGGAGATCGCGTAGGACCGTGTCGCTCCAGCTCAGGTAGCCGCTTCGTTTTTCGCCGGGAGCAGGCTCTGGGACGATCGACCACGGGAACAGGACAGACGCTGGCGGGTTGCTGCGATCGGCAGGCAGTGGTGATTCAGGATCGGGCATCGATGCGGGTCCTTCCTCCGTTGTCGATCGACCGCTTCCCCAAGGATTTGGTAGTGGTACTGTATGCGAAGAGATGGTGCAGCAGGTAGCCGGTGAAACGGACCGACTTCGGCACGATTGCAGTAGAACCTGTCATCGTTGAGCATCGTCTCGTCACGGACACGGAGTTGATGGACTGAAGCGAAGGAGATACCGAGCGATGCAACGGTTACTCGCATTCCTTCTCGTTCTGCTGCTCGCGTTCAGCGTCGCCTGCGGTGACGATAGCGATGATGACGACAGTGCTGATGCGCCGACGCCGACCGTCGCGACTGGATCAGGAGTCGACGCCGCTGCGACAACCAGTGATGCTGGTGGCGGCGGTGACGGTGATGCCGCCACAGGTGAAGCGATTGCCCAGGCGCAATGCGTTGCGTGCCACTCGATCGACGGGAGCACGGTCGTCGGCCCGACCTGGAAAGGACTCGCAGGGAGCGAGGTCGAGTTGGAAAGCGGCGAGACCGTTACGGCTGACGATGCGTACCTCCGAGAGTCAATTAAGGAACCGGGCGCTAAGCTCCACGCAGGCTTCGCGAACCTGATGCCGGTTATCCAATTGAGCGACAAACAGATCGGCGACCTGATCGCCTATATCAAGACACTGGAATAGCATCAAACCGCCTCGGGCGCTTCGATCGCAGCAGGATTGCTATGATCGGCGCGCTCGAGGCGTTGCCGACGCTTCCAGCATCTCCAGGACAACGCCATCGATCTGGTCATCGGACCGCAGCCGTTCTTCAAGGTTCTCGCGCCCAGCCCACGACGCCATACCACCCAGGATGATTCCCCGGTCGGTCGTTGGATCGGTGAGGACACCTATGCGCTGGAGATGTCCGGCGATCGCGGACAATCGTTCATCATCGAGTGGCAGGAGCGTTGCATCGTCGATGTCGAAGTAGACGCGATGGAGCGCGACAAGACGACGAAGTTCGGTCAGCGGGGTTGGGTGATCGTCGATGCGCAGGTCGATCCAGCGATCGTTGCCCCCGCCATAGCCACCCCCGGCGCGGACGATGACGATCGCTGCCGACTGCTGGCCGCGGCTATCTCCGCCAGCTGCCTGTCCGGCATCGAGTGCCGTCAGCAGTTGGTTGGAGAACGACCCACCAGCAGTGGTGTATCCCTCGGCCATTGCGTCGACGACCTCCGGGCCGGTCAGGATGTTGCCCTGGCAGGCGAATCCGTTTCCGGTCATCCCCCCGGCCCAGTTGCTGCAGCCGGAGCCGGTCCAGGTCGCGGCGTTGCCGTGGCAATCGACGATGCCGGCTTGACGGAGATCGCGTTCCCCATCGGCAGCAACAAGGCGATCGAGCGTTTCCTGCGCCGTCAGTTCCGATTCGATCATCGCCAGGCCGTCCGGCCCGAAGGCGACGTTGGCATGCGCCTGGGTCGCGATCGTGCCAACCCCGGCTCGCAGCCACGGCACAACGGCGCCAACCGCAAGGAACTTCGAAGCGACGGCGACGCCAAGATCACCCGTTGCCGGATCACGGGCGACGATCGAGAAGGTGCTGACCGTTGGTGTCATGTCATGGTGTCCTTTCGAGTGCCAAGTGTCGATAGCCGAGTTTGCCGGTCCAGGTCGTTGTCCGCGTCGAGTATCTCATTCACACTATTGTGATCGTGCGGTCGGTTCAATGGTTGAGCCACAGTAGTGTGAGTGTGTCGTGCCATGAAGGACCGCACCCCTTCCCCTGTCATCCACCGCCCAGAGGGCACCCGGCAGCGAAGGATCTCTCCGCGCCATCAACAGGATTACGCCAGACGGTTGAACGGCTCTGGCCTGTCGAAGCCCTCTGTCAACGACGGTTAGGAGATCCTTCGCTGCCGGGTGCCCTCTGGGCGGTGGATGACAGGGGAAGGGGTGCGGTCCTTCTTGATGACTACTGGGCCCAGCGGAGTGTCGTCGATTTCGCCATCGTGACGTGTTCCCCGTTGTATCCTCTCGGCATGATACGTGAACCGGCAGAATCGACGGGGTCTGGGCGGCGGATGAAAGGGCGGGAGGCGATTGTCCCGCGCTACGGCACGCAGCGCTCGTTCATGCTGCGGACACTCTACTCGTGGCTGACGATGTCGATGCTCTACCTGTTCGCCTGGCCACTGGCAGTGATCTACCTTGGCGCACCAGGAGTAGCACCGCATGAGACGAGCGCTGACTGGTACCAGATACGATTGCTGGCTCCGGTGTTGATCGCGGCGCTGGCGGCATGGCTCTGGCAACTGTCACCAGCTCCGGCTGAGACGATGGCGCGTGGGCGGGCGCTGGCGTTGTTTCGCCAGGGGCGGATCTGGCCGCAGGCGCTGCTGTTCCTGATCGCAACGCCGCTCGTCCTGACCGGCTTTCTGATGGTGAATGACCCCGCTGGAGCGATCAAGCTTGTCCTGCTGACGCTGGCTGAGTCGCTGGCGATCCAGATTCTGACATCTGGCTATCTGCACGCCGCATTCGATATCGTCCTCGAAGACGGTCGTGCGAACCTGGCGGCGATCGGTTTGTATGCGGCAGCCTTCGCGATCCGGGCGTCGATGGTCGTGGCTGCCGAGCAGGCCGAGGCTGGCGGCGATTACACGCTGGCGATTGTGGCTGGCGTGTTTGTCGGCATCATCGTCGGCGGCGTGTCCAGTTGGCTCCGTGCGCGATCTGGCAGCCTGCTGCCCGGAGTTCTCGCCCTCTGGCTCACGTTTCTCCTGCTTGGTCTCGGCGATTTCTACGAGTAAGCAGCGAGAGGGCCCTCGCGATGCATCCCATTATCGTTCTCGTTCATAGTCCACTGGTTGGGCCAGCAACCTGGGAACCAGTCCGGATCGAGTTGCGACAGCGCGGTCTCCAGGCGGCCGTTCCGATCCTGCGTGATGACGCGGCCAGCGGCGATCCTTACTGGCGACAACACGTGGCATCGGTTGTGGCGACGATGCGTGGCGCTCCAGCCGGGCAACCGCTGGTGCTGGTTGGTCACAGTGGAGCGGGTGCGTTGCTACCCGCACTTGGCGCAGCCCTCGCACGGCCCGTTGCTGCCTACCTGTTCGTTGATGCCGGTATCCACGCAGACGGCCTGAGCAGGCTGGAAGTGATGATTGCTGAAGATGCGCCGTTTGCCCATGGACTGTTGGCACACCTGGAGGCAGGCGGACGATACCCTGAGTGGACCGATGAGCAACTCCAGGATGCGATCCCTGACGACGCGCTGCGCGCTGCGGTCATCGCTGAGATGCGGCCACGCGGGCTGGATTTCTTCAACGAGCCGATCCCGGTTCCGGCGGGTTGGCCCGATGCGCCAGTGGCGTACATGCAGTTCACCGCGTCGTACGATGTCCCGGCAGCCAGGGCGCGGGAACAGGGTTGGCCGGTGCGGGAGATCGAGGGGAGCCACTTCCTGATGCTGATCGATCCTGAGACAGTCGCCGACGCGATCGTCAGTCTGACGCAACGCTCATGACCACGCTCGACCCGCGTGCCATCCTGGCGGCATTGGATTTTCCGAACCCAGAAGATGTCGTGCCGGTCAGCGGTGGGCGGGATACGGCGCTGTATCGCGTGACGCATGACGGTCGCCAGTATGCGCTCCGCGTCTTCCAGCCGGACCAGTTGGCGATGAGCCGTAACGAAGTGCTGGTCATGAACATGGTTGCGGACAGTGGCGTTCCTGTGCCGCGTGTTCTCGCCTACGGCGTCCACGATGGACGTCCGGCGATGGTGATGGATTGGTGTGAGGGGATCACCGTCGTTGAAGCGCTGAGTCGCTGGCCGGAACGAGCGTCGGCACTGGGCGCTGCCTGCGGAGCCGCCCTCGCTCATCTTCACGCTGTGATTGTTCCAACCAGGCTTCAGGACGATACATGGCTGGGCTGGGGTGGTCCCAGCGATGATGACCCTCTACGCCAGCAACTCGAACCGCTTGTCCGGCACGACCGGCTGCTGCATCTGGACTTCCACCCACTGAATGTCCTTACTGACGGTGAGCGGGTGACGGCAGTTATCGACTGGGCAAATGCTCAAGCTGGGGACCCGCGAGCCGACCTGGCGCGTGCCATCTCGATCATCCGCCTCGATGCTGGTGATCTGCCGCCGGAAGCGCGACCAATCCTGCGTGCGTTCGAGCGGGGATTCCGTGACGGATACGAGCGCATTGCAGGCCCCCCTGTCGACATGCCGCTCTTCCATGTCTGGGCGGGTCACGCCATGCTGCACGACCTCGCCCCTCGACTCGCCGCGAATCCAACCCAGACCGCGCGGATCAAGCGCTGGATCAGGTTGTGGGAGCAATGTTCTACGATCGCTTCTCAATGAAATCGCCACTCAATAGTGGCTGTGAAATAGTGCCACCAAACGCGTTCGTAAATTCGAACATCGTGATCGGGCGAGCCCAGATCGACACATAATCATCTTCGAAGATTCCGTCGCCAGCATGCGGATCATCGTACAAGACGACGATCGTTACTCGATCAAAGTCGCTTCCACCAGGGTATGCAACCTGAACCTGAATGAGTGTACGGTCCGAATCCTGGAGAATCGTCAGCACCTCACCTGTATACGTGAGTTTCCAATCGTAGTACGCATCGACATTCTTATCGATCTCGCGAACGTCGATATCACCGCGGTACTGAGCTTTGATCTCATCAGTTGTCATCGTCGGTGTAGGTAGTGGTGTACTGGTTGGCTCCGGTGTCGGAGTTGGCTCCGGTGTCGGCGTGCTTGTCGGTTCCGGTGTTGCCGTCGGTGCCGGGGTGCTGGTCGGTTCTGGTGTCGGTGTCATCGTCAGCGTAGCGGTTGGCTCCGGCGTACTGGTTGGTTCTTGCGTTGCCGTCGGCTCAATCGTGGCTGTGGGCTCATCCGGCACTTCCGTTGGTTCCTGCTCGGTAATCGTCGGTGATGCCTCGGCTGCGGCACGCCCGACGCTGGTCGTCGTCGCGGCATCTTCGGTCGATTCGCTGCAGGCAACGAGTGACACGGCCAACAGGATCGCCAGCAACAGTCTCAAACTCAATCGCATTGATGTCCCCCATCATTCGTGGTCACGTTCTTGACTGCTTTCCACAGTAGGTGGGAAACGGGAAGGCGTGACTTCCCGTCAATGGCGTCGGTCAGGAATCTGCGATCGAAACGATGGATTGATCGGATCGCGGGTTGCCCGTGTCATCCGAATGTCGGACAATCGAGTGGGGACACGGCATTGAGATCGCGTCCCGTGTCCCGAATCCCGAATCCCGAAGGAGGCCACATGAGCCTGACGGCGAGATCGTCGGAGATTACCGATATTAGCCAGCTGCTCGGCGATGAGCAGCGTCTCTCGTCGGAGCAGCTGGCCGTCCTGGATGCGATCCAGAAACGCATCCTCTGGCTCTCGACCAACATCATTCACCACGCGAACCACGTCCGCCCGAACACGGACGGTGGCAAGGTCGGGGGACACCAAGCGTCGTCCGCGTCGGTTGTCTCGATCCTGACGGCGCTCTACTTCCACTCGCTGACGGCGGGAGACCGCGTCTCGATCAAGCCGCATGCATCACCGGCCTGGCACGCGGTCCAGTATCTGCTCGGTCAACTCGATCCGAAATATCTGACGACGCTGCGCGAGTACGGTGGCTTGCAGTCGTACCCATCGCGGACGAAAGACCCTGACCCGGTCGACTTCTCGACTGGTTCAGTCGGCCTCGGAGCGGTCGCGCCACTCTTCGCTGCGCTGGCACATCGTTACGCCGAGGCGCACTTCGATTCGGTCACGAGCAACCGCTTCATCGCGCTGATCGGTGATGCCGAACTCGACGAGGGCAACATCTGGGAGGCGCTGATCGAGGAGGCCCTGGCAAGTGTCGGTAACGTCCTCTGGATCGTCGACCTCAACCGCCAGTCGCTTGACCGCGTCATCCCCGGCATCCGCGCAGCGCGGATCAAGCAACTCTTCGCCGAATCCGGCTGGCGGGTGATCGAGACGAAGTACGGTCGGCGGTTGCGGGCGGTCTTTGAAAAGCCAGGTGGCGACCAACTTCATCAGGCGATCGACGACATGAGCAACGAGGAGTACCAGACACTGATCCGCCTCGATGGCGCGACACTGCGACCTCGGCTGCTCGACCGGACGAACATCGATGCCAAGGCGTTGGAATCGGCAATTGCCGATGTGCCGGATGAAGAATTGCCAGGCCTCCTCGCGAATCTCGGCGGGCACGATATGGAGGACCTGATCGCCGCGATCGATGAGGGGCTCTCGACCGGCGACCGTCCGACGGTGCTCTTCGCCTATACGATCAAGGGCTGGGGTCTCCCGTTCGCTGGCGATGCGCTGAACCACTCGGCGCTGCTCAATCCGAACCAGCTTGAGCCGGTCCGCGATTCGCTGGGCATCGCAGCCGGTGAGGAATGGGCTCGCTTTGATGATGATTCCCCGGAGGGGAAGCACTGCATCGAGTCGCGCGAACGTATGTACGGTGGGATATCGATCCCTGATGTTGCCGTGACGGCAGACGCCATCCCCGTCCATGTTGGCCATAATCGGACGAAGGAGACGAGCACCCAGGAAGCGCTGGGGCGGCTGCTGACACAATTGGCCGACCTGCCCGACGTTGGCAAGCGGATCGTGACCGCCGCGCCGGATGTTTCCGTTTCGACCAACCTGGGCGGCTGGATCAACAAGGCCGGTGTCTATTCAGCCAGTGAAGCGAAGATCTTCGACGAGAGTCCACGGCTGCTGCGCTGGGAGCCGAAGCCGAGCGGCCAGCACATCGAACTGGGCATCTCGGAGATGAACCTGTTCATGTGGCTGGCGATGTTCGGCCTCTCGCATGAACTCTCCGGTCAACTGCTGTTCCCGATTGGGACGGTCTACGATCCGTTTGTCTGCCGTGGGCTGGACGCCTTCATCTACGGTGTCTACTCGCACTCCCGCTTCATCGTGGCCGGGACGCCGTCAGGTATTTCACTGTCACCGGAGGGTGGTGCGCACCAGTCGACGATCACGCCGTCGATCGGGATGGAACTGCCTCAACTGCGCTACTACGAACCAGCCTTCGCCCAGGAACTGGAGTGGACGCTGCTCGAAGGGTTGCGTCAGTGCTGCGACCGCGAGCATGGGCTGTCCAGCTATCTGCGGCTATCGACAAAGCCGATCGACCAGTCACTGATCCAGCCTGCCCTCGACCGGCTGGGCCAGGACGAACTGCGTCGGAGGGTGCTGGCGGGCGGCTACCGGATCGTTGACGCAGCAACCGACGCGCCCGACGTAGATTCCACCGATACCGTCCTTCTGGCGACATCCGG
>JBGSWU010000218.1:0-3908 GCA_041751795.1 Thermomicrobiales bacterium
CGACGGCAGCCAGCAGGCCGAGCATCTCCTCCTTGCCAACTTTCATAGGACGGCCAAGCCGGGGATTGGGCGCGCCATTGAGCAGACACGCCTCGATCAGGTCCGCTCGCCCGACAATCAGCCCACTTGCCTGTGGTCCGCGCAGGTCCTTGCCGCCACTGAACACGACCAGATCAGCGCCGAGTTCCTGCGTGAAGTACCAGAGGTTCTCAGCTGGCGGTAGTTGGGCGGCAGCATCGACGATCACCGGAACGCCATGGCCGTGCGCAATCTCGATCACTTCCGACAACGGCAATGCGCCCGCCGCCATATGCTCGCCTGCGACGTAGAGGACGGCAGCCGTCCGCTCATTGATGGCCGCTTCGAGTTCAGCCGGGTGCATCTCTGGCTCGGAGCCGATCTCGACCAGCGTCGCGCCGGTCAGCGGAACCGCCGGGAGATACGCAAAATGCTGGACACGCTGGAAGACGACCTCATTCTTCAGCCCGTCCAGGCTCGGCAAGCGCTCGACAGTTGCAGCGTCCGGCCCGGTCATGCAGGCCAGCGTCGTGACGAACAACCCAGCTGCCGCTCCGGTCACGACACAGGCCGCCTCGTTGCGCGTTAGTTCCGCCAGTCGTTTGCCGACCGCACGTTGCAACTCGTGCATATCGACGTAACTGGTCGCCGCGTCCTCCATCGCCCGCAGGACCGGCTCCGGCATCAACGACCCACCCAGCCTCGTCAAGCGCGCATCCGCGTTAATGACGCGTCGGACGCCAAGCGTTTCGTAGATGCCCATGCCATCTCCCTTACGAAAACGAACGTTCGGATATGAGCGTCGATTGATCGACGTATTCTCGCCCAGTTCGTCGAATTCGTCGTGGGTCAGGGATTATCCGGTGTCCGCATCCCGAAGCGCCTCGATCCACCCACGATGCTCATCGTAGTGACCGGCAGTGTTTCCTGTGATCCAGTAGAGGATCGGATCGCCATTGTCATTGCCTGGCTCATCAGGCAGGTAATGGGAATATGGCTGGAGCATGTCGTCCCAGGTGATACGGTTGAGGATATCGAGCGTTTCCTCGTGCTGCTGAAGCAATCGTGCCAGCACGTCGCCCACCGACAGGTCCCGGTGCTGCTCGAAGATGATCGCGTTGATACCGTCATGGCCCAGATTGAGGTAGTCGTCCTCACTGACGCCAAGTGTCTCGTGGCGCGGCTGGTTCAGGAGCAACTGGGCGATCGATCGTTCCCAGAGGGCGACGTTCATCAGATGGTCCTTGATCGCCCAGCCATTTGCGTCACGCACGTCACTGAGTTGTCGCTCGTCGAGACCGGCGATAACGCCTTCCAACGCTTCCCAGGCGACGCCAATCCGGCGGTTCAATTCGTCCATATCGCCTTCGATCGCCTCTGGCCGATCATCACTCATCGACATAATCCCCAATCGTCGTTCATGTTGAATGAGATCGCAGTCAGATCCTCATCGATTCTCGTAGCCCAAATACACCGAAGGAGCCCAGGCTCAGGTCGCGAGTGCGAGTTGCTTCGCCGGCTTGCTGGGAGCGATGCCCTCGTGAGCCAGCAGGGCTGTCTTGAGATGGAGACCGCCGCCGAAGCCGGTCAGCGATCCATCGGCGCCAACGATCCGATGGCAGGGGATGACGAGGGGGATGCGGTTTGTGCCGTTCGCGCGTCCGACCGCACGCGACGCCTGAGGCCTGCCGAGCGACCGGGCGAGTTCACCATACGAACGGGTCTCGCCAAACGGCACCTGCATCAGCGCCGTCCAGACCGCTTTCTGCCACTCGGTGCCAACGAGAACGACTGGCAGGTCAAACGTTTTCCGCTGCCCACTGGCGTACTCAATGAGTTGCGTGCGGACGGCGGCGGTGCGCTTCAGATCGGTGAGGCAGGTGTAGCCCTCGCTCGTCAGATCCTCTTCGATCGTCGTCGGGTAGTTTCCCTCCAGGAATGAAACGAAGAGCAGCGCGCCATCATCATTGACGGCAAAGGTCAGCGGTCCTGCTGGTGAATCAACGGTTTCCAGATACGCATTCATCGTCATTGGTCGTTCCAATCTTCCAAACGATCAGGCGACAGCACCGTGACGCTGCCAGATGTGAAAGGTCGCGAGACTGCGGTATGGACTGAATCGTTCCATCAGTGCCAGTGTTTCAACCCTGCCAGGGCGTTCGTCAAGAGCGAAAAATCGCTTGAGGCCACTCGTCAAACCAGTGTCTCCGATCGGCACGCAGTTGAGGAAACCATAGTGCCGCATCATCAGATAATGGGCCGACCACGGGCCGATCCCTCGAACGGCCAGCAGCGTTCGTTCGATACGTGTCGCAGAGCTACCCGCCAGTGCATCGAGCGGCAGGCGTCCATTGATCACTGACTGAGCCGCACCGATGAGGTAACTGGCTTTCGCACGTGAAAAACTCAGCGGCAGTAACGCTTCCGGCTCCAATACTGCAACCGCTGCCACGGTCGGCGGCGCGTAGAGCCCTCCACCGATTGGCTGGCTGACCAATTCGATCAGCCGACGGCGTAATGTGTAGGCAAAGGCCAGGTTGATCTGCTGGCCGACGATTGCCCAGATCAGACCGTCGAACGGATCGGCGAGAAGCGGGACCCTCAAGCCCCGCTGACCGTCGATCAACGGTGCCAGGTCCGGAGAACCGACCACATGTGCTTCGAACCGTGCTGGATCAACCGTCAGCCCGAGGGTCGCCAACACACGGCCATGCAGCGCTGCCATCAGGTCCGGGCCTGGCTGTTCCGGGGTGATAATCGAGCAACGCGCGAGATCACCGTCGAAGACGATCCGAACCAGCGCAGGCTGCTCGCCCGCACGATAGGCGATGAGGCACGATTGCCCCTCGACACGTTCAGTGAGACTCTGTCGATCGCGCCCGAGGTAGGCGAGGATTCGGGACAGCGGGTAATCATCCGGCAGGGTGAGATCAAACGCGGCATCGTCCGGCAATCGCCGGTACTTTGCCGGAGTCATCGCCGTGTACCTGCGAAAGTTCTCATTGAAGGCCGACAAACTCTCAAAGCCAACCTCGAAGGCGACATCAGCCACCGGACGACTACCGTGCAACAGCATCCCCCGCGCTGCCGTAATCCGTAGCCGGGCGAGCATTTCAGCCGGTGTCGTGTGGTAGTGCGTCCGGAACAACTCGTGGAGTTTTCGACTGCCAACCCCAGCGGCAGCAGTCAACGCGCTCAGATTGCGATAGGCACCCGGATCGAGTGCAATACCTGCCACCAATCCTTCGATCAGTGCCTCACCCGCATACTGGCCGAGGTAGAAATCATCTGGTCGACATAGCTTGCACGGTCGCAGGCCAGCGGCTCGCGCTTCTTCCGGCGTCGGAAAGAACTCGACATTCTCCGGCTTCGGCTTGCGGGAAGGACGGCATGACGGCAGGCAGTAGATACCGGTCGTTTTGACGCCAACGATGAACGCCCCGTTATCAGCCAGATCGCTGGCCAGCATCCGCTCGATCATCTCATCCCGGGTCAGTATCGGCCGCGTTGCAGTCTTCATTCACTCAGAATAGCAGCACCCGGACATCCGTTCTACCTGATTCCTGCGCTGCAATTCGAATCCTGCGACGTGGTTTGACCGCATCGATCGCAACGCAAGCAAAGCGACAGCATTCTGAATGCGCATCGACAGCGGCGCATTGTCCGGCAGAAGCAAAACTCGTGCACCAATTGACTTATTTGGCAAGTGTACGTACACTATGCGCACGGCTGTACGTACAACTTCGATCCCCGATCTTGGTTGAGGTCAAAAACGACAGGATTGAGTTGTTTCGTAGCAGGATCTAGTGCACGACTCATGCGTTTGTCTACAGGGTTCCATAAGAGTTGACGCACATGGCGTCAATCGTTTCGCTGCCAGGGCCGTCGCC
>JBGSWU010000219.1:0-5089 GCA_041751795.1 Thermomicrobiales bacterium
CGCGCGACGAGAATAACGAGCAGCGCAAACACGATTGAACTTGCGAGGGCGACTTCGCCGAAGAGTGTCGAAAGAACGGCCCCGAAGAGGACGAAGGCCACAAGCATCGACATTTCGGCGGTGACTTCGCCGTATTCGAGGAAGCAGTCACAGAGCGCAAAGTTGAAGGCGGTCACGGCGAACCCAGCTGCGAATGCAGCCAGAAAGCCATCGCCGCCGGCAGCAGTCGCCGCCGAGTACGAGGCGAGCACGAGTCCGATCCCGTAGAGCGCCTGATGCTCGTGGCGAATGCCGAAACGCTTGTCAGCCTCTGCCATCAACCACGCACCGGCGGCACCAATTGCCGCGCCGATCACAGGACTCAGGATCAGCAGCTTGCCGAGAAATGCTAACCAGTCCTCCAGGCTCCCGGCCTCTTCGTTCGCGATCGCGATGAGAACGAGGACGGTCGGGAGAACAACGATGTCATTCGTGCCGGCTTCGACGGACAGAGCACGCCGCACCGAGCGGGGAATTCGTTCGTCACGGACGACATCGCGTAGGACGACGGGGTCGGTTGACGAGAGAATCGCGCCAAACAACAGTGCCTGGGTGAACGACGCATCGAGGAGGACGATTGCACCACCTGCAACGATACCAATCGTCAGGATCGTTCCGGGACCGAGGGCGAGGGCGGGGACGAGCCAATTCTCGCCGATCTCATCAAATCGAAGTTTGATCGCGTCTAGAAATAGCACCAGCGCCAGGCTGGTTGTGGCGATCACTTCGAGTGTTTGATCGTGAGCGTCGAGACTCAGATAGTTCAGACCGTGTGGACCGAGCGCGAACCCGAGGCCGAGGAAGATGATCGGAAACGAGAGTGGGGCGCGCTCGACAACGCCTGACATCAGGGCCGAAACCGTCAGAACAATCGCGATCAATCCAAACGCCGTGAGGACGTCAGGCATCGACAACAGCGATTTCTGGTTGAACGTCCAGCCGAGTCGACGTCAACAGCGACGGCCGCAGAAGTTTCCATCCACGTTCAGCGTAAGGCATGGTCGATGTCATTTCTTTCTTGCGCGGATAATTACCTTGTTGTCGTCGAAGGCTTCGACATGGGTATCAACAACCGACACATGAAAGTACTCACGGACGCGTTGCGGAGCGTTGAGCATGAACTGTTCGAGTTCGGCCTTGGCCTCCGGTGTCATCCGAGTCCGAGCGGTCCATTCTTCGTACTCAAAGCGGCGGACGAACGGCTCGATGTGGTCGATAACGAGACCGGCATTCTCGATGAAGCGCTGCCATTCAGGTATCCGAAAGGATCGTGCGTGGGAGTTGTCGCGGCGCCACTCGACCTGGTTGATGAACTCATCGAACACGTCGTCGTCGGGAGCGTACGAGTCGATCAGAATGAATCGACCCCCCGGACGCAGGACACGAGCGGTTTCGTTGCAGAACGCCCGGACATCACTGAAGTGGTGTGGGGCAACGCGGCAGGTGACGATATCAAACGATGCGTCTTCGAATGGGAGATTCTCCGCTTCAGCGATTTCGAACGAGGCGTTGGCGATGCCCTTTTCCCTGAGGAACGATTCGGCAGCGGCGAGCATGTTGGGAGTCAAGTCACTTGCAATGATGTGGCGAACGTATGGCGCGAGCGCGAGAGCCGTGTGGCCGCCTCCGGTCGCGATATCGAGCGCGTCGGAGGTGGGCGTCGGTTCAGCGAGTTCGACGAGTTGGTCGAGTCCACCACCGGATGCGTGGCGAGCCGACGTGACGTAATCCTGCGCCGTCGCACCAAAGTGTTGCTGGACGCGGTCACGCAGGTTCTGATCGATCGCTGGTTTGTCGGGCATAGTTTGACTCCCTGATGTTCAATCGAGATATGTTGTGCGTAAGAGTAACCGGACGCAGGCAACGTGTCTTCATGTGTCGAGAAGTCAGACTGAAGTCGTGGTCGAGGTGTCGCAGTGCGTCATCGTCGTCGCTGACGACCGTACTGGAGGGTGATGGCAGAGCCGAGATCGTCTGGTGCCGTGACGATGAGGTCACCCGAGGCGCGACGAGCCAGTTCGTCGGCGAATCGCACGACTTGCAGTTCGTCGGACAGGACGCAGACGGTCAGTCCGATGCCATCTCTTCGAAGACGTTCAGCCTCTGCGTAGGTGCCGGCGAGGGTCTCGCTCGTGGGTGGATGGTTGAAGTGAATTCGACCGTCAGAATCGCGGTGGGCAGTTGGCTCCCCATCCGTGAGCAGGATCAGATTGCGCTCCACCCCTCGATGGGCACTGAGTTGCGACCGACCCAGACGGAGCGCGTCCTGAATATTCGTACCGAAGCCGAAACGATCCCATGCCAATCGTGGCAGTTCAGATGGTGTCAATTGCCGGGCTGACTCCGAAAACCCTGCCAGCAGGAGGATGTCGCGTGGAAATCGGGTGCGGATGAGGGTCGTCAGCGCCAAAGCGAGACGCTTCGCGGCTAGCAGGTATCCACGTTCGCCCATCGATCGACTGAGGTCAATGGCAAGGACGGTCGCAGCCCGAGCCGAGTCTTCACGTTCGAAGATCGCGAAGTCGAGCGCTTGGAGGCGGACCGGGACACCAGTCCCTCGTCTGACTGCCTGGAGGACCGTCCGGCTGAGGTCGAGCATAAGAGGATCACCAAATTGGTAGTCACGGCTCGTTCCGGTCAAATCGTGGATTCCGGGCCGTTGCAATAGCCGCCGATCGCCGGGTTGTCGGCTGGCGAGACGCGACATGATCGTACTCAGGATCTCGTCGCCAATGAACTGGAGAGCTCGAGCAGAAAGTTCCTGCCGCGTAGCCGGTCCACGGACGAAGCCTGAGTCAGCGAATGTCTGCAGGGAGGTCCCGAGGCGCTCGATGTCGTTTGCCGCAGATGTCCCGAGAATCGCCCGGACG
Source organism: Thermomicrobiales bacterium (assembly GCA_041751795.1). Taxonomy (GTDB): domain Bacteria; phylum Chloroflexota; class Chloroflexia; order Thermomicrobiales; family CFX8; genus JBBECJ01. The sequence continues at coordinate 2,910 of JBGSWU010000219.1, forward strand.
AGTTCCGGATCGATGTCGGAGATGTCTGCGACGCTTCTCACCCGACGAATCGACTGCTCAAGTTCGTAGAGTTGTCCAAGGCGTTGGAGCGTCTCGGCGAGTATGCCGGAAAATAATGGGGCGCCGTCAAGAAAGCCGCCATCTCGATTCAAACCGCCTTGCTCCCGGATCTGGTTGAGTGCCGCCTGCGCCGTTGCGCGTACATCAGCCGGGAGATGGTTGAGGAGGTCGGCACTGTTGGGATGGCCAGCTAACGCTTCGAGTAACTCGTTCGACTGCGGGTCAAGTCCTACTGAACCACTACCGGATCGCAGCGCGTCGATGAGTTTTTGCAGTTCCTCGTTGTCGGCCAGCGACTGCTCCAGTTGGCGACGCTCGGAGCGAAGCGCATCGCGGATGGCATCGAGACCGGCGATCTGCTCGCCGTCGGCGTCGTCCAATCCACGATGGAGGGCACGGTCAAGTGCCTGCTCGATGTTTCCAGTCAGGAGATCATCAGCGAGAGCCGCCAGCACCCGCTCGGGTTCCAGCGGCTCGACTGCCTGCGCCCCGTCCCACGCACGGTATCGGTAACGGGGAGAGTTGATGGTCATCTTACGCGGTGGAATGCATCGAATTCGGCGTGATGGTCGTTCTGGTCGACCGGCACGTCAACGACGAACGGGACGCCTTCGAGGTTGGCCCGGCGAGCCTGTTCGAGCGCTTCGCCTAGGGACGCGGTCGACTCAACGCGTATTCCGTCGCAGCCAGCGGCCTTCGCGACGGCGATGAAGTCAAACTGTGGATCAAACGACGTAGCGATGTGGCGGCCTTCCAGTTGTGTCGTTTGGCTCCAGCGCGGCCAGCCGAGCGCGCCGTCGTTCATCACCACCCAGGTAACGGGAGCACGCTCCTGGACTGCGGTCGGGAGTTCGTGCATCGCCATCTGGAACGCACCATCGCCGGTTGTTGACACGACCTGGCGTTCGGGAGCGGCCATCTTCGCGGCGATCGAACCGACGACGCCGAGACCCATCACCGTTTGTTCAGCAGGTGGGACAACGCATCCGGCATCGAACGACTGGTAGTAGGGCCAGTAATACGACCAGAGATCCTGGCCACCATTCTCCTTGACGATGATCGTGTTGTCGCCGAACACCCGATTTATCTCGCTGACGATCCGCTTCCCCTTGATCGGGATACTGTCGTCGCTCATCGCATCGGCACGCGCGTTCTCAATCGCTTCCGATCGTCGCTGTTCGATGTCCGTGGCTCGCGTGTCGGCGCGAACCACTCCTCGTTCGGCGAGTGCGGCCCGGAGACCGAGCAGAGCGAGCGACGCGTCTGACTGGATCGCGACATCGGGTATCCAGTTGCGGCCAATTTCGGATGGCTCGATATCGATTTGGATGAACTTCGCGCCTTTCGGGAAGAAGGTGAAGTTCGCTGATTGAAATTCTTCCATCCGCGAGCCGACAGTAATCAGCAGGTCGGATTCTTCGTAGAGCTCGCGCGGGAACGTCGTTCGATAGAGGCCAACCATCCCACAGTAGAGAGGGTGCGACTCACCGATGACGCCACGGCCTGCCGGGGTGGTCTGGACAGGAATCCCATACGCATCAATCAAGGCAGCGAGTTCCGGCCCGGCACCTGAAAGGACGCTTCCTCCGCCGCAGACGATCAACGGACGCTTCGCTTCGGCGATTAGATCGGCAGCGAGCGCTACGGCGGCGGGATCGGGGGCTGGCCTGACGTCGCGATTGGCCGGGACGTAGTCATCCATATCGGCTTCTTCCAGGCCGAGATCGGCTGGAAATTCAAGGTAGACCGGGCCAGGCTGGCCAGTTGTGGCAATCGAAATCGCTCTGCGAAGATACCAGTTGGCGCGATCGGTGCGTTCGATGGTTGCGGCCCATTTGGTAATCGGTGCGAGCATCCCGACGTGATCGGTTTCCTGGAACGCGCCCATCCCGTTGGTTCTTGTCGAAGCGCGCACTCCGAGAAGCAGCATCGGCGTGCAACCTGAATAGGCTTCGAGAATGCCAGGTACCATGTTGGCGACACCGGGGCCGGGACTGCCGAAGCACGCAGCGGGCTGGTTTCGGATACGCGCCCATGCCATCGCCATGTAGACACCAGACGTTTCATGACGGACGAGCACGGGCCGGACGGATTTCGAGTCATACAGTTGATCGTAGAGT
>JBGSWU010000220.1:0-10324 GCA_041751795.1 Thermomicrobiales bacterium
ACGTCCAGGGTCAGCGTCTCGTCGGTCGATGGCCGGTATACGGTGATCGTTACCGTGTCACCAGGCTCATATTCGAAGAGAAGATCCGTCAATGTGGCGTCCTCGTTGATCTCGTCGCCTTCGATATGGGTGATGATGTCGTCAACGACGACACCCGCATCAGCCGCTGGTCCGGACTGAACATCAACCACCAGCGCGCCATTATCGACATTCAGTTCTAGCGTTGCAGCGACGGTCGGCGACAGTTGCTGGAATGTGATGCCCAGGTACGGACGTTCAACCTGACCATCTTCGATGATCGCCTGGCTGATCTGAGCGACCGTGTCACTCGGGATCGCGAAACCAAGGCCCTCAGCCGAGATGCCGTTGCCCGACTGCCGGACAACCAGCGTGTTCACACCGACGACCTCGCCGTCGAGCGTGAAGAGCGGACCACCGGAATTGCCCGGGTTGATTGCTGCATCGTGCTGGATGAGATTGTCGACGGCAGCGTTCGTGCCGGTTACCCGTCGTCCGATGCCCGAAACAATGCCTTCGGTGACGGTGTTGGTGTAGGAACCAAGCGCGCTACCGATCGCGATGACACGCTCGCCGGGGCGGAGTTCACTCGAATCGCCGAGTTCGACAAAGCCAGGAATGTCGTCGTCAACCTTGACGACGGCCAGGTCGGTCAGCGGGTCCGTGCCGACCAGCGTTCCATCAACCTGGGTTCCGTCAGAATAGATTACGGAAATCTCTTCGCTACCGTCAACAACGTGGTTGTTCGTCACGAGATAGCCATCGGCGGTAATGAAAAATCCCGTGCCAGTGCCCGCCGTCTGCGGCTCACCCTGCTGATCGTAAAAACCACCGAACGTCTGCTTGTTGATCACCGTCACGACGGCAGGATTGACCTGCTCGACAAGGTCGGCCAGCGAAAAGAGTTCAGCCTGATCAATCTTGCCGTCGCCGTCAACATCGTAGACCATGAGCGGATTGTCACTATCAGCGTCGTCCGAATCATCCGTGGAGACGCTGGTTTGCTGACCGACTGGCTCACTGGTCGCAGTTCCCGGCTGATTGGACGCCTGCTGTCCCTCAGGCGCGACTGCCGTCGACGTTGCTGTTACATCGTTGGAACCGCTATCCGCGCCGTTGTCGTCGCCGCCACCGACCGAACAGGCAGCCAGAACTCCGATAGAGAGCGTGAGAACGAGAGCGAGGATGAAAGACCTGATTGATACTGGTCTGGATGTCATGAGTGCTGGTTGCCTTTCCCGGATTCTGGACGGCTCGACCATCGCGAGCCGGTTGCGGCTATGGCATGATCGCATCCGCCGCTGGTCCGGGTTTCCCCGGGACGCTTACCAGTATCGACGGGCGACCTGAGCTTCGCGTGAAGCAAACCTGAAAGTTGTCTGAATCAGACCGTGAGTCCGCCATATAGACGCTCAACGTCCCGAAATTCCAGCAACAATCACCGGTTCAGCACGTATTCTGCACCGCGTGTGCCACGAGCCGCCGGAGTACTGTCACGTCGCACCTTCCTGCGAGGTATTGCCGGAATCGCAGGCACCGCGACCCTGGCATTCGCTGGATGCTCGACAGGCGACGACACGCCCCTGCGACCGGTACAGACATCGACCGACGCATTCCCCGAAACCGGCCTGCTCGCAACCACGGAATGGCTCGACGAACGAATCGATGACTCAACGCTACGCGTACTCGATTGCTCGTCGATCGACACATACCGCGACGGACACATCCCGGGAGCCAGTCATGTCTGGTGGCAGGATACGATCGAGATCAACAACAACGTCTATGGGATGCTCACCGGACCACCGACGCGTGCCCAGATTGTCCATAACACCGGCATCACGCCCGATTCAACCGTCGTTTGCTACGACAACCGCGGAGGACAATCCGCCGCACGCATCGTCTGGATGTTGCACGTCCAGAGTTTCACCAACGTTCGACTCCTGGACGGCGGACGACAGGCGTGGCGCGCTGCAGGCCGTAGCCTGACCGACGACGACGCCTCGCCGCCCACCGGAGCCATCGAACCTATCCAGAATGAATCGATTATCGCTCACGGCAAGGACATCGCCGATCGTATCGACGACCGAAACTATGTCATCATCGACACCCGCACCGACCCGGAGCGTCACGAAACGTGGTTTGACCGCCTGCGTCCGGGCACGATTCCCGGCAGCCATCACGTCCCTCGGACCGACTTCCTGACGTCCGACGGCTACGCGCTCGCGGCCCCCGATGACCTCCGCGCCCGCCTTTCAGCCGTCGGAGTCCCACCCACTGCACCTGAACTCGTCGTCTACGGTCTCCACGGCACGCTCGCCTGCCTCCCCTGGCTCGCCCTCCGCTCCCTCGGCTACGCCAACGTCCGCGTCTACGACGGCTCCTGGGCCGAATGGGGCGCGAACACCGACTGGCCCGTAAATCCTTTGAACTAGAGCATCGTCCTACCCCATCGCCTCCTATAGGGACAGGACCGAGACCGGTGCGCGGTTCCCAGGCCGCCACGTCGGCTTCCACGTAAAGACAGTGCCTGATTCGCACCGTCGGACTGCGGACCGCGGACACGTACTAACCCTTTCCCAAAAAGGGGGAAATGCGAATCCTTCAGCAATTCACTTTGATTCATCCCAGAATACGAAAGTAATGAGGATCTATCGAACTATCCAGGTGATCGGTCAACGCGTCGTGAACACAGTCGGAAGGATCAACCTCCGGCTGTCTCAACTAAAACGTTAACTTACTCATGATCAGCGCAACACTCACGCTCACACCGCCCGCGGAGACACCAGCGCCGTCAGACACGACAGCTGCCATCCACCACACGATACTCGACGCGGTCACGCAGTTAGCAGCCGGCGCCCCATTTTGCGACACGTACGACGCCGTGAGCCAACCGGTCAGCATGGGTGCCGCATTCCACACCTCCGCGCATCGCTCAGCAACCCAGTTCCGGGCATCGTGCGACGCGCCGTCTAATAGCAGCCGTGTAACGGCACGATCTCTCGAACGTCAAACACCGGCTACGAAACCCAACGTCCATGAGGTGATTTCAAATCAACGAGGTATCCAACGTGCGAGGACGACGACAGACGACGATCGGCACGATGAGGCAACCCGACATGCGTAATGACGGACGGAGTCGGCCATGAGCAACGACACCTACGACCACCGCGACAATGACGAAGGCAGCATCACCGGGACGCGGGATCTGACCTATGATCTGATCAGTTTGATCTATCACGCGCTACAGGGTGCTGAGACGTGCGAACAGTATCTTAAGGATGCCTACGCGATGGACGACACCGCGTTAGCGCAGTTTTTCCACGAGGTGCAGCATCAGCAGCAGCGCATCGCCGAAGGCGGCAAGGAACTGCTAGGCCAACGCCTAAGCCAGCGCCAAGCGCGCTAACGGTCCTTAACCTGTTCGTCGCCGGTCAGAACTGTCCGACACCAACGACGCCCCACTCGGCGTCGCGCCACCGAGTGCCATCTACCGATGCGGCCGATTCGCCTGTGCCGTATGCACGGTCCGAGAAACGTGCGCGTGGTCAGCGGCGAGTGTGCGCTCACACTGGGCCAATGAAATCCGTCGCGATGTCGAACGGCATGACGAGAGATGCTGCTTCGCCCCATTCGGCTGGGCCAACGCCTCTGCACGATCTTGCAGCGCCTGGCGGCAGACCGAGTAACACCCGCCCGGATGATCCGAGCGGGTGTTACTACTTTCAGTTCTCGCGTGCCGCGCTGGCGCGGCGGGTGCGCTTAGGAGTGACTAGAGGGGGTGATGTCGCCGACAAAGCTGTCGTCCAGCGTCAACATGCCCGAGTGGCTCTGGACAAACATGGCGGCCTGCTTGGTACCCTCGTTCGCGTGCTCCTTGCTCTTCCAGGTGCTGATCGAGATCAGCTTGCCGTCGCCAGTGACGACCTGGTAGTCGATGAAGCCCGGCTGGCGCTTGAAGATCGGGAGCATCTCCTCGGTGGCGAGGCGAGTCGCCTCGGTTGGGGTCGTCGTAAGCGTGTAGACGCCGACTCGTGCATGATTCATTCAGTCCTGGCCTTTCTGATGCTGGTGTCCGAAACGGACGCACACTCGCGCCCGGAGGCATTGCAGCAGCGGCCCCAAGAGGTTCGCAATTCACTCCACCTGCCGCATCAGCGAGCCGTGTCAGTTGTGACAGCGCGGCGGGCATCGTCGTGTTTGAGGTAGCGTTACGATACCACATCCGACGCACATCGCGCACGAGAACACTCACGTTTGCTACAGTCGTGACTTTGCGCAACGTCCCTGGCGATCTTCAACATAGGGTTACTCATCGCGCCCAATGCCGGTGCCCGACCTGTAGCGATGGCGCCTACGTAGGTCTGCGCCCTAAGGTAAGCGTCAACAGTAGGGATAGGATCATGTCGTCATCAACGCCTGTCGGTTCGGTTTCATCCCAGCCGTAGGCAGTCCAGACGACAGAAAGCATTCGATTTCTCGGGGAATCTACCCCTGAAGACCATGGAATCTCCCTTGCGGCACATCCCGTAAAGGAAAAGAGACTGGCCAAGCCACTCGTGTTTGAGGACCGGATCGAACTATTTGAGCCACCGAAGCCACCAAAGCCGTAAGGTGGTCGCCCCCGTGTCACGGATCGGGAGTGACTGGTTGGGATCATCTACGTCCTCAAGAGCGGCATCCCTTGAGAGCTTTTGCCCCAGGAGGTGGGTTGTGGCAGTAGGATGATCTGCCGTGGGCGGTAGCAGCGATGTGGCGAGAACACTTGCTCTAAACGGGGATTCTTTGGGCGATGATAAACCGCGTCCCCATGCGGGAAACGCGGCCCTTGAGCCCACGATGAGATTCGAACTCATGACCTCATTCTTACCAAGAATGTGCTCTGCCTACTGAGCTACGTGGGCACAGTAACTCGGGAATGATACAGCACCTTCAGTACAGGCGCAAAGCGTAACAGCGATCCGTTCTTGTCTCCGCGAATGGCTATGAGGCGTGCTAGACTGCCTCCCGGTCTCGATGTGGAACGAGGGGTGGTGACCGGACGTGACGAAGGGTCTGTCCGGATCGTTCGGGCGACGGCGGCGCAAACGCGGCAACGCCCACGTCCAGCCAATAACCGGCATCGGAGCAGGCAGCACGCCAGTGCCGATGATGTCTGCCGATCTGCCCGCCACCCGCTTCGGGCAGGGGATGTTCGCTGCGCTGGCGTTCCGCGATTACCGGCTGCTCTGGAACAGCAACGTCATGACGCAGACCGGCCAGTGGATGCAGCAGGTCGCGACCGGCTGGCTGATGCTGGAACTCACCGACTCACCAACCTGGCTCGGACTGGTCGGCTTCGCCCGGGGCCTGCCGATGCTCCTGATGTCGCTCCCTGCCGGTGTCCTCGCCGACCGTGTCGATCGCCGCAAACTGCTGGTGTCCGCGCAGATCATTGCTGCTGCATTGGCGACGATCCTCGCCGTCCTCGTTGCGACCGGCCTGGTGCGGCCCTGGCACGTACTCGTGTTGTCGTTTCTGTCTGGCTCGACGATGTCGTTCATCTTCCCGACTCGACAGGCGCTCGTCTCGACACTCGTTCCGCGTGAGCGGATGGCCAACGCCGTCGCTCTCAACTCCGCCGGCCAGAACTCAACCCGCATCTTCGGCCCGTCACTGGCTGGCGCGCTGATCAGCGCCGTTGGCACAGCGATCTGCTTCGCGATTCAGGCGGTCGGCCTGATCGGAGCGGCGATCATGAGCATCCGTATTCGTGTGCCTGAACGGATCGATGGGCCGAATCGGGTGAAGGCGTCAGCACGTCAGAATCTCCTCGAAGGTCTGCGGTACATCGCGATCAATCCACGCTTGAAAGGATTGATCGGCCTGGCAGCGATCCCGACAATTCTTGCGATGCCGTATATGCAGATGATGCCGGTGATCGCACGAGACGAACTCGGCACCGGATCTGCCGGGCTCGGATTGCTGATGACCGCATCGGGTGTCGGGGCCTTGTCCGGTTCGCTGGCAGTTGCCGCGCTCGGAAATCGGATGCGGACGTTCGGCAATCTCCAGATCATCACCGCCGCGCTGTTCGGCGTCATGGTGTCGCTGTTCGCGTTTTCGCCGTGGATGGCGCTCTCGATGTTGCTCGTCTCGTTTGCAAGCGGCGTGTCAGCGGTTTACATGTCGCTGAACAACACCGTGCTCCAGATGAGCGTTTCCGATGAGTTCCGTGGCCGGGTGCTATCGGTCTATCTGATGACGTGGGGACTGATGCCGTTCGGAACACTGCCGATGGGCGCGCTGGCCGAGGCGTTCGGCGCGCCAGTGGCTATTGCCGCAGGTGGACTGACCAGCACGGCACTCGTCATTATCATTGCCATGCGTTTGCCGTCGTTGCGCCACATGTCGACGGTCATCGACGATTTCCCAGCGGCGACCGCAACGTCGAAAGGAGCTTCCTGATGGCAGATGAACCTATATTGATCATTCGCGGTGAACGAGTCGGTCTCGGGCCACTTCGCGGCGACCTTGTCACAACATACCAACGCTGGTTGAACGACTTGAACGTGATGCGCACACTTGCTGCGCCGAACTGGCCGATGACGGTCGAACGGGAACAGCAGTGGATCAACGGCGCACTCGTGTCCTCGGAGCCGATCTTCACGATCTACACCCTCGACGATTTCCGCCCAATCGGGAACACGAGCTTCTACGATCTCGATAATGACAACCGCACCTGCTACTTCGGCATTCTGATCGGCGAGCGTGATGCCTGGGGGCAGGGTTACGGCACCGAGACGACGCGCCTGATGCTGCACTACGCGTTCGATGTCCTTGGGATGGGGAACGTCATGCTGACGGCTCATGCCGACAATGTCCGTGGCATCCGGGCCTACGAACGCGCGGGTTTCCGTCGGATCGGGGTTCGGAGGAGTTCAGTCCAGGTCGGACGACGCCGCCTGGATGAGGTACTGATGGACGCCGTGCCGGACGACATCGAGCCATCGTTCCTCGATCGGGTGATGCACCCCGAGTAATCCGTCACGAAGCCCCTGCGACATACGACAGGGGCTTCGTCACACGTGTCGATCAGCGCGTTACTCCGCGCTTACGCTCGCTTCACTTTGCCGTGGTACCAGAATGGGACCGTTCCACGAACGCCATCCGACCACGACCAGCCGGTGAACTCTTCCCGATACGGGAGATGTTCGCCGTGCTGCATGAACGGGACGCGCGCGATGTCCTTCGCGAGCACCGTTTGAAGATCTCGGTAGTGCTGGCCGCGCACCGCACGATCGACCGACGCGCGGCCTTCGCGGAACGCAGTGTCCACCGCTTCGTTGTGATAGCGCATCGTGTTGCGCGGCCCGTCCGAGGCGAGGAAGCTCGACATCAACTGCGGGTCTGGTCCGATATCGCCGCTGTCGAGGAGCAGGTCGAAATCTCCCTGTTCCTGGAACCGCTCTTTCCAGCCGACCGGATCGACTGATTCGACCGTCGCTTCGATTCCAACCTGTTGGAGCTGCCCGGCGATGATGTCGGCGGCGACACCGTAGTGGGAATACAGCGATCGATAGGCCAGGCGAATCCGCATACGAACACCGTCCGTGCCACGCGTCAATCCCGCCTCGTCCAGGAGTCGCTCAGCGGCTGCGGGATCGTACGCTTCCGCTTTCGCATCAGGATTGAACGCCCAATCCACCCGCTCCAGGTAATAGTGGGATGGCGTTTCTGCCAGCGGGCAGACGCCGTCCGCGATCGGCTGCCGGTCAATCGCTCTCGCGATCGCCTCACGGACGCGGTGGTCCTGGAACTCAGGCTTCTGCCAGTTGAATGCGACGAACGCGATCGAGTTACCCGGGTGGAACATGACGCCGACGCCCGGCTTGGCGCGGAACTCCTCGACCTGATTGCATGGGACGTCCTGGACGAAGAAGTGCGCGTCGCCGGATTCGATCTTCGCGAACCCTTCCTCCTGGCTCGGCGTGATGACATAGGTGATCCGCTCGAGATACGGCCCCTCCCGGAAGTAGTCAGGGTTCGCGACCAGATCGATCCGTTCACCCTTAACCCACTCAGAGAACTTAAACGGACCGCTGCCGACCGGGTTGAGGTTATATGGATTCGTCGCCCAGTCAGTACCCTCGTAAAGGTGCTTCGGCAGGATATGGGTAAAGACGAACGCCCCGAGCTGCGCCAGGAATGCCGCATTCGGTGACTTCAACCGGCACTCGACCGTATGATCGTCTACTGCCCGGACCGTGTCGATATCCTGCAACCACGACAGTCCATGGTAGCCGTTCTTCAGCACTTCCGAGTAAGTGTATTCGACATCAGCAGCCGTTACCGGCACACCGTCATGCCAGGTGGCGTCCTTGTTGAGGTGAAAGATCCACGTTCCGCCGTTGTCTGGCGTGTCCCACGAGTCCGCCAGGTCTGGATGGATATCGCCACGGTCGAAAACATCGAGCACGACCAGGCGGCTGTATACATTGTTGGCCGCGAAGTACCCGCCTGCGCCGGTGTAGTTTCTCCAGACTTCGTTGAACGATTCCGCATCGTACGGAATCGCAACGACAAGATGACCTTCAGGATTATGATTCGCCACGCACGTTCCCCTCGTTACTCGTTATCCATTGGTGGTCAATTCTTCAACCGCGAGGATGCTAGACGGTCGCTCGCCACTTCGCAAATCCCCGTTGGTCTCCGGCTCGCTTATCGAGCCGGTCGAACCTTGCCGTGGTACCAGAACGGCACCGTCCCCCGAACGCCATCGGACCACGACCAGCCGGTGAACTCCGGTCGGAACGGCAGGTGCTCACCGTGCTGGAGGAACGGCACTCGCGCAATGTCATCTGCCAGCGCCGCCTGAAGTTTCCGATAATGCCCCGCGCGTTCGTCGAGGTCGACCGTCGCTCGCCCGTCACGGAACGCCGCGTCAACGACTGGGTTGTTGTAGCGCATGACGTTGCGTGGCCCGTCCGACGCGAGGTAACTGGCCATGATCTGCGGGTCGGGTCCGATGTCTCCGGCTTCGATCAACAGGTCGAAGTCTCCGGCGTCCTGATACTTGTCTTTCCATGTCACCGGATCGGCGCCCTCGACCGTGGCTTCGATCCCAATCCGCGCCAGTTGTTCAGCGATCATCGTCGCGGAGATTCCGTAGTGCGGATAAATCAGCCGGTAGCCAATCCGCACACGCAGTCGAGCGCCATCATCGCCCCGCGAATACCCGGCCTCATCAAGCAGTCGTTCTGCGGCAGCGGGGTCGTACTCCGGAGCCGTCGCATCGGCATTGAACGCCCAATCGACGGCTTCGAGGTAATAGTGGACTGGCGTCGTCGCGACCGGGCAGATGCTGGCGGTGATTGGCGCGCGATCAATCGCCTTCGCAATCGCTTCGCGGACCCGTCGGTCCTGAAACTCTGGCTTCGACCAATTGAACGCAACGAACCCCATCGAATGCCCCGGCAGAACGATCACGTCAGCACCAGGCATCGCTTGGACTTCTCCGATCCGCGCACACGGCACGTCGCGGGTGACGAAGTGCACTATCCCCGCCTCGATCGCAGCCAGCGCGTCTTCGACTTCAGGAATGACTCGGTACGTCAGCCGCTCGACATACGGCCCATCACGCCAGTAATCGCGGTTGGCGACCAGTTCGATGCGCTCACCCTTGACCCACTCACAGAACTTGAATGGACCGCTACCGATCGGATTGAGATTGTGCGGGTTATCGTCCCAGTCGCTCCCCTCGTAGAGGTGTTTCGGAACGATATGTGTCAGGACGAACTGCCCGAGTTGCGACAGAAATGCCGCGTTCGGCGATTTCAATCGAATCTCGACAGTGTGGTCGTCGATCGCGCGCGGCGTCTCGATATCCTGGAGAAAGGTGATTCCGCTGTAGCCGCGGTCGATAACGGTGGTGTAGGTGTATGCGACATCATGCGCGGTGACCGGCACACCATCATGCCAGCGAGCAGCCGGGTTCAGATGGAATACCCAGGTTCGCCCGTTGTCGGGTGTTTCCCACGAGTTGGCGAGGTCGGGCTGAATGTCTCCCCGTTCAAAAACATCCAGTACGACCAGCCGGCTGTAGATGTTGTTTGAGACAAAGTAGCCACCGTGACCGGTGTAGTACTTCCAGGCATCGTTGAACGCTTGTGCGTCGAACTGGATGCCAACAACCAGATGTCCCTCTGGATTTGCGTTCGCCACGCTGTCCGTTCCCTCCCTGTCCGTAATCGTGTGTTTCTGTCACGGTGGGAGAGTACTTGCATTCTCAGCCGATGGCGAGTGTCGATCGTGCCGCAGCGGTGCAGCA
>JBGSWU010000221.1:0-13346 GCA_041751795.1 Thermomicrobiales bacterium
GATGGAGCAACGTTTGCTTGCGAAGCGTTGACACAGCTACGCAGAAGCTACCCACAGTCAGGCGGCATTTCGGTCGGGCTGCAGGCGTATACTGTGATCATGAGCGAGGCGTATCAGGTTGAACCAATCTCCGTCGAGGAATATCTTCGGCTGGAAAAGACAAGTGAGATCCGCCATGAGTACGTAGGCGGTTATCGCTACGCCATGAGCGGCGCCAGCCGCCGTCACAACAGGATCATTTTCAACCTCGCTAGCCTGATTGTAGATGCGGCCGATGGGCAAGGCTGCGAGGTCTATTCTTCGGACGTGAAAGTCCAGGTGTCGGATCGTGTGATCTTCTATCCTGATCTGATCGTGACCTGCGATCCTCAAGACGTAGACGCGTAAATCTCTCACAGTCCATGTCTGGTCGTAGAGGTGCTATCGCCGAGTACGACGAGGACGGATCGGAGAGAGAAGTTTCTTACGTATGTTCGAATTCCAACGCTTCGTGCCTACTTGATCGTCCATCAGGATAAGCAACTGGTCGAACGGAACTGGCGCGACAACGCGACTGATGACTGGCAGACGCAACTCATCTACGAGGGCACCGTGCCGCTGCCGTGTCCTGACATCGAACTGACAGTCGAAGAGGTTTACCGGAATCTGCCGCCCGTCGAAGACGAATGATCACCCCTCGTATAACGCCTCGCGGAGCGCACTGACCTTCTGGCGCAGGCCAGTGTCTGTCTCCAACGCTTTCTCGATTTTGTCAACGCCGTGCATGACAGTCGAGTGATCACGGCCACCGAGGAGGTTGCCGATCTCGACGAGCGACGTTCCGGTTTCTTCGCGGAGAACAAACATCGCTATCTGGCGCGGGAGAACGATCTCCTTGCTGCGTCCACGGCCACGAAGTTCTGTAAGAGATACCTTGAACTGCTTCGTCACCTCGCTGATGACACGGTCGGGAGTGATGGCAGCACGACGGGCTTCGAGCGCCACGTCGTTGAGGGCCTGAATCGCGACTTCCATCCGGATGTTCGTGTTGTACAGCTGGGCAAGGGCGATGATCTTGTTGAGCGCACCCTCCAGTTCGCGGATGTTCGAATGCACCTTCCGGGCGACGTACTCGAGGACATCACTCGGGACATGGATGCCGAGCGACTGCCCCTTACGAGAAAGGATCGCTGTGCGCGTCTCGAAGTCCGGCGTCTGGACATCGGCGATCAGGCCGCCTTCGAATCGGGAGCGGAGCCGGTCTTCGAGCGTTGAGATCGCCTTCGGTGGGCGGTCGGCGCAGACGATGATCTGCCGACCCGACTGATACAAATCGTTGAAGGTGTGAAAGAACTCTTCCTGAGTAGCTTCCTTGCCAGCGATGAACTGGATATCGTCGATCATCAGGATATCTGCTGTCCGGTAGCGGTCGCGGAACTCCGTTTGCCGCTGGTTCATGATCGACTTGATCAGATCGTTGGTGAACTTCTCAGACGACACATACAGCACGTGCGTACCGGGCCGCTGGTCGATTGCCCGGTGACCAATCGCGTGAAGCAGGTGGGTTTTCCCAAGGCCGACGCCGCCGTAAATGAACAGCGGATTGAACGCCTGGCCGGGCTTGTCCGCGACCGCCATTGCCGCGGCATGGGGCAGCCGGTTAGACGGGCCGACGATAAACGATTCGAACGTGTAACCCGGGTTGAGGCCAGGCCGCTCCGCCGGAGCGAGTTCCATTTGCTGGACGGCTGGCTGTGGAGATGATGAACGCGACCCTTCCGATTGACGCTCACGGGCAGCGGGCGGCTCCGGGCGCGGTTTCGGTTTCGGTACCCGCGGGGCGGCCTCGCCTGAGGCACCACGGACGACGTACTCGACGTTGACGGACCGATTGACCAGCGACGAAATGGCAGCCGCAATTTCGCGGTCGAACTTATGGCGCAACTGATCGACGGCAAATGCATTCGGCGCTGACACCGTCGCCGTTTCTCCGGATATGCTGACGAGCGCAGTCGAACGGAGCCATGTTTCATAGTTCGCACGCGAGACCCGCCCCTGCAGATCGCCAAGCGCAGCCTGCCAGAGTTGCTCGTAGCGGAGCGATGCGTGGTGTGTATTGGAACTGGAAGAAGATGTTGCGTGGTCGTCCGCCATTGCCTGCCCGCCCACGGTCATGTTGACTACCCTGTCGATCGCTCGGAGTTCATACGATACCATCATGTGGATAACTTCTCCACATAGTGTACGTACAGTATAGCAGGTGCCGTGCTATCGATGGAACGCCAGTTGGGGAGACAACCCTGCAAAGTTTGACTCCCCGGGAAGGATATGATTGCGATGGACCGTTCCATCAGCGAAAGGCCAATCGAGACCTACGTGTATCTGAACTACGACGACCCCACAGAAATCTTTCGGCCGTACGATTCACGCTTCCCAACAGTGGCGCAGCGAATAGCCGACCTGATCGTCGAACGGATGCCGGACGGACAAGTCGATCACGTCGGCAGCACGGCAGTCCCGAACTGTCAGGGAAAAGGGATCATCGACCTGATGCTTCGCTACCCACCAGGTCGGTTGGAAAACGCACGCAACGTCCTTGACCACCTCGGTTTCCAGCGACAAACTGGCGCAGACCCATTTCCAGAAGAACGTCCGATGAGAGTCGGAGCAATCACCGACGGTGGAACGACCTATCGAGTGCACGTTCACGTCGTCGCAAAATTCGATCCAGAGGCGGATGAGTTGATCCGCTTTCGAGATCGGCTGCGGGAGGATTCCGCGTTGCTGGAAGCCTACGTCGCCAGCAAACTCGCAGCCCTGAACGCACGATCAATCAACAATATCGCCTACAACCGCGCCAAAGAGCCAATCATCCGCGCCGCACTTGCCCAACCTGAAGGATGACGCGACGTTCTGCCGAGTGTCCGGACGCCTCAACGCATCCATGCTCCAGACAAACACAAACCGGGCCTTTCGGCCCGGCCTGCGTGGGAAGGGGAGGGATGGAGCTGGGTGAGCTCCATTTGGGTGTCTGGAGAGTGCGTTTACACGCCGTGGGGTCTCTCCGTTACTCTCATATACGTAAAACCCGCCCGTTTGGTTCCACGATTTAATGCCGATTGTGACTGCAATGCACAGACTGCGGTCAGTCGTGCTGACGAGTCACGGTACTCCCAAGATGATGATCCCGGGTTGTAACGTCAGCTGATCGTGATACGAAACTTAGGATTACGATGGAAGGCACGATGGGACCAGACGAGTTCGTCAATATTTCACTCGAGCGGTGGCGCTGGGAGCAGGTACTCGTTGGTCTCGACCGCTATGTCAGTGTTCTGCGCGAGGCCAACTTTCCGCCCAAATGGAATACTCAGCGCAACAAACTGACGGTTGGTGAGTCTTGAAGATGGCGGTTGCTCAGGTTGGCAAAGATTCGGTCCGTCCTCGTAGGTAGCTTACTTGCGGTCGTGTTGGCAGGCTGCTCGGCGTATGGGGGAGAAACCGTCGGGGAGGAACTGGCTGCTGGCAGGGTTGAGTCTGACGGTCAGCATTGCGCGATTACGCTGCCGGATGGGTGGACCTGGTTGCCCGCCAAGTGGGCGGCACGCTCGCCTCTCGGTACGGAACTGTCGTTCTCTGAGATGCTGTTCGGTCGTCCGGTCTATCCCGACTGGGATGAAGCACGCCAGGCAGCGATCGACGACATCCAGAGTCGTGTCCCGGACGCTGACATCGATGCCGTTGACGACCGCGTCGTTATCGACTATGGCGATGACGGTGGGATGATGGTGCTGCAGCGATTCGATCGAGTCGGCTGCCAACTGACCTTTTCCCGCGTTGAAGGCGCACGCGCTCAGGAAATCGACGCGTGGCAGTCAATCATCGACTCGCTCGAACGCAGCAGCCCAACTCCAGGCTTCACGCCCGTGGCGGATTAGCAGCAGCAATCAATAACGTCATTGCGAACACGTCCGTTCATCTGGTCAACGACGGGCCGCGACGAAATCTCGCTTTCAACGGTGCTTACCGACCATCAGTGAGTCGGTGAGATGTTTCCGCGGTCGTTCGCGAAGAACCCGCGCACGTCGTCCCAGAACTGCTCTCGGGACGGACGGTCCATATACATCATGTGGCCAGATTCGTAGCCAGCGAAGGTGACGTTGGCGCGCCAGTCTGGTTCCAGACCCATGTGGGACACGTTGTAGCGGATCGCGAAATAGGGCGTGGCCAGGTCGTAATAGCCGTAGTTGACCAGGACGCGCATGTATGGGTTGCGCGCGAAGGCTTTTCGGAGTGCGCCGGTCGTTTCGACGAAGCCCTTGCCGGCGCTCTCGTCGGTCCAGCCCTCGAACACTTTGTAGCTGAGCGTCTCGTACTCGGTATCGGTTTCGTAGCCAAGCGTGTTGCGGACGTAGTCGTTGAAGGTGGTCGTGAACGGCGCGGTCGGACTGGTCAGGCTCGGGTCGAAGTCTGAGTCTTCGGTGACGGCTAGTTCGTCGATACCGGTGAACCGGCTATCGAGCCGCCCAACGGTCAACCGCCGGTGGCGCAGCAGTTCCTTGCAAAAACGATGGATGTGGATACGGAGGCGGCTGCCATCGACATGATCTTCAGTCAGACCGGTGTAGCGCGCCAGCCGTGCTGTTACCTCCCGTCGCTCTTCCTCCGCCAGTTCGTCGCCTTTCGCCAGCGCGGTCAGATATCCCGTCAACGCCCACGCTTCGACTTCGGCGAGAACATCCTGCAGCGATCGTGCCTGCAGGTCTTCTGGAAGTTGCTTATGGTACCAGGCAGTTGCCGCAAAACTCGGCAGGAAGACCGAGTATGGGATGTCGAGTCCGCCGTAGTTCCCCGACGCCACGGTCATGTAGCTCAGCAGTGCCGAGACGAGGATGACGCCGTTGCAAACGATGCCTTTATCGACCAGCAACCCGGCCAGTCCCGACGCGCGGATCGTTCCGTAGCTTTCCCCGGCGAGATACAGCGGCGACGTCCAGCGTCCGTATCGGGTGAGATACAGACGGATGAATTCGCCGACCGACTCAATATCGCCGCTGTAGTTCCAGAACTTCTTGTTGAATTCGTCCTTGGCGGCTCTCGAGAAACCGGTTCCAACGGGATCGATGAAGACCAGGTCGGTTTCCGCCAACCATGTTTCCTGATTATCGACCAACCGAAACGGTGGCGGCGGCATCGTTCCATCGTCATTGAGGGCGACCCGCTTCGGTCCAAGCGCACCGACATGTAACCAAATCGAGGCTGAACCCGGGCCGCCGTTGAAGGCGAATGTCAGTGGTCGATCAGCACGATTGCCCTGATCGTCGAGGGTGTACGCCATGAAGAATATCTGCGCTTCGATCTCGCCCTTGTCGTCCTTGAGCGGCATCATCCCGGTTGTCGCTGTGTATGAGAGTGTTCGCCCACCAACGGTGATCTGGTGTTGCGTGACAATGGGAGGCTCGTCCTTCAGGACGATCTTGTGCTCGTCACTCCTGACTTTCTCTGTTCCGGATGCCGGTGTCGATTCGTCAGCCATCTCGTAGCGCCTCCACGCTGCAACAATCGATCAATAGGTTCTCGATAGGGTCGCTCACTTGAGATCAGAACCGAGATGGTGGCAACGTCACCCGGCCTGCCGTCGAGCCACCGTTGACGTGCAGGATCTCACCGGTAATCCACTCGGCTTCCGGCGAAATGAGAAAGCGAACGGCGTTGGCGATATCGTCGCCTGATCCGGTTCGTCCGAGCGGAATGCCCGCCAGCAATGCCGCGACATACGGATCCTCAGGTGGAGAATCCGAGCGATACAACTGGTCGACGACGATCCCCGGTGCAACGGTGTTGACACGGATACCATGCTGAGCGAGTTCGATTGCGAGCACTTTCGTCAGCATGTTGAGCGCCGCTTTTGAACCACAGTAATGCGCCGCGCCGGTCCGGGCCGATTCGCCGGCAGTCGAGGAGATGTTGATGATCTGACGTCCTTGCCCATTCGCGCCAGCGATCATGGCACGTGCAGCCGCTCGTGAAAGCATGAACGGTCCACGGAGATTGGTGTTGTAGACGAGGTCCCACTCATCGTCTTCCATGTCAACGACCTGCTTGTTCGGGAAGATCCCGGCGCAGTTGACGAGGACATCGATTCGCCCCCATGCACCGAAGGCCATCTCGACGATGTTGTCAGCCTCCTCGCGGATACTGACATCACCTGTCATCGCCATCACTTTCGCGCCGTCGGCGGACAGCTTCCCTGCTGTTCCCTCGCACCGAAACGGGTTGAGATCATTGACGATCAGCGCGTAGCCGTCGTGAACCAGCATCTGTGCTATTGCCTGTCCGATGCGCCCACCCGCGCCTGTAACGATCGCGACCTTCTGATGGTTCATTCGGCCTCCGTGCAGCATTGAGGCACCGATCGCGGACCGGTGCCTGTCTTCGAATCTCGAACCGGTTAATCAGGCGCAAACACGTCGACCCACGTTCGCCAGTTGGCGGGGTCGGCTTCGGTGGTTGGCGCAGGATCTTCGTTGAGATTGCCTGGCTGACGCGGCCCCCACCGCACCATCACGACCGTTTCACCTGGGTTTGCGAGGTTGAGGTCCCGGCGCCCACGTGACTGAGCGTAATCGAGCCAGGCGTCGGTTGAATACACCTCAAGTTGTTCGCGCAGCTCGACATTGTCCGCCTCGATCGCGGCGATCGCGGTTCGTCGTTGTGATGCTTCGGCCTCGAGTTGGCGTGCCCGCCACGCCTGCTCGGCGAACGCGAGCAGAAACCAGGTCACGACAACCAGCACAAAGAGAATCGCGATTCGGCTCCGGTACTGATCGAACATCTGGCGTGATTGCGAACCGGTCATCGCGCTCATGCACCCGCCTGAACGTTGCTGATATCCGGCATCGTCGGCCAGTTCGTGGACTGCTCGTAGGCGTGTGCGACCCGCAGCACCGCCTCTTCCCCGAACGCGCCGCCGAGAACCTGCAGCGACACTGGCATCCCTTCCGAGAACCCGCATGGGATCGCGATGCCCGGCAAGCCGGCCATGTTCGCCGGGATCGTGAAGATATCCGATAGGTACATCTGCAGAGGATCGTCAGAGCGCTCGCCGATCCGAAACGCGATCGTTGGTGACGTCGGCGCGAGGATGACATCGACGAGCTTCAGCGCCTCATCGTAGTCGCGCTTGATCAAGGTTCGGACTTTCTGAGCCTTGACGTAGTAGGCGTCGTAGTAGCCCGATGCCAGCGCGTAGGTTCCAAGCATGATTCGTCGCTTGACTTCCGGGCCGAATCCCTGCCCCCGCGTCGCGAGGTACGAGTCCAGGACGGTCCCGGAGTTAACGCTCAGGCCGTACTTGACGCCGTCAAAACGTGCGAGGTTTGCGCTCGCCTCAGCCGGAGCAGTGATGTAGTAGGTCGGTAATGCGTACTTGGAATGCGGTAATTCAACCGGGACGAGTTCGGCGCCTAGCGCGGCGAACTGGGCGTACGCAGCTTCGCAGGCTGCCGCGACGCCTGGCTCCATGCCTTCAACTTCGGCGAACTCTCGCGCGATGCCGATCCGCATTCCACCGATGTCGCCCGTTAACGCTGCTCGGTAATTGGGCACGTTGACCGGCACCGACGTTGAATCATTCGGATCATGCCCGGCAATCGCGCCCAGCATGATCGCACTGTCTTCAACCGTCCGGGTAAACGGGCCGATCTGATCCAGCGACGACGCAAAGGCAATAAGTCCGTAGCGGGAGACTCGACCGTAGGTCGGCTTCAACCCAACCACGCCGCAAAATCCAGCCGGCTGGCGGATGCTTCCCCCAGTGTCCGAGCCGAGTGTCCCCATCGCTTCACCGGCTGCCACCGACGCAGACGATCCTCCGCTACTACCGCCCGGTACCCGAGCAAGATCCCACGGGTTATGCGTCGTAAAGAATGCCGAGTTCTCGGTAGATGATCCCATCGCGAATTCGTCAGTGTTGAGTTTGCCGAGGAAGACCGCCTTCTGCGCGCGCATCTTCGCGACTACCGTCGCATCGAACGGTGACCGGTATCCTTCCAGCATCTTCGACGCAGCAGTCGTTGGAGCGTCGACCGTGCAGAGAATGTCTTTCAGTCCGACCGGAATGCCGGTCAGTGCCTGGATTTCACCTGCGGCCAGTGCCGCATCGGCTTCAGCCGCCATCGCACGAGCCTGATCGAACATTGGGGTGATAAACGCCTTGACAGCATCATCGACCTGCTCGATCCGCGCGATATGCGCTTCCGCCAATTCCACGCTGCTGATCTCTCGACGATCCAGCCGTCGTCGCGCTTCGGCGATTGTCAGTGATGTCAGGTCGGTCATGCTTTCTCCGTTTGTTCGGGGTGCGAGACACGAGGCGTTGGGGATGTGCTGGAGCGCTCATCCCCGATACCGTCTGTCAAGACTGATCGAGAACCGCGTTTACCCTCAGGTATCCATCTTCCTGATCAGGGGCGTTCATCAGCACAAGTTCACGCGGGAGTGAAGGACGAACGACATCGTCCCGCATGACGTTCTGCTGTTGGATGACTTGAGCGGTCGGGAGGATATCGTCGGTGTTGACCTCCTGCAGCATCTCGATATGGTCGAGAACTGCCGAGAGTTGGTCGCGCATTCGTTCCATTTCGTCCGGCGACAACCCGACACGAGCCAGTGCGGCGATGTGCTCAACAGTCTCCAGATCGAGTTTCACGCGGATACCTCTCGTTTCACCTGTGCCGGATGGTCAACCGATTGCTATAGCGGGAGTGTAGCAACGAGGGCCTCATCAGGACAAAGATGAGACGCAATCTCCGGCAATCGCTACCCGATCGGCGTATCATTTTAAGGTTGGGCATCTCGTCGGCCAACGTCGATGCCCGGTCCTGGAACACGCGTATCAATTTGAGAGTGAGACGCTTCGCGTGGATGCTGAGTTAATTGGACAATTATTACGCATCATTGCTATCGACCTCGTCCTCAGCGGAGACAATGCCGTCGTCATCGCGATGGCGTCGCGCAGGCTGCCGGCTGAACAACGGCGAAAAGCGATCATCTGGGGTGGTGGCGGCGCGGTCGGCCTCCGGATTGTCTTTACGATCATGGCCTCGTTGCTGCTGGACGTCGACTATATCCAGGCAATCGGTGGTCTGTTGCTGGTCTACATCGCTGTCAAACTCGTCCGCCCCGGTGGCGATGCGCATGGAACTGTTCAAGCAGCCGACACGATGCGTGGCGCGATTCAAACGATTGTTCTCGCCGATGTCGTGATGAGCCTCGACAATATGCTTGCCGTCGGCGCCGCAGGGCATGGACATATCGGACTGCTGGTCTTCGGACTGATGCTCTCGATCCCGATCCTTCTCTTCGGCAGCAGCCTGATCGCGCGGATGATCGACCGCTATCCATGGCTCAACTACGTCGGCGCCGCGATTCTCGTCCACACCGCGCTGGAGCTCTTCTTCGCCGACGATGTCGTCCACGAATGGCTGGGCGTTTCGCGAACAGTTGAATTGATCGTCATCGCGATCGCCGTCGTCGGCGTCACGTTGTTTGGCGTCATGTTGAGTCGAAGAGCGCGAGCGCAATTAGTCGAAGAACACGTCGCCGGTCACGATCGCACCCTCAACGCGCCGGAGCCCAGTGACTGAGTACAGGTGCGTCCAGGGAGACGCGGGATGACCGAAGGGATGACAAGGCAATGAACCAGTCCACCAGCAATGACGCCATCGCGGACTGGTTCATGACCTGGGACACCTACGTCCGCGCACGGGACTATGAGCGCGCCCGCGAACTCTTCCACCCTGATGTCGTCGGCTTCGGAACACACATGCGCGTCGTCAGCGGGCTGGAACACCTCGAACTCAACCAGTGGCGCAACGTCTGGGAAACGATCGAAGACTTCCGTTTCACCATCGACGATCTGCACTCCGGCGTCTCCGACGACGGCCTTCAGTCATGGGCCGTCGTCCCCTGGACATCGACTGGATTCAACGAGGACGGCTCAACGTTCGATCGTCCTGGTCGCGCAACCGTCATCTTCATTCGAGAGACCGTCACCGACCACTGGCGCGCGATTCACACGCACATCTCGCTCGCCCCCGGCACGCCACAGCGATCGTTTGGCAGGCGGTAGGACACAACGCACTCGTGTCGTAGATCGATCGGCAGGTAATGGATGGCGCGTTTCCACGTGCTGACTGCGGCCCCCGCCCCTCCGATCTATCGGGACGCTTCTTCTGCCATCGGCGCTGGTTGGCCGACCTTGAGTTGTACGAGCGTCGGTGGCGCGACGAGATCGACCGTCCACGAGAACATGACACGGACCTGCTTCTCAATCAGTGGGATCTGCGTCAAATAGTAACTACGCCAAAGAAACCACGCCGGAAAGCCTGAGACATGAACACCACCGATATCGGCAATGGCATTGTGCCGCCCTAGCGACACCATCTGTCCCTTTGACTTGTACGTCATCGGCTTCAAGGGATTCCCCTTGATCGTCGCCGCAATGTTCTGGGCGACACGCTTCGCCTGACGGACCGCGTGCTGCCCGGTCTGCGGGTATGGCTTGCCAGTCGAAGGGTCGAGCACCCGTGCGTTATCTCCGACAGCCCAAACGTTCGGGTAATCGCCGACGCGCAACGTCTCATGCGCCACAAGCCTCCCGCGCTCATCGTGCGGAGCATCGAGATTTCGAATGAGTGGGTTCACATCAACGCCAACCGAACCAACAACCGTTTCGGCGTGAATCGTTTCGCCGTTGTTAAGCACGACCAGGCGTCGCTCGATCCGCTCGACGCCGGTGTCGACGAGCAGCTCAACGCCCGCGCGTTCCAGCGATTGAGCGGCAGTGGCTGCGAGGTCTTCAGGCATCGGACCAAGAATTCGAGGAGCGAATTCGACGACTACCACCCGGATGTCAGACCGCTCGATACCAGCGTAATACTGGACTGCATCTTCTACCAGCGTGTTGATCTCGGCGGCAATCTCGACGCCAGTTGGACCTCCGCCGATCACGACATAAGTCAGAAGTCGCTCACGAATGTCCGGGTCGCGCTCAATCGCCGCCTGTTCAAAGGTGTCGATGATGTGGTTTCGCAATGCAAATGCATTCGAAAGCCGCTGGACATCGAATGCGTACTCAGCCAACCCAGGAATCCGCGAGACTGACGGGATACCGCCCAAAGCCAGGACGAGATGGTCGTAGTACAGCGTTCGCGGCATCTGCCGGTGCTGGTATAGCCCGTGCTGAATCTCAACGCTCCCCGTCGCGAGATCGATTCCAGTGACATCACCAACATACAGCCTCGCACGCGGAGCCACGAGGCGGATTGGATTGAGCACCTGCTCGGTATCGATCGCTCCTGAGATGATCTCCGGCAGCATGGGGTAGAAAACAAAGAAGTTCTCGCGGTTGACGATCGCGACCTTCGCATCGGTCCCGCGTAATTCCTCCTGAAGTGCTCGTGCAGCGTACACGCCAGCGAATCCACCACCGAGGATCAGTATCCGGTTCCGAGATCGCTCCATCACCCTCTCCCCGCCCTTTCATCATCCAGATCGACATGAAGGCGCGCAAGTCCCGCGCCGCGTGGTTACTCCTCGGCAGGTAGCAACTCGAATGTCGCCTGTTCGCCGGGGGTCGGTTGCTCATCTTCAGACGTCACGACGAAGTTGCCTGCGTACTTGGCCCTGCCCAGTTCACCAGCTCGCCGTGACTCCGCGATGTCGGTAACATGGACCGCCATCACCGGCACATCAGTCCCACCGACGTGCAGGATCGCCCGGCCATTCGCGAGCAGATTCTGTGGCCAGTCACGCCCCAATCCCCCACCAGACCGGATGAAGATGCGTGACGAATCCCCGTAGATCCAAATGATTCGCCGTGAAGGACTGCCGGTCTTTCGACCGAACGTCGTGAGTTCAACCTCACGTTCGGTCTGGATCGCCGAGATTGTGCTGGCGTCAAACATCGACATAGTCCGTTCAACCTTTCCCTGTGCGACAACGTTGTCACCCGCTGGTCGGTAACGAACCGACCCTTCCTGAAGTAACCCGACCTGCTCCTGAAATGTTCCCGGAACTCGCGGCTCGAATCGTGCAAACCGGCGAGCGGACGACGCAGCACGCATCGAGAGGTTAAATCTGTGACAACGACGACGACGAAAAGCACGGACGAACCGTCCTCAATAGAATCGACAAACGACATCACTCAGCGACGTATCGTCGTCATCTGTAATCCAAACGCAGGCCAGAAGGGCGGCGTGTCAACGAACGGTGGAACCGCCGAGCAGGTACGCGATCTGATCGACAGGCGTGGGTTCGACGCAGTCATTCAATCGACAAGTTGCGAGCAAGACGCAGTCGTGGCTGCTCGCAAAGCCGTTGAAAAAGGGATCGATATCGTCGTCGCAGCCGGCGGCGATGGCACGGTCGGAACGATTGCGTCTGAACTGATCGGCAGCGATACCGCCCTCGGCATCATCCCCCTCGGAAGTGTCATGAATATCGCCCGGATGCTTGAGATTCCTCGCGACATGGAGCAGGCTGCAGGCATCATCGCAACCGGCGAATCACGAGCGATCGATGTTGGACTTGCCAACGGCGCACCGTTCTTCGAAAGCGGGTCCGTCGGGTTGAACGCTGCCGTCTTTCGGGAGATCCAGCGAATTGATGACGGCAAGTATCGATCGGTGCTGACAGCGATCTGGACGCTGTTGCGCTACAAGCCGCAACGAATCGTCCTTCATCTCGACGATCGTGTTATGACGACCCGCGCCTTGATGGTCACCGTTTCCAACGGCCCATACACCGGACTAGCGTTGACCGTCGCACCAACGGCTCGGGTCGATGACGGCAAACTCGATATCAACGTCTTCCGTCGCTTCAACCGCATGCGTCTCATCTGGCACCTCGCGACGGTTGCCTTCGGGCGACGCCGCTATTCGCCACGGATCGACACATATAGATCGTCGACAGTTCGAATCGAAAGCAAGCACCCACTACCGAGTCGTGCAGACTCACACGACCTCGGAACAACGCCGGTGGAGTTCAAAGTTATTCCAGGCGGACTCAACGTCGTGCTGCCGCAAAAGCCGCCGACCTAGCCTTCGCTCTGGTGTTGTCTGACAGGGCTGCAGACCATCTCGATACTGCCCCGGCGATTGTGCAAGTGCGCACATAAATCCTCTATCATCTATCATACGGAGAACCGAGCGGCAGATTCGAAACCCTAACGCGTCGCGTTGCGCCAGCCTGCATTGGGCGTTGAACATGCAACTGGGTAGCGTCGATAGGACAGGAGCACTGGATGAGCCAGCAGCACGTCGAGATTTCCAGGAGCACCCCTAGCGTGTACGACGAGCGTCCCTGGA
>JBGSWU010000222.1:0-6825 GCA_041751795.1 Thermomicrobiales bacterium
GGTTCCGATTGCTTCGGTGATCGCCTCGGTCGCTCGCCCAATCAGGTCGCGCTCGTTTTCCGGCTCCAACGCGTTCCACTGTTCGTGCATCCAGCCATGGGCGCCGACCTCGTGGCCGCGTGCCGCGACCTCGCGCAGCAGATCGCTGTAGCGGCGAGCATTCCAACCTTCGACGAAGAACGTGGCAGGAATCTCGTGCTGGTCGAGCAGGTTTAGGACGCGGGGAACTCCCCGACGGGGCGCGTAGACGCCGTCCGCGAGCGCCCCTCCCGCATGGCCATTGCGCAGCAGGTCAAACGACTCGCCGAAGTTGTCGAAGGTCAGCATCACGGCGCAGCGTGCGCCGTTGGGCCAGGTGGGTCGATCGAGAGGCATAGCCAGCGTCCATTCCTATCTGATTCGAAAGTACGACGTTTCGCGATCATCACTGGCATCGAGCGAACCGTCAATCCGGAAACGGGGCAGTGCCTCAGAGTTCCACTGGCAAAAGGATCGACGGCAACGATCGGTTTGCGAGGCGGAGATAGAAGTAGCCGATTCCGGCCAGACCAAGCATCAGCGCTGGAGTCGTGCCATCGTACGTGCCAGATGGCCAGCATTCTGGATCGTGGGCATAGCGTTCGATCCCGGCCAGTGCGACGGCTTGGGCGGCATCGAGGAAGGCTGGATCACCGAACGCCGCATAGCCGTCGAGGAGGATGTCCGCGTTTCCCGCCAGACCGTGACACAGGCAGAAGCTCTCGTCGCCGCTATCGAGTGCTCCTGCCACCCGGCGGCGGGTCGTTTCCAGTGCCGTCTGTGCTTCGTCCCTCAGTGTGCTGTCTCCGAGCAGGTTCGCCGCGCGGATTCGAGCCAGCGCGATACCGGGCGCTCCGTGGCACCAACTCATCCCAAACGGGAGGCTCGCTAATCGCGAAACTCGCCCACTAACACGCCGCAGGTCGGGCCAGTTTCCCTCAGCGGTGTTGAACAGATGGCGTTCCCAGTCGAGCGCAGCGCGACCGGCAGCGAGAAATCTCGATTCGTCAGTCGCCATCGCCAGTTCCAGCAACGCAACACCGATACCCGACGCGCCGTGCGACAAGCCAGTCAACGCCCTTCTGCCGGAGTGCCAGGAATAGCCATTGACACCCCGGTGGGCGGAATTGAGCAATCGATCTCCGAGCCGAACCGCAAGCTCCAGTGTGCGCTCGTCGAGACTGGCCCGGTGGAGCAGCAGTGCCGCGACGAGCGCACCAGCGGTCCCGGAAAGCAGATCGTGCTCACGGCTCGGTGCCTGGTCGATAGTGTGGAGCAGATCCCACGCCGCAGTCAGCAGGCCGGGTTCCTGAACCGTGCGTGCCAGCCTCGCAGCGGCGATGGCGATACCCGGCACACCGCTGTACAAACCGTGATTCGCTGCCAGTGGAACGTGTCGCGCGGATTCCAGTGCGTGCTGGATTGCGGCACGAGCAACCCTCCGGCAGGCGACGTTGCCCGTCGTCAGATAGAGATCGCCGAGAAAGAGCGCGATTCCAGCGGTTCCGCCGTACAGGTCGGGGCCGAGCGTCCCATAGACTGGCTGGCCGCCTTCGTATGCCCCGGTCAGTCCGAGCCAGGTGCATGTGGAGCCGTTCCAGATTGCATCGCTGATGATGTGCGTCGCGATGCCGGGCGCGACCCCGACGGCCTCGTCTTCGATCTTGCGCGATGATGTCGCTATCGGCTGGGCAGGCGAACATGGGATGGAGTGGCCAATGAGGCGATGCACTCGTTCAGGATCGTCGATCGCGATACCGTGGGCGACGAGGTGGTCCAGCACCATGTCGAGTCGCGCGGGAATCCCGGTGATTCCAGCATCATCCGCAGTTATCAGCGCGTTCGCCAGCAATCGGCAGCAGCGCATGCCGAAGCTCTCGTCACCGCCTGGGTCGTCGGCCATCGCCAGACCCCGCGCGAGCCAGGTCGTCAGCGCCGGGACGGCGGGCTTGAGCCACGGGTGGATTCGATCGTGGATCGATTGAATCATCGGCCACGCTCGATCGATGGTCGACGCAGCCAGGTAGAGGAGTCCAGCGTCGCAGCGGGTGTATCGAGCCGGGTCCGCCACCAGTTTGAGTTGGAACGGAATGGCGGCGTCGTTCAGGCAGCGCGTCGCATGTTCGACAAGCAGCGCGGCCCCGTCAGGCAGCAGGTTCCAGTAGAAACGCACCTGTTGCTCGGTGCGCTCGGAGAACGGAGCATCGCCGAGGGCGAGCCAGAACCCGGGTGACCAACTCGGCAGTGCCGCTGGAAGCCGGACCTCCACGCCATGCACGCGCGTTTCTCGGATATCGTTCTCGTTGAGCCATAGGGCCAGGTCGAGTTGGTCGTTGTGGAGCACCACCTTCGAATCCGACCGGGCGAGTTCCGTCCAACCGGAGGACCACGTCCCGCTGCCGGTGTTGGCGGCCTCCAGCCCGGCGATGAAGGTGTGGGTATCGGGCACCAGCAACGCCGTCCGCTCGCGCCTGCGTGCCACGGCGTTGCCGGGCAGGTAGAAGTCGCTGTATAGCCGCTGTGCCAGTCTGCTTTGGAGATATTGACGCGCTGCGCTGGCGGACATCAGCGTCTGAACAGTATCAGGCGGCAATCGTGATGGCTGGCCGAACCAGGTGAACGAGAATGGTTGGCGTATCGTCGTCGCCCGAATGACCTGCTCGACCTGCCGATGGTGCGAAATCACCGCTCGTCGCCGTTCTCGGCCCCGATGCCCAGCAGGACGGCAACTCCGGCCTCAGGATCGGCCAGGATGTTGTTGCTCACCTGGAGGATCAGGCGGGTCCGGCTGGAGGTTGACGCAGCGGATTGCAGGTATTCCTCCTCACGCTGGATCATCATCGCTGCTGCCGATCGGGTGGCACGATGCAGCAACTGCCTGGGCGAGTCGGCATGGAGCGTGGCCGATGCCAGATATCCTCGCCAGAACGTCGTCATCGCTGCCTGGACCCGCTGGATCGGCACGGTCGCCAGGTTGGTGAGTTCGCCATGCGGGACGCCTGAAACGAGCGGGATCGTCCGAAGCCAACGAAGCAGGTAGCCAGCGAAGATCGAGCCGATGTCCCAGGCCGCGTCGCCCAGTTGCGCCATTTCCCAGTCGATGATGCTGATCCGTGGTGTCCGCGTGCCCGCAATGCGGTTGACCAGCACGTGTTCGAGTTTCAGGTCTGCGTGGATGATGGCATTGGCCGACCAGTCGTCACGCAGCGCGTCGAGCGCGTTCCCAAGCGCCGGGTGTTGCTGGATGATGGCACGCATCCGCAGGCTGGCCTCACTCGATCGCGTATACCAATCCAGGTTGGGACGGTGGACGCTGACCACCCAAGGCGGGTGGTCAGCAAAAAGGTCGGGATCGAGAGGATCGATCCCGACCTGATGCAATCGCGCCAGTGCCCTGCCCAGTTCGGTTGCTGGCGCGTCGTCGTTGTCGCGTCGATTCGTGGTCGTCTCGGCCAGTGATGTCCCGTCGACATAGTCGAGAACGAGCAATCCTCTGCTTGCGTCGTAACACGTCAACGCTGGTACGAATGACTCGTGGAAATGTTCGATCCTGCGTAGTCGATCGTGTACGGCTGCCTCGTGCGCCAACCGTCGCCGGCCATCAGCATCGCTGGCGACTTTGACGACGAGCGATGGCCCATCCGCGATGTGGGCGACCCAGACCCGTTCGCGCCGTGAGGTGCCGACCACACGCAGACCGGCGGCCACCCGGTCTGGTGCGATCGACCCGACCTCGATCAGCGATTGAATGATTCGGCGCTGAGCATGCGTCATTCCTATCGCGCATCTGGTGAACGAGCAGGGCACCGAGTCATAGCCCGCTCAGCAGAAATAGCTGCGAGATGTTGGGTCCCCAACTTCTCCAGTCTCTTGAATCAATGGTGTGGGCGAACCATGTTCATGGTGTTCTGAGGTTCTGTTGCCTCTGATGATGCAGCCAGACTGAATGAACTCTCGAACCGTCGTGGTCCTCGTCTCGACGACGATTGCAGCATTTTTCAGATAGAAGAGCTGGCGGCCCCAGGGGTCGTTCTCAATCGGTATCGGTCCGGATTCGATGGCGCTCTCGTCGAACTCAATACACCATGCTTCGTGATTCGGGTCGTTGACGGCGATCCGTAGGCAGTAGGTATGATTTCCATGTTTACTCGCCTGTGGGAATCCTTTGATCGGTCGCCCATTCGTTGGAGCACCGTTCGAATCGTGTGCGCCGTTCGGTTTCGTTGACGATTGCATCGTTTGCTGATGCGTCTGTTCAGCCACGTTCCCGTCCTCTCGCTTGTTGCCGCATAACGGCTGTACGGCCAATTGGTTGGGACAACCTGTACAACGTACTCACGCCAGTCGGCGCGACGTTGCATGAATCCCCATTCTGGTGTCCGGCACCAACTGTTCAGCCGGTGTCGGAAGCGTACGTCGCGGTACTTAATCTTCCCTTAGCGAACTATTGTCGACATGTGTCCGAAGGCGTGGCATTCCCAGTTCATCGGCGGTTTGTCGGCATTCGTCCAGTAACGCGGATACCTGTTCGGGGTCGCCGTCGGAGTTACGGATTGTGAGCGTCGTCGCTAGCGCATACCTGGCATACGCGACGAATACCGGTGCTTGAATGCGCAGGCTGAATTCGATCGCATCTTCCAGATGACGCACTGCGTTCGAAAGGTCGCCGAGTGTTCTTGCCAGAATCCCCAGGTAGTAGGAAACAGGGCCGATGCTGATGACTCCGGTGCCGGAATTGGCGAGGCGTCCGCTGAATGGAACGAGGAGATCGTAGAGTTTGCGGCATCGATCGGTGTCCCCAAGATGGACACAGATGTCGGCCAGCAGCGCCATGACGCCGATCCAGAAGATATCGGCAGGGATATCGTCGATTCGGTCGCCAGTGACGGTTCGAACTTCGGCGCGCGCTTCATCTTCTCGGCCTGTTACGGCATAGATAACTCCCAGAAGACACCGTTCAAACCGGAATGATGGCAAGTTATCGTCTGCATACCGACTGAGATCTTCTTCAAGCGATTCCAGCCCGCCTTGTTCCCTGAGCAGGACGAACTGCTGAACGACATACAGCGGGTGTGCTGAGAGTGGAGCCGATCGCTCACCGAACCGCAACGCGTCGTGAGCGAGGCGTTCTCCCTCTTCAAAATGCCCAGCCATCAGCGCGCGCATCGCCCGCTTGAGAGTCACTGCCCAGAGGTTATATGGAAGGCGTAAGTCCTTCGCGAGAGCCGCGTATGCTTCGAGTTCGCGGTCCGCTGCAACGATGTCGCCGAGTTCCATGAGGTGCGCGAAGCGTCGTGACCGCAGGGTGAGCGCGAGGCTGCCATCACCCGCCTCAGTCGCAAGCCTCAGAATTTCATCGACAAGGTTAAGGCTCGTCTTGATATCCAGCGGCGCGACATCGGCCTGGAGTTCTGCGTGGAGCGCCGTCGCCAGCGTTGCTGGATCATCGATCCGCCGGGCCAGGGCAACAGCTTGCCGTGCCAGTTCACGCCGGCGGGGTAACGATGCCGGATCGTGATAGTGCAGGACCGTTGAAAGGCACGCGAGCGTCGATGCTCGCAGAACATTGGCGGTGTCGGGAAGAAGTTCCAAAGCCTGTTGCAACAGGTTGACCGTTGCGGCGTCGTCAACTTCTGCTTCTCCCTCAGTATTGGCCATGCCAAGCGCGGCACGAGCAAGTACTTCGGCATATCCAGCATCCGAAGCGATTGCAGCAGCTCGGATGTATGTCGTCCGAGCGTCGCGCGTTTCTCCGTTGCACCGCAGCGCATCAGCCAGCAGTAGAAGGACTTCAACGTAGCGATCGTTCGATGGTTCATCGTTGAGTTCGACGAGTTCGGCGGCTTGCCGAAACTGCTTGACCGCCTCACCGTACGCCACCAGTCTCATCGATTGTCGTCCAGCTTCAATCGAGTAGCGGATGCCTTTCTCGGAATCGCCATCGACGGAGCAGGCAACAAAGTGTCCTGCCAGGTCAGCAAACCATGGGGAGAGATCGGCAGCGTAAATATCTTCGATTGCGTTCCCGACCTGGCGGTGGAGCCGGATGCGCCGCGCCAGACTGACATCTTCGTATAGCGTATGACGAATGAGCGCGTGTGCGAAATGCATCCGGCCCGGCTGCTCATCACGCTCATTGACGATGGAGGCTGAAAGTCCTTCATCGAACATGTCGATTGCTCGATCGATCGTGACATCAGCCGCTCGTGCAACTGTCGCCAGTTCGAATTCCCGTCCGGTTACTGCAGCAACCGTCAGCAATCGCAACGCGTCGTCCGACAATCGATCCAGCCGCAGTCCGATCGTTTCGCGGACACTCCGTGGGACGGTCACTTTCCAGGACAGGGGATTCTCGTGCTGATCGTAGCGGCCCTCATCGACCATTAGCCGCACGATCTCACGCACGAAGAACGGATTTCCATTGGTTTGCTCGTGAATGGCTTCGGCCAGTGCAGTTAGTGGTACCTGGCCGCTGGTCACTTCCGCCATCTCAGCGACATCGTCCGGTGTGAACCCTGCCATCGAGATTCGACGGTCGTCCTGGAACCGGTTCAGCCTCGCCAGCACCTGCTGGAGTGGATGCCCCCGCTGCACATCAATGTTTCGGTACGTTCCAATTCCGATGATCGCGGAATCAGCCAGTTCATTGATGGCAAATTCAAGGAGCAGGATCGACGATCGATCGGCACAGTGCAGATCGTCAAGAATAATGGCGAGCGGTTGAATGAGGGCAGCGTTACGCAGGAATTCGGTTACGCTGGAGTACAAGCGGAAGCGTTCTGCCTCGGCACCGACTGGTAATGGATC